>DASYCA010000107.1:0-7443 GCA_036500445.1 Burkholderiaceae bacterium | reverse complement strand
ACGTCGAAGCGGCCGCCGCGCACCGGGTGGCCGGCGCGGACCTTCTCGCGCATCGCGACGACCTCGTCACGCAGCGCGACCGGATCGCGCGGCGCGCACAGCACCGCGCGGCGCACCGCGTCGACCTGCGGCTCCAGGCCGCGCCAGCCGGCGCACCAGCGCGCCCGCGTCAGCGCCTGGTGCTCCCAGGTCCACGCGGTGTTGCTGCCGCGGCCGCTCTGGTAGCGCTCGAAGGACGCGAGCGAGGTCACGAGCAGCCCGGAATTGCCGTTCGGGCGCAGCGCGGTGTCGATGTCGAACAGCTCGCCGGCCGCGGTGCGCAAGGTCAGCCAGTTGATCAGCTTGCGCACGAACGCGGCATAGACCTCGGCGGCGCGGTCCGGGTCGGCTTCGTCGGCGTCGTCGTAGACGAACACGACGTCCAGGTCGCTGCCATAGCCGAGCTCCTTGCCGCCGAGCTTGCCGTAGGCGATCACCGCGAGCAGCGGCTCGGCGCGGTGTGCCTGCTTCAGATGGCGCCAGGCCCAGCGCATCGCGATCGCGAGCGTCGCGTCGGCGAGCGCGGAGAGGTCGTCGGCGACCTGCTCGACGGTGATCTGGCGCTCGACGTCGCGCACCAGCGTGCGAAAGACCTCGGCATGGTGCGCGCGGCGCAGCGTGTCGAGCAGGAATTCTTCATCGGCCTGGCCCGAGCGCTCCCAGGCGGCGTGGCGCGCGTCGAGCTCGAGGGTGTACTCGGCGGCGTCGAAGCGGCCGTGCAGCAGCCGCTCGTCGGCGAGCTCGTCGATCACGCCGGGGTGCTGCATCAGGTAGCGCATCGGCCAGCGCGCCAGGCCGAGCAGGCGCAGCAGCCGGTTCTGGACCTCGGGGCGCTCGACCAGCATCGCGAAATAGCTTTCGCGCCGCAGCAGCGGCTCGACCCAGTCGACGAAGCGCACCGCTGCCTCCATCGTGCAATAGCCGTCCTGCACCGCCTTCGCGGCACGCTTGATCAAGCGCGCCAGGCGCAGCTTGCTGTCGTCGCGCAGCAGCTTGATCTTGGCGTTCTCGCGCCACGGCCGCACGCGCGCGGCGAGCTCGGGCGGCAGCTGCTCGAGAAAGCCCTCGCTGTCGACCGGCTCGGGCGTGCCCCCGCAGGTCTTGCAGCCGTTGGCCTTGCCGTTCGCCGGCGTGCTGCGGCCGTCGCGCAGCAGCGCGTCGAACTCGGTCGCGACGAACTCGCGCACCTCGCCGAGCTTGTCGAGCAGCTCGCAGGCGTCGCTGGCTTCCGAGGGATGGCACAGCAGGCCCAGGCTGCGCGCGATCCAGTTCAGGTCGGCGTCGACCGTCGGCAGCAGGTGCGTCTGCTGGTCGTCCAGGTACTGGATCCGGTGCTCGACGCGGCGCAGGAACTCGTAGGCCTCGGCCAGCTTGGCCGCGCTCGCCGGCTTCATCAGGCCCCCGGCGGCCAGCTTCGTGAGCGATTTCAAGGTGGAACGGGTGCGGATCTCGGGGAACTGGCCGCCGCGCGCGACCAGCAGCAGCTGCACGATGAACTCGATCTCGCGGATCCCGCCGCGCGAGAGCTTGACGTCGTTGGCGCGCTCGGGCCGGCCCGCGGCGCGGCGCTGGGCCTCTTCGCGCACCTTCGCGTGCAGCTGGCGCAGGCCCTCGAACACGCCGTAGTCGAGGTAGCGGCGGTAGACGAACGCGGTGACGAGCGTGCGCAGCGCGACCGCGCGGCCGCTGGCGACGCTTGCGCGCGGCGCGACGACGCGGCTTTTGAGCCAGGCGAAGCGCTCCCACTCGCGGCCATGCAGCTGCAGGTACTCCTCCAGCATCGCCATGCTGACGGCCGGCGGCCCGGAGTTGCCGTTCGGGCGCAGCATCAGGTCGACGCGGAATACGAAGCCGTCTTCGGTCGTCTCGCCGATCAGCGTGTACAAACTCTTGGCGACCTGGGCGAAGTACTCGTGCGCGCTGACCGGCTGCGCGCCATCGGTCTGGCCGTCCTCCTCGTAGACGTAGACGAGGTCGATGTCGGAGGAGACGTTCAGCTCGCGCGCGCCGAGCTTGCCCATCCCGACGACCCAGAAGTCGATCACCTCGCCGCGCTCGTTGCGCGGGGCGCCGTAGCGCGCGTCGTGCGTGATGCGGGCCTGGGCCAGCGCGCGCTCGAGCGTCGCCTCGGCCAGTTCCGTCATCGCGCAGGTGACGTCGGACATCAAGGCGCCCTGCTCGACATCGAGCATCGCGAGCCGCTCCAGCACCAGCTGGCGCGCGACGCGCAGCGCGCTCGGCAGCGCGCGGCCGTCGGCGAGCAGCCGCTCGATCAGCGCGTCGATCGCGGCGCGCGTCGGCAGCCCGGGCGGCAGCAGCGCCAGCTCCGCGCCATAGCGGCGGCGGATGCGCTGGACGAATCGGCTGTACTCGGCGGTGGCGCCCCCCGCGGCCGCGGCGGCGAGCACGGCGGGACGAAGAGGCAGCGGCAAGGTTGAACCCATGGTCGCGAATGGGCTCTGTGCTAGATTGACTGGCCAGCCCATCGCCAGACTGGCGGGCGCACCGATGTATTCATGTCTTTGACTCCGCCCGCCATTTCCGACTCCGAACCGCGCGCCGACGACCCGCGCGTGGGCGAGGATCTGCCCAAGCGCTGGGTCCGGGTGCGCTGGTGTGCACGCGCGTTGTTCGGGGTGGTTTTCACCGCGTGGAGCTTATTGCTGATCGCGTGGCTGACACTGCACTGGGGGATTTTGCCCCACATCCAGCAATGGCGTGAGCCGATCGAGCAGCGCGCCAGCCGGGCGCTCGGGGTGCCGGTGCGCATCGGCCAGATCGAGGTCCGCTCCAAGGGCTGGGTGCCCTCGTTCGAGCTGCGCGACGTCGAGCTGCTGGGCGCCGACCAGCGCCCGGCGCTGCGCCTGCCCCGCGTGGTCGCCGCGATCTCGCCCCGCTCGCTGCTCTCGCTGCAGCTGCGTTTCGTGCAATTGCTGATCGACGGCGCCGAGCTGGAGGTGCGCCGAGACGCATCTGGTCACATCTTCGTCGGCGGCCTGGCGGTCGGCGCGACCGGCACGAGCGAGAACAGCGAGGCGGCCGACTGGTTCTTCGCCCAGCGCGAGTTCGTGATCCGCGGCGGGTCGCTGCGCTGGATCGACGAGATGCGTTCGGCCGCGCCGCTCGCGCTCGGCGACGTGCAATTGATCGTGCGCAACGGCCTGCGCACGCACGACATCCGCATCGACGCGACGCCGCCGCCCGACTGGGGCGACCGCTTCACGCTCTCAGGCCGCTTCACGCAGCCGCTGCTGCAGCGCGGCGGCGACTGGCGCCACTGGAGCGGCAGCGCCTACCTGAGCCTGCCGCGCGCCGACACGCACGAGCTGCGCCAGCACGTGAGCCTGCCGTTCGAGCTGGACGAGGGCGTCGGCGCGCTGCGCGCCTGGGTCGACGTGCGCAATGGCGAGCCGGTCGGCGCGACCGCGGACATCGCGCTGCGGGCGATGACCTTGCGCCTGGCGGCCGACGTCGAGCCGCTGCGCATCGAGGAATTCCAGGGCCGCGTGGTCGCCAACCGCACCCCCCTCGGCCTCGCGATGGCGGCGCGCCACGTCAGCTTCCTGACCGGCGACAACATCCGCTGGCCCGAGGGCGACATGACGCTGACCCTGCGCCAGCGCAGCGGCCAGCCGGTCAGCGGCGGCGAGTTCGGCGCCCAGCACCTGGACCTCGGGCTGATCGCGCAGATCGCGAGCCGCGTGCCGCTCGGCGACGCGGTGCGCAAGCTGCTCGCCGATCTCGCGCCGCAGGGCAGCGTCAGCGGGCTGAGCGCGCAGTGGGACGGCGCGCTCGACGCGCCGGCGCATTACCACGTGAAGGGCGATCTCGCCGGCCTGGCGCTGGCGGCGCGCCCGGCGGCTGCGGGCGCCAATGGCGGTGGCGGGGGCGTCGGCCGACCCGGGCTGCGCAACGCCTCGATCAAGCTCGATGCGAGCGACGCCGGCGGCAGCGCGCAGCTCGCGATCGATCACGGCGACATCGACCTGCCCGGCGTGTTCGACGAGCGCGTGCTGCCGCTGGACCAGCTCAACGCCCAGCTGCAGTGGACGATCGCACCGAGCAAGACCGCGGGCGAGCCGCCCCGGCTCGGCGTGCAGGTCCGGAACGCGCACTTCGCGAACCCCGACGCGAAGGGCGAGCTGACCGCCGCGTGGAGCACCGGCGCGGGCGCCGGAACCGGCTTGTCGCGCGGCGGCCGCTTCCCGGGCCACCTGGAGCTCGACGCGAAGCTCTCCAACGGCCGCGTCGAGCGCACCTACCGCTACCTGCCGACGGCGATCCCGCGGCCGACGCGCGACTACTTGCAGCACGCGCTGCAGGCCGGCGACCTCGTCAGCGCAGGCTTTCACGTCAAGGGCGATCTGTGGGAGTTCCCGTTCACCGGCGCGAAGACGGCGAAGGGCGGCGAGTTCCGCATCACCGCGCATGTCGAGAACGCGCGCTATGCCTACCTGCCGAACACGCCGGCGACGCCGTCGACCTGGCCGGTGCTGAACAAGGTCGCGGTCGACGTCGGGATCGACCGCGACACGCTGACGCTGGACAACGGCCAGGCGCAGGTCGGCAACCTCGAGCTCCGCGGCGTGCAGGGCGCGATCGTGAGCCTCGAGTCGGACGCCCGGCTCGCGATCGAGACGAGCGCGCGCGGCCCGCTCGCCGAGATGCTGCGCGTCGTCACCTCGACGCCGGTCAACGGCTGGATCGGCAAGGCGCTGGAGGCGAGCACCGGCAGCGGCAACGCCGAGCTGAAGCTGGCGCTCGACATCCCGCTGCTGCGCGCCGAGAGCTCGACGGTGAAGGGCAGCGTGACGCTGGCCGGCAACGACGTGCGCATCACGCCCGGCAGCCCGCTGCTCGGCGCGGCGACGGGCCGCGTCGATTTCTCCAACAAGAGCCTCGCGATCGTCGGCGCGCGAGCGCGCGTCTACGGCGGTGATCTGGCCTTCGACGGCGGCCTGCAGCCCGACGGCAGCCTGCGCTTCAACGGCCAGGGCACGGCCAGCGCCGACGGCTTGAAGCGCGCGAGCGAGCTCGGCCAGGGCGCCAAGCTCGCGGGCGTGCTGAGCGGCCAGACCGGCTACCGCGTGAACCTGGGCTTCGTGCACGGCGAGCCCGAGCTGAGCGTGACGAGCAACCTCGTCGGCCTCGCGATCGACCTGCCGGCGCCGCTCGCGAAGGCCGCCGAGACGCCGCTGGCGCTGCGCGTGCAGCGCAGCCTCGAGCCGGCCGCCACCGGCCCGCCGCAGCGCGACACGCTGCGCCTGGAGCTCGGCAACATCCTGCAGGCCCAGTACCAGCGTGATATTTCCGGCGAGACGCCGCGCGTGCTGCGCGGCGGCATCGGCGTGATGGAGCCGGCGCCGCAGCCGGCCAGCGGCGTGAGCGCCGGCGTCAACCTGAAGCTGCTCGCGACCGACCCGTGGGAGGCGGTCGCCGACAAGCTGCTCGGCCCGGCCGGGCGCGACTCCGCGGCGGCCGGCGAGGCCGCCGGCTACGCGCCGGATGCGATCAACCTGCGCGTCGACGAGCTCGACGCCGGCCCGCGCCGGCTCACGCACGTGTCGGCCGGGCTCTCGCAGGACGCGAATGGTCGCTGGCGCGCCAACCTCGATGCCGATCAGCTGGCCGGCTACATCGAATACCGGCCCCCCTCGCGGCGCGGCGCGGCCACCGGCGGCGCCGGGCGGGTCTATGCACGGCTCACGCGGGCGTCGCTGCCCAAGAGCGAGGACGAGCAGGTCGAGAGCCTGCTCGACCAGCAGCCCTCGGCGATGCCCGCGCTCGACGTCGTGATCGAGGACTTCGAGCTGCGCGGCAAGCACCTCGGCCGGGTCGAGATCGAGGCGGTCAACCGCGCGACGCCGCAGGGCCGCGACTGGCAGCTGACCAAGCTCGACGTGACGACGCCGGAGGCGCAGCTGAGCGCGACCGGCCACTGGTCGCTCGCCGCGCGCGACGCCGGCGCACGCGATGCCGGCGCGCTGCCGCCGCGGCGCATGGTGATGGACTTCAAGCTCGCGCTCAGCGACAGCGGCGCGCTGCTCGAGCGGCTCGGCACGCCCAAGGTGTTCCGCGGCGGCAAGGGCGCGCTGTCGGGCCAGGTCGGCTGGAACGGCTCGCCGTTCTCGCTCGACTACCCGAGCCTCGCCGGCCAGATCAAGGTCGCGATCGACGCCGGCCAGTTCCTGAAGGCCGAGCCGGGCGCCGCGCGGCTGCTCGGCGTGCTGAGCCTGCAGTCGCTGCCGCGGCGCCTGTCGCTGGACTTCCGCGACGTCTTCCAGGAGGGCTTCGCGTTCGACAACATCACCGGCGACGTCGGCATCGCGCAGGGCGTGGCGCACACCAACAACCTGCGCATGCGCGGCGTGCAGGCGGTCGTGCTGATGGAAGGCAACGCCGACATCGCGCACGAGACGCAGGACCTGCGCGTCGTCGTCGTGCCCGAGATCAACGCCGGCACCGCCGCGCTCGCGTACGCGGTGATCAACCCGGCGATCGGCCTGGGCGCCTTCCTCGCCCAGGCGCTGCTGAAGAAGCCGCTGACGGAGGCCGGCACGCGCGAATTCCACGTGTCGGGGTCATGGGCGGATCCGAAGGTCGACAAGGTCGATCGCAAGTTCGGCGATGATGTGCCGAATGCCGACGTGCCGGCCTCGGCCGCGTCGGCGCCCGTGCCGGCGCCGGCGTCCGTGCCGGGCAGGACGCAGTAGACGAGCACAGTCGACGAGCAGCAGGAGGTTTGCATGAAGATCGCCGCGATCCAGATGGTCTCCGGCACCAGCGCCGAGCGCAACCGCGAGAGCGCGTGGCGCCTGATCGGCGAGGCCGCGCAGGCCGGCGCCGAGCTCGTCGCGCTGCCCGAATACTTCTGCGTGATGGGGCGCGGCGAGCGCGACAAGCTGGCGATCGCCGAAGCGCCCGGCAGCGGGCCGATCCAGCAGATGCTGTCGGACGCGGCGCGCGAGCATGGCGTCTGGCTGATCGGCGGCACGCTGCCGATCCGCACCGACGATCCGGACCGGGTGCTGAACGCGAACTGCGTGTTCGCGCCGGACGGCGCGGCGGTGGCGCGCTACGACAAGATCCACCTGTTCAAGTTCGACGGCGAGCGCGACCACTACGACGAAGGCCGCACGATCCGCGCCGGCGCCAAGCCGACGACGTTCCAGGCCGGCGCGCTGAAGGTGGGGCTGAGCGTCTGCTACGACCTGCGCTTCCCCGAGCTGTACCGCGCGTTGATGTTCGATGTCAAGAACGCGCCGTGCGACCTGATCTCGGTGCCGGCCGCGTTCACCTACACGACCGGTCTCGCGCACTGGGAGCTGCTGCTGCGCGCCCGCGCGGTCGAGAACCAGTGCTACGTGGTCGCCGCGGCGCAGGGCGGCGTGCACGAGAACGGCC
>DASYCA010000106.1:0-4432 GCA_036500445.1 Burkholderiaceae bacterium | reverse complement strand
CGCCGCCCGCGCCGGGCGTCGTGACGACCTGGCGGCGCAGCAGCCGGGCCAGCGTGTCGTACAGCGCCGACGCGGTGATCGGCTTCAGGATCACCGCGTCGAAGCGCGCCTGCAGGCCGCGTTCGACGACCGCGGCGTCGTCCGACGCGGTCACCAGGATGCTCGGCGGCATCGCATCGCCGAGCATCCGGCGCAGCTGCGTGAGCGTCTCGATGCCGTCCATCGGGTGCATGCGCCAGTCGATCACCATCACGTCGTAGGCCAGGCCGCCGAGCAACCCGGCCTTGACCTTCTCGAGCGCGGCCGGCCCGCTCTCCAGCGCGTCGACCTCCAGGCCCATCGACTTCATGCGCGCCTCGATCACGCTGCGCGCCTCAGGTAAATCGTCGACGAGCAGCGCGCGCAGCCCGGTCGTGTCGACCGTCACGATGTGTTCATGCGCCTCGCTGGCGCGCGCGAGCTTCGCGCTGAACCAGAACGTGCTGCCCGCGCCGGGCGCGCTGACGACGCCGGCGTCGCCGCCCATCGCGCGAGCCAGCTCGCGCGAGAGCGCCAGGCCCAGGCCGGTGCCGCCGTGCTGGCGCGAGATCGAGTTGTCGCCCTGCTCGAAGGCGCTGAACAGCGTCGACTGGCGGTCGGGCGGGATGCCGGGCCCGGTGTCCTGGACCTCGAAGCGCACCTCGATCTGCCGGCCGCTCTCGCTCAGCAGCTCGCCGCGCAGCCGGACCCAGCCGGTCTCGGTGAACTTGACCGCGTTGGACAGCAGGTTGATCAGGATCTGCGAGAGCCGCGTCTGGTCGCCGCGCAGCCGGGCGGGCAGGTCGTCGGTGTCCAGGATCAGCTCCAGGCCCTTGTCGCGCGCGCGGCCGCTGACCATCTCGGTCGCGCCCGACAGCAGCGCGTCGAGCGCGAAGTCGGCCTCGTTGAGCGCCAGCTTGCCGGCCTCGATCTTGGACATGTCCAGGATGTCGTTGATGACCTGCAGCAGGTGGCGCGCCGCGTCGCCGACCTTGCCCAGGCGGTCGCGCAGCGACTCGCCGATGCGCTCGCGCAGCATCAGGTGGGTGAGGCCGAGGATCGCGTTCATCGGCGTGCGGATCTCGTGGCTCATGTTGGCCAGGAACGCCGATTTCGCGCGGCTCGCGGCTTCCGAGTCGCGGCGCGCCTGGTCGAGCTTCAGGTTGCTCGCGTGCAGATCGGCCGTGCGGGCCTGCACGCGCTGCTCCAGGTCGGCGTTGAGCCGGCGCACCGCGTCCTCGGCCGCCTTGCGGGCCGTGATGTCGGCCGCCACGCCGAGCACGATCGTCGCCTGGCCGTCCGGCGTGCGCATCGGCCGCTTCACGGTCGAGAGCCAGCGCGGCTCGCCCTGCGCGGTCGTCATCATCTCCTCGTCGATCACGAGGTCGCGGCCGCTCTCGATCACCTGGCGGTCCTCCGCGGCGAATTGCGCCAGGTGCGGCGCCGCGAGGTCGAACTCGCGCTCGGTCTTGCCGATCAGCGCGTCGACCGAGGTGCCGAGCGCGTCGGCGGTCGCCTGGTTCGCGAGCACGAAGCGGCCGTCCTTGTCCTTCGCGAAGATCAGGTTGGGGTTCAGGTCGATCACGCGGCGCAGGAACTCGCGCTGGAACGACAGCTCCTGCGTGCGCGCGTCGACGCGCAGCTCCAGGTCGGCGTTGAGGCGCTGCAGGTCGTCCTCGACCTGGTGCCGCGCGGCGATCTCGCGCCGGATGCTGCGAAACAGCAGCGCGAAGATCGCGATCAGCAGCGCGAGCGTCGCCAGCAGCGAGATCAGCGTCGCGCGGCGCTGCTCCTGCGCGCGCTGCAGCCGGGTGCTGAACAGCTGCGTCTCGCCGGCGTCCATCTGCGCGCTCAGCGTGCGGATCTGCAGCATCGAGCGGCTGCGCGCCGCCGCCAGCAGCGTCGCGCGCGCCGCCGCCTCGCCCTGGTTGCGCAGCGCGCGGCCGGTCTCGTCGAGCGCACCGATGTGCGCGTCGATCAACCCGTACAGCTGCTTGACCAGCGCGCTCTGGGCCGGGTTGTCGGCGACCCGCCCGACGAGGGACGCGAGGTGCGCGCGCACCTCCGCGATGCGCGCGGCGTACTCGTCGTCGAACGAGGCGTCGCCGATCAGCACGCGATCGCGCTGGGCCGCATCGGCGTCGGCGAGCGAACCGTAGAGCAGCCCGAGCTCGGCCCGCACTTCCTGCGTGTGGCCGGCCCGCTCGCTCGCGCCGGCGAAGTTCGCTTCGGTCTGGTAGGTGATGCCGCCGCTCAGGATCACCAGCAGCACGGTCGGCACGAAGCCCTGCAGCACCAGCGTCTCGAGCCGGCTGCGCGCGCGCAGCGGCCGCGGTGGCGCACCGATCCGGAAGATCGCCGCGCCGAGCAGTAAAAAGCCGCAGGCCGTGTTCACCGCGACCGGCGGGGCGATCTGGTCGGTCACGATCTCGGTGGCGTTCCACAGGTACCCGATCAGCGAGACGACGCCGATCGCCGCGACGAAACCGCCGGCCGCGCGCGCCAGCGCGATCACGCGCGGACGGGCGAGGGCGATCGTCCCGAGCCCCAGCGCGGCGAACGCGAGCGCCGCGAACGGCGACATGCGTCCCTTGGCCTGGTTGAATGCCGCGGCGGTGTCGCGCGCCAGCGCCTCGTCGATGCCGAGCTGCCAGCCGAAGGCGTATTCGCCCAGCGTCGCGAGGCCGAGCAGCGCCACCGCCAGCGAGAGCGCGTCGGTCAGCGCGCGCCGGCCGCCGGTGGATGGCGCGCGGGCCAGCAGGATCAGCGCGAGCGCCGCGGCGACGAGGGCGACCGCGGTGTTCGCCTTCATCTCGACCGCGCCGGGGATCACGCTGCGCAGCAGCGGTGCGCCGACGGCCCAGCCGATCAGCACGGTGATGCCCAGCAGGCCGGCGAGGGCCGCGGCACATGTCGCGACGCGCGCAGCCACCGTTGCCGGAGCGAGGCGGTGGGCGGAGGCGGTCGCGGGTCCGGGCTCCTCAGCCATGTCGGGCCGCAGCGAGGCAGGCTGAGCGCCTGCGTTGTTCTGGAGCGGTTGCGCTCGCGAGCATTCGGGCTCCCCTGTCTTCAGCGCAGAAGGCGCGGTCCATGAACCTGGGCATGCCGTAACCGGCGCGAGCTTAGGACAATCCGTGCCGACCCGCAACATTCGACGCTCGATGGCCGCGACCCCGATGGGGCTCGCGCACCCGGGAACCGGTCAAGCATCCGAGATCGACGTGGCGCCGGGCGGGCCACCCAGACGGAGGCGAATCTCTCCGAGCACGCGCTGCAGCAACGCGAGGAACGCCCGCAGCTCGGCCCCCACGTCGACGCCGGACGGCGGGGCCTCGCGCAGCGCGCTGCCGAGCCGGCTCGCGCCCTCGCTCAACGGCTCCAGCCCGAGCGCCGCGCAGGCGCCGCCGATCGAATGCAGCGCCTGCCGCAGCGGCCCGATCGTCGCGGGCGACACGGGCTGCGCCAGGTAGGCGCTCGCCTCGGGCAGCCCGCCCGCGTAGAGCTCGGTCATCGTCAGCAGCGCGCGCCGGAAGGCGTCTTCGTTGCCGCCCAGGAACTCCAGGCCGCGTGCTGCGTTCAGGCCCTCGATGCCGTTCATCGAGCCGTCCCGGCGCGCGCGCGGCTCGGCGCCGGGGTGCTCCGCGGCCGACACCGGCGCGGCCGCCGACAGCCAGCGGCGCAGCACCGCGTACAGCACGATCGCGTCGACCGGTTTCGTCAGGTAGTCGTTCATCCCGGCGGCGATGCACGCCGCGCGGTCGTCGGCGTGCGCGTTGGCCGTCATCGCGATGATCGGCGTGCTCGCGTGGGCGGGCTGGGCCCGCAGCAGCCGCGCGGCTTGCAGGCCGTCGAGCTCGGGCATCTGGATGTCCATCAGGATCAGCGGGTAGGCGGTCGCGCTGGCCATCTCGACCGCCTCGCGGCCGTTGCACGCGATGTCGGCGTGCAGGCCGGCCATGTTCAGCAGCGTGCGCGCGACGTCCTGGTTGACCGGGTTGTCCTCGGCCACCAGCACCGTCGCGCCGCCATGCGCCTCGCGCAGGCCTTGCTCGGCCTGCGCATGTTCGGAGCCGGGCCGCGTTGCGGCGTCGGGTTCGGCCAGCAGCGACATCAGGTGGTCGTTCAGCGTCGAGTACGACACCGGCTTTTTCAGCAGGCAGCTGATGCCCAGCGCCAGCGCCTGCTCGCGCATCCGCGCGTCGGCCGAGACGCTGACGAGGATGCACTTCGGAGGTTCGCCCTGCGCCTGCGCGAGCAGTCGGCGCGCGGTCTCCAGGCCGTCCATGTGCGGCATCAGCCAATCGATCAACACCACGTCATAGGGGCTGCCGCCGGTCTCGGCGGCATGCGCCGCCGCGAGTGCCTGGCTGCCGGAGCCGGCCAGGTCGACCTGCAGCCCGAGCCGGCGCAGCAT
>DASYCA010000105.1:0-5194 GCA_036500445.1 Burkholderiaceae bacterium | reverse complement strand
GTCGGTCGAGGTCGCCATCAGCGGCGGCCACAGCCCGGCGCACGGACCGTTGCAGCTGCTCTTGCCGGCGTCGACGTCCTTGTCGAAGGTGTACAGCGTCATGCCGCTGGGGGCGACGAGCGCGCCGCCGCTCATCATCGCGGGCGCGGCCGGCGTGCCCATCATCATGTTGCTGCTGCAGCCGGCGGCGAACAGCGCCGCGGCGGCGGACGCGACGATCGAGAAGGTCTTGTTGAACATGGGAACTCCGAAGGTGGGTGCAGCGGCGACGTGCCGCTGTCCAAGGAGTGGACGAGGGCGCCTGCCCGCTTATTCCACCGCGCCTCGTTTTATTTTTTCACCCGGCGTGCCGCTTGACCCAGATGACGTAGCGGTCCATCCAGCCCTGCAGGAACTTCTTGCTGCCCTCGCCGATGTTGCCGGCCGCGTCGAACAGGCCGTCCTTGGCCTGGATGAAGATCTCGGGCTGGCCCATCGCCGGCACGTCGAGGTAGGCGAGCACGTTGCGCAAATGCTGTTGCGCGAGCGCGGTGCCGGTCACGCCGACCAAGACGCCGATCACGCCGGCCGGCTTGCCGGCCCAGGCGTTCTGGCCATACGGGCGCGAGGCGTGGTCGAGCGCGTTCTTCAACACGCCGGGCATCGAACGGTTGTACTCGGGCGTCACGAACAACAGGCCCTTGGCCGCGGCGATCTCGCTCTTCAGCCGCTTGACCGTGTCGGCCTGCTGCGCGTCGTCGTCCTGGTTGTAGAGCGGCAGGTCGCCGATCGTCAGGTGCGTGAACGAGAACTCGGGCGGCGCGAGGCGGGCGATGCCATCGGCGAGCTTGCGGTTCAACGAGTCGCGGCGCAGGCTGCCGACGACGAGGGCGATGGGGTATTGGGCCATGAGGAAGATCTCCCGAAAGTGATGACGGGCCCAATATACGCGCGGCTCACGACCGTGTCCGCGGCACCGGCGCGCCGAGCAATTGTTCGATCGGCAGCGCGATCTCCGACTTGATCTCGCGCAGCACGATGCTCGAGCGCACGTGCGTGACGCCGGGCAGCTTGAAGATCGTGTCGTGCAGCAGCCGCTCGTAGTGCTTGATGTCGGGCGCGAGCACCGTCAGCAGGTAGTCGGCCTGGCCGGTCGTCGCCTGGCAGCGCGCGATGTGCGGGCTCGCGCTGATCGCCTGCTCGAAGCGCTGCACCTGCTCCTCGGCGTGGTGCGTCAGGTTGACCTCGACCATCACCGTCAGGTGCAGCCCGACCTTCTCGGGGTCGACCAGCGCGGTGTAGCCGCGGATCACGCCGGCGGCCTCCATCTCCTTGACGCGCTTCCAGCACGGCGTGGGCGACAAGCCCACCGCCGCC
Source organism: Burkholderiaceae bacterium (assembly GCA_036500445.1). Lineage (GTDB taxonomy): Bacteria > Pseudomonadota > Gammaproteobacteria > Burkholderiales > Burkholderiaceae_C > LMDS01. Next base: position 3,838 of record DASYCA010000105.1, on the reverse strand, counting down.
GAGAGCTGCGCGACCGTCTGCCGGGCGTCGCGCTGCAGCTCGAGGAGGATTTTCAGGCTGTACGCGTCGAGGAGTGGATTTGTTTCTATTTTTGCCATTTTCGATCCGACATTCGCCACGAAACGGGGATAACCATGGTGGATTCGAGAAGCATATTCTCTTCGAGCGGCAGAACAATACCGCGATGACTGCCCCTCCGATCGCCCCAGACCGCACGCTCGACAACGCGGTGCGCCGCCCCGACTACCAGCTCGCCGACAACCTGTGGGGAAAAAGCGGCGCCGTGTTCCTCTCCGGCACCCAGGCGCTGGTGCGATTGATGGCGATGCAGCGCGCGCGCGATGCCGCCGCCGGGCTCAACACGCAGGGCTTCATCAGCGGCTACCGCGGCTCGCCGCTGGGCATGGTCGACCAGGCGGTCTGGAAGGCGGGCAAGAAGTTCTCGGAGGCCGGCATCCGCTTCGTGCCCGCCATCAACGAGGAGCTCGGTGCGACCCAGGTGCTGGGCACGCAGCGCGTCGAGTCGGACCCCGAGCGCACCGTCGACGGCGTGTTCGGCCTGTGGTACGGCAAGGGCCCGGGCGTGGACCGTGCCGGCGATGCGATCAAGCACGGCAACGCGTACGGTTCGTCGCCGCACGGCGGCGTGCTGGTCGTCGCGGGGGACGACCACGGCTGCGTCTCGTCGTCGATGCCGCACCAGAGCGACCACGCGTTCCAGGCCTGGCAGATGCCGATCGTCTCGCCGGCGAACGTCGCCGAGATGCTGAGCTTCGGGCTCTACGGCTGGGCCCTGTCGCGCTACTCGGGTGCGTGGGTCGGCTTCACGGCGCTGTCCGAGGTCGTCGAGAGCGCCGGCACCGTCGACCTCGACGCGGTCCTCGCGCAGGCCGAGGCCTGGGTCGACGCCGACACGGTGCGCGCGCGCACCGGCCACCGCCCGCCGGCCGACGGCCTGCACTACCGCTGGCCCGACCTGCCGTCGCTGCGGATCGAATCGCGCCTCGCGGACAAGCTCGCCGCGGTCGCGGCCTTCGCGCGCGTCAACTCGATCGACCGGGACGTGATCGTCAGCCCGCAGGCCACGGTCGGCATCGTCACCTGCGGCAAGGCCCACCTCGACCTGATGGAGGTGCTGCGGCGCCTGCGGATCACGCCCGGGATGCTCGCCGCGGCCGGCGTGCGGGTCTACAAGGTGGGCCTGAGCTTTCCGCTCGAGACGACGCGGATGCGCGCGTTCGCGCAAGGCCTGGCCGAGATCCTCGTGATCGAGGAGAAGGGCGCGATCGTCGAGACGCAGCTGCGCGACCTGTTCTACAACGCGCCGGCGGGTGAACGCCCGGTGCTGATCGGCAAGCACGATGCGCAGGGCGCGCCGCTCGTCTCGGCGCTCGGCGAGCTGCGGCCGTCGCGCCTGATCGAGCTGGTCGCGCACTGGCTCGCGGCCCACCTCGTGGGTAACAGAGCGGACAACGCGGTGCTCGGCGACCACCTGCAGCACGTGCGCGACTTCACGCCGCCCGAGCTGCTCGCGAACCCGTCGGACAGCGTCAAGCGCGTGCCGTATTTCTGCGCCGGCTGCCCGCACAACACCAGCACCAAGGTGCCCGAAGGCTCGAGCGCGCGCGCGGGCATCGGCTGCCACTTCATGGCCAACTGGATGGAGCGCGACACCGCCGGGCTGATCCAGATGGGCGGCGAGGGCGTCGACTGGATTTCACATGCGATGTTCACGAAGACGCCGCACGTGTTCCAGAACCTGGGCGACGGCACCTACTACCACTCGGGCTACCTGGCGATCCGCCAGGCGGTCGCCGCGAAGGCGACGATCACCTACAAGATCCTCTACAACGACGCGGTCGCGATGACCGGCGGGCAGCCGGTCGACGGCGTGATCAGCGTCGACCGGATCGCGCGCCAGGTCGAGAGCGAGGGCGTCGAGCAGGTCGTCGTCGTCAGCGATGACATCGAGAAGTACGCCGGCATCAAGTCGAGCTTCCCGGCCGGCACCGAGTTTCATGACCGCGGCGAGCTCGACGCGGTGCAGCGCCGGCTGCGCGAAGTGGCCGGCGTCACGGTCTTGATCTACGAGCAGACCTGCGCGGCCGAGAAGCGGCGCCGGCGCAAGAAGGGAGAATTGGTCGACCCGCCCAAGCGCTTGCTGATCAACGAGGCGGTCTGCGAGGGCTGCGGCGACTGCACGGTGCAAAGCAACTGCGTCGCGGTGCTCCCGCATGAGACCGCGATGGGCCGCAAGCGCAAGATCGACCAGACTGCCTGCAACAAGGATTACTCCTGCGAAAAAGGCTTCTGTCCGAGCTTCGTCGGCGTGAGCGGCGGCAAGCTGCGCAAGAAGAGCGGGGCGCTCAGCGCCGGCAAGGAGGCCTTTCTCGCGCGCGTCGCCGCGCTGCCGCTGCCGGAGGCCCATGTGTGGGACGGGCCGTGGGACCTGCTGGTGACCGGCGTCGGCGGCACCGGCGTCGTGACGGTCGGCGCGGTGATCGCGATGGCCGCGCACCTGGAAGCCAAGTCCGCGAGCGTGCTCGACTTCATGGGCTTCGCGCAGAAGGGCGGCTCGGTGCTGAGCTTCGTGCGCGTCGCCGACGTGCCCGAGCGGCTGAACCAGGTCCGCATCGACACCCAGCAAGCCGACGCGGTGCTGGCCTGCGACATGGTCGTCGCCGCGTCGCCCGAGGCGCTGCAGACGGTGCGCTTTGGCCGCACCCGCATCGTCACGAACGTGCACGAGATCCCGGTGGCCGAATCGCTGAAGAACCCGGACGCCGACCTGAAGATGGAACTGCTGCTCGCGAAGATGCGCTTCGCGGCCGGCGACGAGCGGGTCGAGACCTTCGACGCGCAGGCGCTGGCCGAGGAATTCCTGGGCGACACGGTGACCGCGAACATCCTCGCGATGGGCTATGCGTGGCAGCGCGGGCTGATCCCGATCGGCCTGGCCGCGATGCGGCGCGCGATCGAGTTGAACGGGGTCGCGGTCGAGAGCAACCTGCTGTCGTTCGGGCTCGGGCGATTGGCGGCGGGCAACCCGGGTGCGTTGCGCGAGGAAGCCGCGCCCGCGGCCGACGAGGACACGCTGGACGCGCTGATCGCGCGCGGCCTGAAGCACCTGACCGGCTACCAGGACGCGGCCTGGGCGCGGCGCTTCGCGACGGCGGTCGAGCGGGTGCGTGTCGCCGAGCAGGGTTGCGCCGGCTTCGACGCGACCTTGCCGCTGACCCGCGCGGTCGCGCGCAGCCTGATGAAGCTGATGTCGTACAAGGACGAATACGAGGTCGCGCGGCTGTACACCGACGGCAGTTTCCAACGCCAGCTCGCGGACCAGTTCGAGGGCGACCTGAAACTCGAGTTCCACATGGCGCCGCCCCTGCTCGCGCGGCCGAAGAACGGCCAGCCTCCGAAGAAGATCGCGCTCGGCGCGTGGATGCTGCCGATGATGAAGCTGCTGGCGCGCGGCAAAGCCTTGCGCGGCGGCGTGTTCGATGTGTTCGGCCACACCGAGGAGCGGCGCATGGAGCGGGCGCTGGTGACGCAGTTCGAGCAACGGGCCGAGGAGCTCGCCGCGAACCTGACGGCGGATCGGCTGGCGAGCGCGCTGCAGATCGCACTGCTGCCGTTGAGCATGCGGGGTTACGGGCACGTGAAGATCGCGAACGTCGCGCTGGCGCGGGCGCGGGAGTCTGAATTGCTTCACCGCTTCATGCCCGAGCGCTATGCGAAGCCGGTTGCCGCGGCGCCGGCGCCCGGCCATTTCAAGGGCATCGCCGTCGTTTCGCGCTGACCTGGCGGCGGCAGAGACTCCCTCTCCCCCTGGGAGAGG
>DASYCA010000104.1:0-3465 GCA_036500445.1 Burkholderiaceae bacterium | reverse complement strand
TGCGGGTCGAGCCCGGCGGCCCGCGGCTGGCCGCGCAGCCGGCCGCGGGCCGTGGCGGGCTGCGCGGCGCCATCGATTTCGCACGCGGCGACCGCTACGCCCGTCTGTTCCTGCCGGTGACGGTCGGCATGGGCGCGCTGGCCGGCGGCTACCAGACGCTGGTGCCGGTGCTGGCCGATCGCGTGTTCGGCGACACCGCGTGGTGGACCAGCTGGTTCTTCGGTGCCACCGGCGCCGGTGCGCTGGCCGGGGCGTTGCTGCTTTCCACCGGCGCGGCCGGCATGACGCTGCGCCGCATGCCGGTGCCGTTGCCCTGGCTGGTGATGCTGGCGCTGTTCGGTCTGGGCCAGAGCACCGCGGCACTGCCGACGCTGCTGTGCTTCGCCGTCATCGGCTTCGGCATGACGCTGTCGGTCACCAGCACCTCGGCGGTGCTGCACCGGCGTGTCCCGCCGCAGGCGCGCAACGGCCTGATCGCGCTGCTGCTGGTGGGTTTCAACGGCATGCTGCCGTTGTCCCAGCTGATGGCCGGCCAACTGGCCGAGCACTGGGGTGTCGCGCGCAGTTTTCAGCTGATGGGCGCGGCGCTGGCGGTCGTGCTGCTGCTGTTGTTCGTGCCCCGCTGGGTCAGCCTGCGCCGCATCGAGTTCGATGCCGAGCGCATCTGACCCCGACTCACTCGTTCCTTCACCTTCTGCCATCTCATGACGACACCGACCTGCTTGCTTCCCCTTCGTTCCGGCCGCCGTCGCGCGGCGGCGCTGCTCGTGGCGCTCGCGTGCGGTGCCGCTGCCAGCGCCTGGGCCCAGGACGCGCCGTTTCCGACCAAGACGGTGCGCATCATCACGTCCACGGCGGCCGGCGGCTCGCTCGATGGCCTGGCGCGCATCGTGGCCGAGAAGCTGCAGGGCGCCTGGGGCCAGGCCGTGGTCGTGGAGGCGCGCCCGGGCGCGAACACCATGCTGGCCACCACCTCCGTGGCGCGCTCGGCACCCGACGGCTACACGGTGCTGTTCACGATCGGCCCGTTCGTGCAGAACCTGGTGCTGCAGCCCAATCCGGGCTACAAGCTGTCCGATTTCACGCCGGTGTCGATGGTGTCGTCGCACCCGATCGCGCTGGCCGCGAGCACCTCGCTGCCGGTGGACGACATCGCCGGGATGGTGCGCATCGCGAAGCAGCGGCCCGGCGCCTTGAGCTTCGGAAGTTTCGGCACCGGCTCGAGCGGCCACGTCATCGGCGAAGGGTTGAACAAGCTGGCCGGCATCCAGATCGTGCACGTGCCCTACAAGGGCGAGGCGGCGGCGCTGCCCGACCTCATCAGCGGGCAGATCCAGCTCGCCTATGGGTCGGTCGGCTTCTTCGCGCGGCAGGTGCCCACCGGCAGGTCAAGCTGCTGGCGATCGCGGCGCCGCAGCGGCTGAAGGAATTCCCGAACCTGCCGACGCTGGCCGAGGCCGGTTATCCCGGCGTCAACCTGGGCGGCTGGGGTGGCCTGTTCCTGCCGGCCGGCACCCCCGCGCCGATCGCCGACAAGTGGACGCGTGAAGTGCGCCGCATCGTCGCGCTGCCCGACGTGCAGCAGCGCATCGCCGACATGGGTTTCGTCGCCGTCGGCAACAGCGGGCAGGAGTTCGCGCGCGACCTGGCCAGCGAGATCGAGAAGTGGGGCGTGGTCGTGCGCGCGAACAACATCAAGCTCGACTGAGTTCTGCGCTCGAGCGGTGCTTGTCGGCTCGGGTCGATGCGCGCGGGAAAGGTGGCGGTGAGAATCGACCTGCTCAGCCGAGCGCCTTCACGAGTTCGGGGACGGCCGTGAACAGGTCGGCCTCGAGGCCGTAGTCGGCGACGCTGAAGATCGGCGCCTCCGGGTCCTTGTTGATCGCGACGATGACCTTGCTGTCCTTCATGCCGGCCAGGTGCTGGATCGCGCCGCTGATGCCGGCCGCGATGTAGAGCTGGGGTGCCACGATCTTGCCGGTCTGCCCGACCTGCCAGTCGTTCGGCGCGTAGCCCGCGTCGACCGCGGCGCGGCTCGCGCCGAGCGCGGCGCCGAGCTTGTCGGCCAGCGGGGTCAGCACTTCGTTGAACTTGTCGCTGCTGCCCAGCGCGCGGCCGCCGGAGACGATGATCTTCGCGGCGGTCAGCTCGGGCCGGTCGTTCTTCGCGATCTCGCTGCCGACGAAGCTCGATTTGCCGGAGTCGGCGACGCCGCCGATCGTCTCGACCGCGGCCGAGCCGCCGCTCGCGGCGGCCGGGTCGAAGCCGGTCGTGCGCACCGTGATGACCTTGATCGCGTCCAGGCTCTGCACCGTCGCGATCGCGTTGCCGGCGTAGATCGGCCGCTCGAACGTGTCGATGCTGTCGACCTTCGTGATGTCGGAGATCTGGCCGACGTCGAGCTTCGCGGCGACGCGCGGCGCGACGTTCTTGCCCGCGGCGGTGGCCGGGAACAGGATGTGGGTGTAGTCCTTGGCCAGCGCAAGCACCTGCGCGGCGATGTTCTCGGCCAGGCCGTGTGCGAAGTGCGCGCCGTCGGCGTGCAGCACCTTGGCCACGCCGGCGATCTGGCTCGCGGCCTTCGCGGCGTCGGCGGCGTTGCTGCCGGCGATCAGCACGTGGACGTCGCCGCCGCCGCTCTTGCCGATTTCGAGGGCAGCGGTCACGGTGTTCAGGGTCGCGCCTTTGACGGTCGCGTTGTCGTGTTCGGCAATCACCAGGGTCGTCATCTCAGATCACCTTCGCGTCGTTCTTCAACTTGGACACCAGCGTCGCGACATCGGGCACCTTGATGCCGGCGCTGCGCTTCGGGGGTTCGCTGACCTTCAGCGTCTTCAGGTGGGCGCGCGTCTCGACGCCGAGGTCAGCGGGCTTGAGCACCTCCAGCGTCTTCTTCTTCGCCTTCATGATGTTGGGCAGCGTGACGTAGCGCGGCTCGTTCAGGCGCAGGTCGGTCGTCACGATCGCCGGCAAGGTCAGCTTCAGCGTCTCGGCGCCGCCGTCGACTTCGCGCGTGACGCTGACCGAATCGGCGCTCAGCTCGACCTTGGACGCGAACGTCGCCTGCGGCAGGTCGCACAGTGCGGCCAGCATCTGGCCGGTCTGGTTGCAATCGTCGTCGATCGCTTGTTTACCGAGAATCACGAGGCCCGGTTGTTCCTTCGCGACCAGCGCCTTCAACAGCTTCGCGACGGTCAGCGGCTGCAGCTCGTCGGTCGTCTCGACCAGGATCGCGCGATCCGCGCCGATCGCCATCGCGGTGCGCAGCGTCTCCTGGCATTGCGTGACGCCGCAGGACACCGCGATCACCTCGGTCACGACGCCCTTCTCCTTCAGCCGCACGGCTTCCTCGACCGCGATCTCGTCGAACGGGTTCATGCTCATCTTGACGTTGGCGATGTCCACGCCAGTGCCATCGGACTTCACGCGCACCTTGACGTTGTAGTCGACGACGCGCTTCACGGG
>DASYCA010000103.1:0-21620 GCA_036500445.1 Burkholderiaceae bacterium | reverse complement strand
GGCTTCCTGACCACGCAGGACGCGACCTTCGTCTACAAGGCGGGTGCCGCGACGGTCTCGACGGCGCTGATCCCGAACCCCTGAGCGCGACAGGCCCGCAGTCTTGGACGCCGCCCGCCTTCCGATCCGCCGCCGCGCCGGCAGCGTGCTGTTCGCGCTGCTGTTCGCGCTACCGCTCGCGGGCTGCGGGGGCGGTGGCGACTCGGGCTCCGGTGCCGGCGCGGGGGCCGGGGGCAACCCCGGCGGTAGCGCGACGCCGACGGTCTACGCCGACAGCGTCGCGATCGGCAGCTGGGGGGCTCAGTCGATGAGCTACCAGGCCGCGCAATCGCCGGCTCCGGCCAGCGTCACGACGACGCTCGCCTCCGGCCTGCTGAAAATCGGTTCGAACGTGCTCGCCGCCGAGCACGTCGACGCCGCGTTCCCCGGCATGCGCGTGGCCTGCGTGTCGGGCCGCGGCGAGAGCACCAACGTGATCGGGCCGATCAACCTCGGCGTGACGGCGCAGAGCGCTGCGGTGCTGCTCGATGCCGGCTGGGCCGCGAGCCCCGACAGCGCCGGCGCCTGGGCCGCGCTCGCCACGCGAGGGACCGAGCTGTCGGGCTGGGAAAACTGCGGCGTCAAGCCCGAAGGCCCGCCGTCGCGCTCCTCGAGGCTGCTGCCGCAGGCGGACGGCGGCTACGTCGAGGACGTCTACGACGGCAACCCCGGCACCACCTTCAACACCCTCACGCAGGCGATCCCGCCGGCGCAGATGGCCGCGATGCTGTCCAACGCCGGCTTTGCCAGCGGCGCCGACCCGCAGCGCCCGCTGCGCCTGTACTGGCGCGTCTTCGTGGACGGCACGGGCCGCCAATTGCTGATTCAAATGGGCGTGCCGACCTCGGCCGCACCCGCCTCGGCGGCCGGCTTCATCGCCCTGTACACCGCATCGTAACGACAGCGCCCGACCGGGCGATCAAGGAGACTTCATGACCATTCATCGACGCGAGTTGCTGTCCGCAGCCGCAGCCGGCAGCCTGCTGGCGCTGACCGGCCGCGCTTCGGCGCAGGCCGAGGCGCTCAAGATCTCGCACCAGTTTCCGGGCGGCACGCTCACCGAAGGCGATTTTCGCGACCGGCTGTGCCGCCGCTTCGCCGCCGACATCGAAAAGCGCACCGGCGGCGCGCTGAAGGGCCTGGTCTATCCCGGCTCGTCGCTGATGAAGACCAACGCGCAGTTCTCGTCGATGCGCAAAGGCGCGCTGGACATGAGCCTGGTGCCGCTCTCGTACGCCGGCGGCGAGGTGGCCGAGACCAACATCGGGCTGATGCCGGCGCTGGTGCCCAGCTACGAGCAGGGCGCGCAGTGGAAGAACGCCGAGGTCGGCAAGCTGCTGACCAAGGTGCTCGACGACAAGGGCATCATCATCGTCAGCTGGGTCTGGCAGGCCGGCGGCGTCGCCAGCCGCGGCCACCAGCTGGTCGCGCCGGAAGACGCCAAGGGCCTGAAGGTGCGCGGCGGCAGCCGCGAGATGGACATGATGCTCAAGCAGGCCGGTGCCTCCGTCATCACGCTGCCCTCCAACGAAATCTACGCGGCGATGCAGACCGGCGCGATGGACGCCGCGATGACGTCCAGCACCAGCTTCATCTCGTTCAAGCTCGAGGAGATCGCCAAGTTCCTGACGACCGGCCGCGCCAAGACCTACTGGTTCATGCTGGAGCCGCTGATGATCTCCAAGGCGGTGTTCGCCAAGCTGCCCAAGGCGCAGCAGGACGTGGTGATGGCCGTCGGGGCCGAACTCGAGACCTTCGCGCAGGACGCCGCGAAGGCCGACGACAAGATCGCCGCCGACGTCTACGCGAAGGCCGGCGCCAAGGTCTTCGACATGGACGACGCGACGCTGAAGAAGTGGCAGGTCATCGCGCGCGACACCGCCTGGAAGGACTTCGGCGAGCGCAGCGAATCCTGCGCCGCGCTGCTGAAGGCCGCGCAGAAGCTCGCATGACCCAAGGCCTTCCTTCGACGGGGCACGCGCTCGATCCGGGGCGGGTGGCGCCCGCCATCGACCCCGACACGCCGGCGCTGCTGCTGCCGATCGCGCGCGCCCTGCAATGGATCAACCGCGTGATGGTGACGCTCGGCATGCTCGCGCTGCTGGTGGCCGCGGTCGTGCTGACCTCCAGCGTCGTCTCGCGCTACGTGATGAAGGCCTCGACCGACTGGCAGGACGAGGCGGCCGTGTTCTGCCTCGTCGGCGCGACCTTCCTGTGCAGCGCGTTCGTGCAGTCGCTGCGCGGCCACGTCGGCATCGAGGCGCTCGCGGGGGTGTTGCCGGCGTCGGTGAACCGGCTGCGCGTTGCGCTGGTGGACCTGCTCGGCACCCTGTTCTGCGCCTTCTTCGCCTGGAAATCCTGGACCCTGTTCCACGAGGCCTGGGCCGAAGGCCAGACCACCTCGTCGTCGTGGGCGCCGCCGCTGTGGATCCCGTATGGGCTGATGGCCGCCGGCATGACGCTGCTGACCCTGCAGCTGCTGGTTCAATTGGCGGCGCGCGTCAATGCGCTGGCCCGCTCGCTGCGGGCGCCCAACGGAAGTGCCGCATGAGCATGCTGACCATGGGGCTGCTGTTCGGCGCCGTGACCCTGATCTTCATGTTCTCGGGTGCGCCGATCTCGTTCGCGCTCGGCAGCGTCGCGGTGCTGTTCATGGCGGTCTTCATGCCCGCGTCGGCGCTGGACACGATCACGCAGAACGTCTACGAGGAGATGGCCAGCATCACCTTGCTGTCGATCCCGCTGTTCGTGCTGAAGGGCGCGGCGATCGGCAAGTCGCGCGCCGGCCAGGATTTGTATGCGGCGATGCACGTGTGGATGGGGCGCGTCCCGGGCGGCCTGGGCATCGCCAACGTGTTCGCGTGCGCGCTGTTCGCGGCGATGGCCGGCTCGAGCCCGGCGACCTGCTCGGCGATCGGCAGCGCCGGCATCCCCGAGATGCGCCGGCGCGGCTACTCGCCGGGCTTCGCCGCCGGCATCATCGCCGCGGGCGGCACGCTCGGCATCCTGCTGCCGCCATCCGTCACGATGATCCTGTACGCGGTCGCGGCCGAGCAGTCGCTAGGTCGATTGTTCCTCGCCGGGATCTTCCCCGGCGTGCTGCTGGTGGCGCTGTTCGCCGCTTACGCGGCGCTGCGCTACCGCAAGGAATACAAGCTCGCCGAGGCCGAGTTTCAGCGCTCGGGCACCGCGTCGGCGCTGCTGCTGCGCGAGACCTTCACGAACCGGCAGAAGTTCGAGATGCTGCCGCGCGTCGTGCCGTTCGTGCTGCTGCTGGTGGGCGTGATGGTGGCGCTGTACGGCGGCTTCGCGACGCCGAGCGAGACCGCGGGGCTGGGCGCGCTGCTGGCGCTCGCGCTGATCGCCGGCATCTACGGCGTCTGGCGGCCGCGCGACCTCGCGCCGATCCTGACCTCGACGCTGAAGGAGTCGACGATGCTGATGATGATCATCGGCATGTCGCTGCTGTTCTCGTACGTGATGAGCTTTCTGCACATCAGCCAGTCGACCGCGGAATGGATCGTCGGCATGCAGCTGTCGCGCTGGGTGCTGCTCGCCGCGGTGCTGGTGATGGTGATCCTGCTCGGTTTCTTCCTGCCGCCGGTCAGCATCATCCTGATGACCGCGCCGATCATCCTGCCGCCGCTGAAGGCCGCGGGCTTCGACCTGATCTGGTTCGGCGTGCTGATGACGATCGTGATGGAGACCGGGCTGATCCACCCGCCGGTCGGGCTGAACATCTTCGTGATCAAGAACATCGCACCGGACATCGCGCTCGGCGACATCATCCGCGGCGTGCTGCCCTTCGTCGTGCTGCTGCTGCTCGCGGTGGTGCTGATCTGCATCGTGCCGGGCATCGCGACGGCGCTGCCGGATGCGGTGATGGGCGTGGCGGCGCTCAAGTCATGAACGCACCCGCCGAGCCCGGACGCTGGAACACGCGCGCGACGCGCCGCCAGGAGCGGCTCGCGGGCGTGGCGCGCGCGCTGGGGCCCGCGCTGCAGGGCAAGCGCGTCGACGCCGCGCAGGCGGTCGGGCTGCTGAACGCGGCGCTGGCACCGTTCGACCGCGTCTGCCTGGAAGGCAACAACCAGAAGCAGGCGGACTTCCTCGCCCGCGCGCTGGTGCAGGTCGACATCGCGCGCGTGCACGACCTGCACATGGTGCAGTCGGTGCTGGCGCTGCCCGAGCACCTGGACGTTTTCGAGGCCGGCATCGCCTCGCGCCTGGATTTTTCGTTTTCCGGCCCGCAGGGCGCGCGGCTGGCCGCGCTCGTGTCGCAGGGGCGGCTGCAGATCGGTGCGATCCACACCTACCTCGAACTGTTCTCGCGCTACTTCATCGACCTCACGCCGCAGGTCTCGCTGATCGCCGCGCAGGCCGCCGACGCGCAGGGCAACCTGTACACCGGGGCCAACACCGAGGACACGCCGGCGATCGTCGAGGCGACCGCGTTCAGCGGCGGGCTCGTGATCGCGCAGGTCAACGAGATCGTCGACGTGCTGCCGCGCATCGACATCCCGGCCGGCTGGGTCGACTTCGTGGTGCCCGCGCCGACGCCGAACGTGATCGAGCCGCTGTTCACGCGCGACCCGGCGCAGATCTCCGAGATCCAGGTGCTGATGGGCATGATGGCGATCAAGGGCATCTATGCCGAGTACGGCGTGCAGCGGCTGAACCACGGCATCGGCTTCGACACCGCGGCGATCGAGCTGCTGCTGCCGACCTACGGCGAGTCGCTCGGGCTGCGCGGCAAGATCTGCCGGCACTGGGCGCTGAACCCGCACCCGGCGTTGATCCCGGCGATCGAGGCGGGCTGGGTCGAGTCGATCCATTCGTTCGGCTCCGAGCTCGGCATGGAGGACTACATCCGCGCCCGCTCGGACGTCTTCTTCACCGGTGCCGACGGCTCGCTGCGCAGCAACCGCGCGTTCTGCCAGGCCGCCGGCCACTACGCCTGCGACCTGTTCATCGGCTCGACCCTGCAGATGGACCTGGCCGGCAACAGCTCGACCGCGACGCTCGGCCGCATCGCCGGCTTCGGCGGCGCGCCCAACATGGGCGCCGACGCGCGCGGCCGGCGCCACAGCAGCCCCGCGTGGCTGAAGGCCGGGCGCGAGGCGCGCGAGGGCCTGGGCGGCGCACGCGGCACGCCGCGCGGCCAGAAGCTGGTGGTGCAGGTCGTCGAGACCTTCCGCGAGCACATGCAGCCCGCGTTCGTCGAGCGGCTGGACGCCTGGCAGCTCGCCGAGCAGGCCGGCATGGCGCTGCCGCCGATCATGATCTACGGCGACGACGTCACCCACGTGCTGACCGAGGAGGGCCTGGCCAATCTGCTGCTGTGCCGCGGCGATGAAGAGCGCGAGCAGGCGATCCGCGGCGTCGCCGGCTACACGCCGGTCGGTCTCGGGCGCGATCGTCGGCTGGTCGAGAAGCTGCGCGAGCGCGGCGTGATCCGCCGGCCGGCCGACCTCGGGATCGACGTGCGCGACGCGACGCGCAACCTGCTGGCCGCGCGCTCGATGCGCGACCTGGTGCGCGCCAGCGGCGGCCTGTACCAGGCGCCGCGCAAGTTCCGAAACTGGTGAAAAGGGTGAAAAAGGTGAGGTCGGCATGACAGGCATGGAATCGCTCCGCTACACGTTCGCCGGCACGCGCGGCGCCGGCGCGTTCGCGCCGGTCCTGGTCGGCGTGGTGGCCTCCGGCAACCTCGAAGTGCTGGTCGAGCCCGCGGCCGCGGACCGCTGCGAGGTGCACGTCGAGACCTCCGCGCGCGGCTTCGGCGCGATCTGGGCCGCCGTGCTGCAGGACTTCCACGACCGCCACGGCTACGGCGGCTTGAGCGTCTCGATCCACGACATGGGCGCGACGCCGGCCGTCGTCAGCCTGCGGCTCGACCAGGCGGTGGCGAGCCTGAAGGGCGGCGCGCGATGAAGGCCCTCCGATGAGCCTCAGCTTCGCCGAATGCTCGGCGCGCGCGCGTGTCGCGCTGCTGCTCGACGCCGACAGCTTTCACGAATGGCTGCCGCCGACGGCGCGCGTGATGAGCCCGCATCTGGCGCAGCTGGGCCTGCCCGCGGCCTTCGACGACGGCGTCGTGATCGGGCGCGGCCGGCTCGACGGCCACGAGGTCTTCATCGCGGCGCAGGAGGGCGAATTCATGGGCGGCGGCGTCGGCGAGGTGCACGGCGCCAAGCTGGTGGGATTGCTGCAGCGCGCGCAGCGCGACCGGCCGGCCGCCGTGCTGCTGCTCGCGGAGTCGGGCGGCGTGCGGCTGCACGAGGCGAACGCCGGGCTGATCGCGGTCAGCGAGGTGATGCGCGCGCTGCTCGACGTGCGTGCCGCCGGTGTCCCGGTGCTCGTGCTGATCGGCGGCGCCAACGGCTGCTTCGGCGGCATGGGCATCGTCGCGCGCTGCGCCGACCGCGTCGTGATGAGCGACAGCGCGCGGCTCGCGATGTCCGGCCCGGAGGTGATCGAGGCCTCGCACGGCGTCGAGGAATTCGATTCGCGCGACCGCGCGCTGGTCTGGCGCACGACCGGCGGCAAGCACCGTTTCATTTGCGGCGACTGCGACGAGCTGATCGACGACGACGTGCAGGCTTTTCGTGCCGCGGCCCTCCGTGGCCTGGGACGCAGCGAAGCGGTCACGCTGGCCGGGCTGGAGCGCGAGCACGCGATGCTGGCCAAGCGGTTGCGCGAGGCGCCGGCCGGCGCCGACGCCGTCACCTTGTGGCGCCAACTCGGCATTCGCGACGCGGCCCGGGTGCCGGATCTCGACGCGGCGGCCGTGCGCGCGCTGCTGGTGGACTGAGAGGAACACGCGATGCAGTGGAACACCCTGGTCGAACAGCTCTTCGGCGCGGATCACGAGGTGCGCGCCGACGGCGATTTTCTGCAGGGCACGGCGGTGTTCGACGGCGCGGCCGTCGCCGTCGTCGGCAGCACGAACCACGCGCCTGTCGGGGTGGCGCTCGCGCTGCAGCAGGCGCGGGTCGTGCTCGACACGCTGACGCGGCATCCGGGCCGTGCGATCCTGCTGCTGATCGACACCCAGGGCCAGCAACTGCGCCGGCGCGACGAACTATTGGGCATCAACCGCGCGATGGCGCACCTCGGTTGTTGCATCGACCTGGCGCGCCGCCAGGGGCACCGCGTCATCGGGCTGGTGTACGACCAGGCCCTGTCGGGCGGCTTCATCACCTCGGGGCTGATTGCCGATGCCTGCTACGCGCTGCCCGAGGCCGAGATTCGCGTGATGCGCATTCCGGCGATGGCGCGCGTGACCAAGATCCCCGAGGCGCAGCTGACCGAGCTCTCGCAGGCCAACCCCGTGTTCGCGCCCGGGGTGCAGAACTACGTCGCGATGGGCGGCCTGCGCGGCTTGTGGGAGGGCGATCTGCGGCAGGGCCTGCGTGACGCGCTGCGCGACGCCCCGACCACCGACGAGCGCGCTCGCGACGGCGCCGCGCGCGGCGGGCGCCGGTTCGCGCAGGCGGTTGCCGAGCGCGTGCTCGCGGCGTAACAGGCTCGCGATGGCCGCGCTGCACCGCCACCAGCTGGTTCGTTTGTCCAACGCCGGCTGGTCGGCCGTGCTGGCGCGGCCCTGGGACGCGGTGGCGCGGGCATGCCTGTCGCACTGGGCCGCGCGGCACGAGCCGCTGGTCGTCACGCAGCAGGCCGCGGGCCTGCCGGCGGAGCAGCTCGGCCTCGGGCTGGCGGCGCCGCTGCGCTGGGAGCGCCGGCGCATCGCGCTGCAGGTCCCGCTCGCGGACGTGCTGTGCTTCGATGAATTCCCGAGCGCGCACGCGGTGGCCGGCCTGCTGGCGGCGCGCCGGCGCGGCGCCTGGCTGCGGCTGGCCGACACGCTGGTCGAACTCGGCGCCGCGCCGCGCGTGCATGGCAGCTTCGGCTGGCAGCAGCTGACCGGGCTGGACTACCTGCATGCGGGCTCCGACCTCGACCTGCGCTTGAGCGCCCGCGATGCGGCGGCGGCCGATGTGCTCGCCGCCGTGTTGGCGCGCGCCGATCCGCGCGGCCCGCGCCTGGACGGCGAACTGGTGTTCCCGGACGGCAGTGCCGCGGCCTGGCGCGAATGGCGCCAGTGGCGCGCGCGGCAGGTCGATCGCCTGCTCGTCAAGCGCCTGCGCGGCGTCTCGATGGAGACCGGCTCGGCATGGCTGCCGCAACCATGCTGAGCGGCCCGGCCCGGGCGGGGGCGGCATCGCCGTCGCCGTCGGCGCCCAGCACGCGCGCGCAACGCGTCGGCCGCGCGGCGATCGCGGCGCTCTACGACGAACTCTCGCTCGCGCCCAAACCCGGGCTGGTGTCGTTCGATGACGCCGGCAGCCACGCCGACATGGACGCCGCGACGTTCATGCGCAGCCTGTTCTCGCTGCGCCACTATTTCGTGCGCGTCGCGATGTTCGGCGCCGCCGGGGCTGGTTTCGACGTGCTGCAAGCCGAGGGCATCGCCGCCGAAGCGCGCATGCTGGCGGCCACCGGCGGCGTCAACACGCACCGCGGGGCCGTCTTCACGCTCGGGCTGCTGAGCGCCGCCGCGGGCCTGGCGGGCGGGCCGGTGGCGCCGCCGCAGTTGCGCGCGTTGTTGATGGCGACCTGGGGCGAGGCCTTGCGCGCCCGCTGCGGGCGCGCCGGCCCGTCCCACGGCCAGCGTGCCGCCCAGGCGCACGGTTTACAAGGCGCCGCGCGCGAGGCCGCGCTCGGCTTTCCGGCCGTGTTCGAGCTCGCCTGGCCGGCGCTCGCGGCTGCCCGCGCGTCGGGCCTGGACCGTCGACGCGCGCACCTGCAGACGCTGTTCGAGGTCATTGCGGCGCTGGACGACACCAACCTCGCTCACCGCGGCGGGCTGGCGGGCCTGCGCCACGCCCAGGCCGAGGCCCGCGCCTTCCTGCGGGCGGGGGGCGCCGGCCGCCCCGACGCGTGCGTGCACGCGCTGGCGATCCACCGCGGCTTCGTGGCGCGCCGCCTGTCGCCGGGCGGCGCGGCCGACGTGCTTGCGGCGGCCTGCCTGCTCGAGCGCGTCGGCGTGGCCGCGTGAGGCGCGCCGTTTTGACGTCGTCGTCGGTCGAGGAACCGTCATGACGCTGGCGCTTCTGTTTCCCGGCCAGGGCGTGCAGCACGCCGAGATGCTGCCTTGGCTCGAGGCCGACCCGCAGGCGGCCGAAGTGCTCGCGCGCATGGCGCGCACGCTCGGCAGCGACTGGCGAACGCGGCTCGCCGACGACGCCTGGGCCTGCGAGAACCGCGTCGCGCAGACCTTGATCACCGGCGTCGGCCTGGCCGCGTGGTCCGCGCTCGCGCCGCAACTGCCCGTGCCCGCGGTCGTGGCCGGCTACAGCGTCGGCGAACTGGCAGCCTGTTGCGCCGCCGGCGTGTTCGATGCCGACGCGGCGCTGTCGCTGGCGCAGCAGCGCGCGGCGGCGATGGACCGCTGCGCGGCCGGCGTCGAGCAAGGCCTGCTGGCGGTCTCCGGCGCGTGCGCGCCGGAGATCGAGGCGCTGTGCCTCCGCGCGGGCCTGTCGACGGCGATCCGCCTCGGGGTCGAGCGGCGCGTGCTCGGCGGGACGCTCGACGCGTTGCGCGCGGTCGTTCCGGCCCTGGCCGCGCTGGGTGCCGAGACCCGCTTCCTGCGCGTGCGGCTCGCCTCGCACACGCCGGCGATGGCGCCGGCCGCACGCGATTTCGCGGCGATCGTCGCGCCGCTGCCGTGGCGCCGCGCCGCCTGCGTCGTCATCAGCGACCTGGACGGCGTGGGCCGGCGCGACGCCGCATCGCTCAAGCAGGCCCTGGCGCAGCAGATCGACCACACCGTGCAGTGGGACCGCTGCATGGACGCGGTCGCCGAGCGCCGGCCCCGCTGTGTGCTGGAGCTCGGCCCCGGCACCAGCCTGGCACGCCTGTGGGCCGCGCGGTGCCCGGAGCTGCCGGTGCGGTCGGTGGATGAATTCCGCAGCGCGGCGGCCGTGGTTGACTGGGTGCGGGGCACGCTGGCCTGAGCGCGGCGGTTGAGCGATCGAGCGGTCGACTGATCGGTCGGCCGATCGAGCGATCGATCAGGCCGCGCCGCGCGAGCCCGAGGCGGCGGTGAACAGGCCCAGCCCGATGTAGACCGCCGCGCTGACGCGGTGCCCCAGCGTGCGGGCGGCGCCGAACGCGGCGAGTGCCGGCGCGACGGCGCCGGCGGCCAGCACGTAGGCGGTGTCGGTGCACGCGGCGATCGCGACGAAGGCCGCGCCGAACAGCGCGCTCTGCCCGACGGCCGAACCGGCCGGGTCGAGGAACTGCGGCAGGAACGCGGCGAAGAACAGCGCGGTCTTCGGGTTCAGCAGCGCGACGACGAAGCCATCGCGCAGCAGGCGGCCGGGCTGGCGCGCGTCGTGCGCGGCGTCGGATACCGAGCCCGCGGCGGCGGCGGTGCCCGCGTCGCGCAGCGCCTTGACGCCGAGCCAGATCAGGTACGCCGCCCCGGCGAATTTAAGAACCGTGAATGCGAGCGACGAGACCGCGAGCAGCGCCGCGAGGCCGAGCGAGGCGGCCAGCGCGTTGCCGAGGTTGCCGAGCGCGACGCCGGCCACCGACGCGAGGCCCGCGCGCCGGCCCTGCGCGAGCGTGCGCGTGACGATGTAGAGCACGCCCGGGCCCGGCGTCGCGGCCAGCACCAGGCTCGCGAGCGCGAAGCCGGCGAGCAGCGGCCAGTGCGGGAGCGCGTTCAAAGCGGCCGCTCGATCAGCTCGCCGCGCCGCCGAAGCGGGCGGCCGAGCGTGCCTTCGCGCGCGCCGCCTCGATCTCGCGGTCGCGCGGGTCCGCGGTCGTCACGAGCGAGGCGATCAGTGCCGCGGCCGACGCGGCGACCTCTTCGACCGCACGATCGAAGGCGGCCTCGTTCGCCTTCGACGGGCTGGCGAAGCCGCTCAGCTTGCGCACGAACTGCAGCGACGCGGCGCGGATCTCCTGCTCGGTCGCCGGCGGCTCGAAGTTGAACAAGGTCTTGATGCTGCGGCACATGGGCGTGGGCCTCCGGTCTTGCGTTGTCGCTCGCTCGCTCGAGTTGCCTCAGCCGAACGTGGTGTCGCTTTGCGCGTGGCTGCTGCTGAGGTAGAGCTTGAGCACGGGCGTCGTGACCTCCTGCTCCCAGACGCGCGCCTCGATCACGAACTGCCGGCCGCCGAGGCGGACCACGTCGCCGAGCGCGGGCGGGACCGCGTGGCCGCTCCAGAACTTCGGGACATCGACCTTGCTGACGCGAATCCACGCGCGGTCCTCGGCGGTGAATTCCAAGACGATTTGCAGTTCCTGCTGACTCATGGGGTGGCCTTTTGAAGAGGGGGCGGCCGGCGTGCGCGCCGGCCAGAGCTTGTGCAAAGTCTAGACCAGCCGCGTGGCCTCGCCGCGCTTCAGGGTTTCGAGAGCGACAACTCCATGAACACGATCTCGCGCATCAGCGCGGCGGGGTACTCGTGGTAGGGCGGGCAACGCGTGAAGCCGAGCGACTCGTACATCGAGATCGCCTCGAGCAGGCGCCGGCCGGTGTCCAGCCGCATCAGCGCGTAGCCGTCGTCGCGCGCCGACGCGATCAAGGTGTTGCACAAGCGGCGGCCGGTGCCGTGGCCGCCGAAGCGGGCCGGCACGAACAGCCGTTTCATTTCGCAGGCGCCGTCTGGCAGGCGACGGTAGGCGCCGGCGCCGGCCACCTGGCCGTCTTCGCGCACCGCCAGCAACGCGCGCCCGTTCGGCGCCGCGTACGCGCGCGGCAGGGCCTGCAGCTCGGCGTCCAGCGACTGGTGGCCGAAGATGCCATCGACGAAATCGGCGTCGTCGTGATAGCGCGTGCGGAACCACGCGACGTACTCGGTCACGAGCGAAGCGAACGCGGCGAAATCGCTCGGGCTGCTCGCGGGCCGAATGTGTTCCGGAGACATCTTGGCGTCGAAGACGCCGGCGGCGTGCGTGGACATGGGCTTCTCTTTGCAGCAAGCAATTCCGCAGCGGCCGTTTTAGCACAGCGGCGGGAGGCGCCGCGCGCGTCGATCACTCCACCCAATCCCTCGGTGCACCGGCGTCGCACTTTCGGCAGCCCAAGCCCCGGCCGAGAACCTGGTTGCGGCCTTCGAGCGTGGTGACCCAGGGCCGCAGCGTCCAGGGCGGGTTGTGTCGGACGTGCTGGTTGTGCCCGCACGCCAGCCGCGCGACCCAGTCGTGCTCGGCGTCCTGGTGAAAGCCGACGATGGGTTGGTCCATGGGCCCGCGGCCGCGGCCTCAACCCAGCGATGCGAGGCCCGGGTTGAACGCGACCTCCCACAAGTGACCGTCCGGGTCCTGGAAGCAGCCCGCATAGCCCCCGTAGAACGTCGCTTGCGCCGGCTTGACGACCCGGGCGCCGGCGCGGGCGGCCTGCTGCATCACGGCGTCGACTTCTTCTCGGGACGCGACGTTGTGCGCGAGCGAAAACTCGGTGGCGCTGGCCGGCTGCAGCGGCAGGCCGCTGTCGGCGGCGAGGCTCTTGCGGGGCCACAACGCCAATTTCAAGCCGGAGTCGAGATTGAAAAAGGCGACCGCGCCGTTCTCGAATTCGGTGCCGATGATTCCCTTCGTGGCCAGGCCGAGGCCATCCCGGTAGAACGCGACCGCACGTTCGAGGTCGTCGACGCCCAGGGTGATCAGCGTGATGCGGGGCGTCATGGCACGATCGCGGCGCTGTGGCACGCGATGCCGATCTTGTTGCCTTCGGGATCGCGCAGGTAGGCGCCGTAGTAGTTCGGGTGGTAGTGGGGCCGCAGACCGGGCGCTCCCTCCGAGCTGCCCCCGTGCGCGAGCCCGATGTCGTGGGCGCGTTGAACGAACTCCCGGCTCTTGGCCTCGAACGCAACCATCTGGCCATTGCCAGGGTGGTGCGCTTGACCGTCGTGCGGCTTGCAGATCACGAAGAGCGGTCGCGCTCGACCGGCGACTTGCCAGCCGGCCCAGGGTTTCTCGGGCTCGTGGAAGCGCAACTCGAGGCCCAGGCTCGCCAGCAACGGGGCGTAGAACGCGAAGGCCCGATCGAAGTCGGTCACGCTGGTGAACACATGCGAGAACACAGGGCCTCCCGTGAGCTGTCAGATCGATCGTCCGAGCCTACTCCGAGTAGACCGTGAGAAACACGCAGCCGGTGGGGCTGTGGAATTCGTGGTCGGTCGTGCCGGTGGCCGCGACGCTGGCCCAGCCGGCTTGAAGCCGCCGACCTTCCTGCACCGCTTCGCCTTCGAGCAGATAGACGAATTCCGGCCCGGCGTGAATGTGCAGAGGAAAGGCGCTCCCGGGCGCGAAGCGGACCAGCTGCATCGAGCGATGGTTCGCGGTACCCAGGTCCTTGACCTCCACCCCCGAAGCAAAGGTCGATGCGCGCCAGGGCATGCTTGACGAGTCCGCAAAAAAGTAGGCATCGGGTGGCTTCGCGCCCGGAAACCACTCAACGTGTTGCTCGCCTTGGCGCCCCAGGTAGGTGACGCGCTTGCCGCGCAGGAAGGCGTAGTAGCCCTGGACACCGGCTTCGACCGCTCGATGTGAGAACTGCCTGAACTCCTGGCCCTTGCTTTGGCTGTCCAGGATGGCGGTTCGCAGTGCCGGCCCATCGAACTCGGCAGCCACGGCTGGAAGATTCTCGAAGCTCAGAGCGCAGACGACGCTGCTGCCTTCGCTGCTGTAGAACGACATCTGCTTGGCAACATAGTCGACGCGGTAGTACTCGACACCCTCGTCCAGCAGCCGACCGACGATTTCGGGAAAGGGAAGGTTGCCGGAGAGGGTGGCGAGGGCCATCTGGTGCACGATATCGGCGTTCATGGAGTTGCTCGAAGGGAACACGGGCTTGAATTCTGACGCCTGACTGACGCGTTAGTCGGCGCTGCGAGCGCCGATACGGGAGGGCGTCTTCTTTGCCGCCTTGCCAAGCGCGCCTTCTGCCCACTTGTTGAGGCTGGTGCCACTTCTCGCCGCGGCCTTGAGAGCCGCAGCATGGACCTCCGGTGCAATCCGCAGCATCATTTTGCCGCTCGCAGGCTTCTCGGGAGGCGATCCCAATTCCTTGGAGGCGGCCAGATAGTCGTCGACGGCGGCATGAAAGCGGGACTCGAACTCTGAAATCGACGCTCCATGGAAGGAGATGATGTCGTCAATGTCCAGGACGCGCCCCACAATGATCTTGTCTTCCACGTCGAAGACCATGCTCGCCGTGTAGCCCTTGTATGACATGGAATTGATCATGGCTTGATCCCCATTCTTTCGACGAACTCTCGTACAGCCAAGACTCGATATCGAAGCGCTTCCTTGCCTGGGTGAGGCCGGTGCAGCGTCATCTTTCGGCCGTTGAACTCGAACGTGACGGATGATCCGGCGCCTTCCACGACCCGGCAGCCAGACGCCTTGAGCATCGACTCGATCCTGACCCATTCGATGTTCCCGTTGACTGGGTCGGCGAGGACTCTGGCGAGGGTCTTGCGGTTCGTACCGTTCACGATCGGATGATAGCACTGCGTGAATACATTGCAATCACGTGACGAGCACCCGCTTGGCCCGGAACGTGTCTAGTCCTTCGACTGAATCACCGTGGCCTGGCCGAACCACTCCCGTGGCGAGCGCCCCTGATCCGGCCCGAGTGACGTGAAACCGCCATCGACCGGCAAGTCGACGCCGGTGATCCACGATGCCTCGCCGGAGCAGGCGAAGGCCACGGCGGCGGCGATCTCCTCGCCACGGCCGACGCGGCCCAGCGGATGCACGATCGCGCCGACGCGGTCGGCGTCGTCGATGTCGCCGCCGGTCATCGTGGCCATGGCCGGCGACCACGTCCAGGACGGCGAGATGCTCAGGCATCGGATGCCGCGCGGTGCGAGCGTCACGGCCAGGTTGCGGGTGACCTGGATCAGCCCGGCTTTCGAGGCGGGGTACAGGGCTCGCCCCGCCACGCCGTACTTTCCGCCGGTGCTGCCCATGTTCAGGATCACCGAGCCCGGCGCCATCACCTCCGCCGCGCGCTGCGCGAAGATCGCGGCCGACACGAGGTTCACGTCCAGCGTGCGCAGCCACTGGGTGCGCGTCGAACGCAGGCCGTCGTCGGCATAGCTGCAGGCGTTGTTGACGAGGATGTCCAGGCGCTGAAAGCGCGCCAGCGTCGTGGCGATGGCGCGATCGATCTGCGCGTCGATCGTCACGTCCGTCTCGACGAACAGGGCATTCGCCCCGAGGGCCGCGGCCTCGCGCTCGCCTGCTTCGCGGGCGATGTCGATCATCGCGACGCGGGCACCGTCCGCGACCAGGCGCTTCGCGATGTCCAGGCCCAGGCCCTGCGCCGCGCCGGTGACGATCGCGACCTTGCCGGCCAGCCTGGGTTCGCTCGTCACGGGCCGCCTTCGGTGCTCGACAGCAGGCCCGCCACGTCGCTGATGGTCGCGATCAACGCCATGCTCGCAAGCGACGCCGCGTGCGTCTGCGCGTCGGCCGCCGCGCAGGCGTCGGCGCCGACCCAGACGTCGAAGCCACGGTCCGCGGCTTCGCGCACGCTGCCTTCGACGACCGAGTGCGTGGCCACGCCGGCGACCAGCAGCCGCTCGCAATCCAACATCCGCAGCGTCTGCTCGAGCGAGGTCCCCGCGAAGGCGCTGATGCGCGTGTGCGTCACGACGAACTCGCGCGGGCCGGGGCGTGGTGACAGCGCCTCGTGAAACTCGGCGCCCCACTCGCCATCACGCATCGCACCGAGCTCGACCGTCCTGCGAAAGATCGGCGTGTTGCGCGGGCAATCCGCGTAGTCGGGCCGAAAGGCGATGCGCACGTGCACGATCGGCCAGCCGCGCGCGCGCGCTCCCGCGAGCAACCGCGAAGCGGCCTCGATCACGCGCTCGCGCATCGGGTCACCGGCGGCCAGCCCGACGCGAATGCGGCCTTCGGCGTGCACGACCTCGTTCTGATAGTGCAGCGCGAGGACCGCCGGCACCGCGGTCACAGGAACACCTCGAGGCTTGCGAAGACGCTGTCGCAGTTCACCAGGTCGACGCGTTTCAGGTGGAGGCGCCAGCCGCCTGCATCGCCGGGTGCGAGCTTGTGAAAGACCGTCCCCGCGAGTTGGCGCTGCTCGAGCCGGTATTCGGTGCACAGCAGGCTCGAGCGCACGATCAACAGGCCGGCGGCGTCCAGCCCTTCGATCTGGATGTTGCCGATCAGGCGGCTGCTGCGGGTGACCGGCTGCTGCGACCAGCTGCGCGCGTTGAGCAGGCGGCGCACGCGCGTCTCGCGCAGCATCCGGTCTTCCCAGAACAGCGAGATCTGCTCGAACGGATCGACCTGATCGTGGTGGCGGGGCACCCAGTAGCGGCCTTCGTCGGTCCACAGCGCGAGCCACGCCTCGAAGCGGCGCTCGTCGAGCAGCCGCGCCTCGTTGAACAGGAACTGCTCGACCTGCCGGCTGGCAGTGGCGTCGAGCGCCGCGGCCTTCGTCGGCTGCAGGCTCAGGTCGATGCTTCGATCAAGCAGCATGCGGGCACGCTTGCGATGGGGTGGTCGCGGGCAGGGTGGGGCGATCGTCGAGCATGTACTCGCGCCACGCGGCGAACTGGTTGCGCATCGGCAATTCGCTGGTGCCGTTGGTCGAGACGGCGCCGTCTTCGAGCAGGCGGTCGGTGCCGGCGTAGCGATGCAGGCTGACCCATTCGCCGCCGCGAGACTGGTTGCCTTCCTGGCAGCGGCGATAGACCTCGAGGTCATCCGGCATCACGTTGCTCGAGGGCGAGTTGATCAGGTTCGCGTAGGTCAGCGCACGGTCGAACACGCCGGGCGGCGCGCCCTTGCAGCGAAAGAGCTGGATCTCCACCAGCGTGCGGTCGACCGCCAGCGGCCGGATCACGCGGAACTGCTGGAACACGTTGTGCGGCGACCCGCTGCCGTACAGGATCGTGTTGTGCCGGTTCATGCCGAGGATCTCGAGCGCGCGCTGTTCGCCGTGCGCCTCGGCCAGGCAGGCGAAGTGCGCCCGCGCCACCGGGTCGCGCGTCGCGGCGGTCGGATCGAAGATGCCTTCCATGTAGCCGTGGCCGTTCGGGTACGCGCGCAGTTCCAGCTTTTCCCAGAATTCGTAGGGTTCGCCGTTGCCGTCCTGGATGTGCAACTCGAACGGCATCTGGCCGAGCGCCTTCGCTTGCTCGCGCGCCGCGGTGAACGACGATTCGTGCGTCACCCGCGCGTGCATCGTGTCGTGCAGGTTCTCGTAGAAGATCTTCCAGTTGGACGGCTGCAGCACGCGGAACACGCCGCCGGTCACCTCGACTTCGCCGCTCGGCGAGCGATCGCACAGGTTGTCGATCGACGACGCGATGCCGCCGAGAAAGCTGCGCAGGTCCGGCCCCTCGGCAGACTGGCTGGCGAAGACGAAACCGCGGTAGCTCTCGACGCGCGCCAGCGGGCGCATCGAGAATTCGGGGCGGTTCGCGTCGAAGTTGGTGTCGGCCAGGCCGATGCGCAACGGCGTGGAGAGGTGCGTGCCGTCGAGCTTGTAGGTCCAGGCGTGATAGGAGCAGCGGAAGAACTTGCCGACGTTGCCGTCGCCGCTCGCCACCACCTTGGCGCCCTTGTGCGCGCACCGGTTGTAGAGCACCTTCACGCCGGCGTCGGTGCTGCGCACCATCACGACGTCCTGCTGCCCGATCCGGGTCGTGTGGTAGTCGCCCACCGCCCGCACCTGGCTCTCGTGGCCGACGTAGATCCAGGCCCGGCCGTAGATGCGCTCCATCTCCAGGTCGAAGACCGCCGGGTCGGTGTAGAGGCGTCTGTGGACGCTGTCGGGCCGGACCAGGCCGGCCAATTCTTCGGTGCTGATCATCGATTCTCGGGAGGGATAAAAACCTAGAACGGGAAGCCTCGCTTGCCGAGCTGCAGGGTAATCCATTTCAGTTCGGTCATCTCTTCGATCGAGCTCTTGCCGCCTTCGCGCCCGAACCCGCTGTTCTTGATGCCGCCGAACGGCGCGTGGGGTTCGTCCGCGACGGTGCAATCGTTCAGGTGCACCATGCCGGCCTCCAGGCGCAACGCCAGGTCGAACGCCTTTTGCATGTCGTTCGTGATGACCGACGACGACAGGCCGTAGGAGGTGTCGTTCGCGATCGCGAGCGCGTCCTCCGAATCCGTCGCGCGCACGATCGAGGTGATCGGCCCGAACGACTCGTCGTCGAACACCGCCATGCCGCGCGTGACGCCGCCGAGCACGGTCGGCTCGTACAGCGAGCCGTCGTGCCGGCCGCCGCACAGCAGCGTGGCGCCCTTGTCGACGGCGTCCTTCACGTGCTGATCGATGACGCCGCATTGAGACGCCCTGATCAGCGGGCCGATGATGGTGGTCGGATCGCGCGGGTCGCCGACCTTGAGCGACCTGGCCTTCGCGGCGAACTTCTCGCAGAAGGCATCGAACAGCGGCGCCTCGACGATGACGCGCGAGCTCGCCATGCAGACCTGCCCCTGGTGGAAGAAGATGCCGAACGCGGCGGCGTCCACCGCGTAGTCGAGGTCAGCGTCCTTCAGCACGATCATCGGGTTCTTGCCGCCCATCTCGAGCGTGAAGCGCTTCAGGTATTTGCCGGCCTGCGCGGCCAGCTGGCGGCCGACGCGCGTGGAGCCGGTGAAGGTGATCATCTTGACCCGCGGGTCCGACATCAGCAGTTCGCCGACGACTTCGGCCGGCCCGGG
This sequence comes from Burkholderiaceae bacterium, assembly GCA_036500445.1. Classification (GTDB taxonomy): domain Bacteria; phylum Pseudomonadota; class Gammaproteobacteria; order Burkholderiales; family Burkholderiaceae_C; genus LMDS01. Next base: position 2,849 of record DASYCA010000103.1, on the reverse strand, counting down.
AATCACGTTCAACACGCCCGGCGGCAAGCCGGCCGCCTCGAAGATCTGCGCGATCTTGAGCCCGATGACCGGCGTGAGGTCGGAGGGCTTGAGCACGAAGGTATTGCCCGCCGCCAGTGCGAACGCGACCTTCTTCATCGCCAGCAGCAGCGGGGCGTTGAACGGCGCGATCCCGGCGATCACGCCGAGCGGCTGGCGGATCGTCATGCCGATCTGCCCCGGCATCGTCATCGGCATCGTGTCGCCGCAGACCTGGCGCACCGCGCCGGCCGCGACGCGCAGCAGGTCGACGCAGTAGAACACCTCGAACATCGACTTGCCGAAGGTCGAGCCCGACTCGTTGATCAGCACGTCGCGGATCTCGTCGACGCTGGCCGCCACCACGTCCGCCGCTTTCAGCAGGATCGCCTCGCGCGCCGACGCCGGCATGGCGGCCCAGGCGCCGCGCGCACGGTGAGCGGCGGAAATGGCCGCGTCGACATCGGCGGCCGAGGCCTGCGCCACGCGGGCATACAGCGAGCCGTCGAGCGGATTGAAGTCTTCGGAGGTCTGCTGCTCCGAGCCGGCGCGCCAGACGCCGTCGATGTAAAGCGGATGTGCTTCGCCCTGGATCTGCTTGGTGTCGTTGGCGCCCATGTCGAACTCCTGTGAGAATGTCTCGGTGGCCGAGTGTCGACCGCCGGGCGGCGCGGTTCTTGCCTGCAGGCGCAACCCTGTGGCCTGCAGCCGAAATCGAGCTCGTCACGATCCAAGGGGAGGGTTTTCCCGACATGGCTACCGACTTTTCCACCGAGGCCGTCGCGCTGCCGAATCGCCTGGATTACTGGCGCGAGACGGTCTGCGCGACCTTCGCCGAGATCGAATGCGAGTCACTGTCGAACTCGCCGTTCCGGGCCCGGCTCTCCGACGTCGAACTCGCCGGCATTCACTTTTGCGAAGCGAGCGCGAGCCCCGTCAATGTGCTGAAGACCGAGGCGCTGATCCGCCGTGCCTCGCACAACAACTTCATGATGTGCATCCAGCAATCCGGCAGCTGCGTCGTCGAGCAGAACGGCCGGCAGGCCCATCTGATGCCCGGCGACCTCGCGTTGCTGGACTCGATGCGGCCGTACCGGGTGCATTTTCCGGTGCCCTTCAAGCAACTCGTGGTGCACATGCCGCGCGATGAACTGCTGGCGGTGTCGAACCACGCCGAGGCTCAGTGCGGGCGGCGCGTCCCCGGGGCGAGGGGCAGCAGCGCGCTGGTCGCGCAGTTCATGCACGAGATGTCGAGCCATCTGCGCGCGCCGGACGCCGCGCCGAGCCGCGGCAGCGTCGATCTGCGCTTCAAGGAGGCCGCGCTCGCGCTGATCGGTGCGGCGCTGGCGGCGGAACCCGAGGCGGTTGCGAAACCGCACGATCGCTTCGCGCTGCTCTATCGGGCGCGCGACCTGATGGCGCGCGAAGCGGCCGACCCGCAGCTGACCGTCGAGTCGATCGCGCGCGAACTGTTCGTCTCGGAGCGTCGGCTGCAGCAGGTGTTCCAGCAGCATGGCGAGTCCGCATCGCACCACCTCTGGCGCTTGCGTCTCGAACGCTGCAAGGCCGCGCTCGACAAGCCCGAGTGGGCCAGCCGTGGCATCGGCGAGATCGCGCTGATGTCAGGGTTCAACAGCTTTTCGCACTTCAGCCGCAGTTTCAAGAACGCCTATGGGTGCACGCCGAGGGAATATCGTTCGAGATCGAACTAGGGAGAGCCGTGTCGCACGGCGGCGGGATTCAAATGCGGCGCGACCTGCTCACGCTCACGGTCGTTCCATTCGTCGTTCTGCAGGACGACGCGATAGCCATCTGGATCCTCGAAGGTCTTGCCTCGACGCATCCAGTATGGATTGAACGCCACCGTCTCCGTGAAACCCGCTGCAAGCAGGGCTGCGCAGATTGACTGCCATTCGCCCTCGTCGGGAACGTAGAGAACGACGAGGTCTTCGCCTGTAGGTGTCGGATTGACCGGGTGCGTGCGGCAATGGGTGAACTCGAAGTGATAGTGCATGCCGGCTCTGCCGAGCATCGCGCCATCGAAGCCTTCATGGTCTTCGAATCGTCCGATTTCGCGGAGACCCAATCCATTGCAGTACATGGCTACGGACCGATCGAGGTCACGAACGGGACGCGCAATTCTGAGGTGATGGTTCATCTGACTTAAGCGGACCGCCGAAGGCGGATCCGCTTGAAGGAAGGGTTAGCCCTGCGCCTGAACACGCGAAGCCTCGATCTTTCCAAGCAACCACTGCAGACCGGCAAGGTGCTGCTGATCGTGGCTGCACAGATAGTGTGCCAAGCTGCGCAACGACAGAGGACCATAGCCTTCGAACACCGCGGTGCGATTGAATTGCTCCGGCGTCAGGCCGACGAGAAGCGCGACGGTCTTTGTGCGGGCCTCGCGAAACGCGGCGAAGGCTGCTTCTGCGCTTGAAGTGCTGTACGAGCGCTCTTTGGCCAAGGCCTCCGTGTCGATGGATGCCAACACAGGGTTGGATTCGCTCAGAGTGCGGTGGAACCGGACGCGATAGCCGTCAACCTCGATGTCTCGGACATGGCAAACCTGCTCAATGGCCGTGAGCGGCTCGCTGGGCACACCGTCCCACGAAGGCGGCGACCAGTTCTTGAATTCAGGAGGGATCGCGGCGTAGTGCGCTTCGAGCTGCCGCGGAAAGCTCTCGAGAGCGCTGAGGGTGATGGTATTCATTCAGGCTGCGAGTATAGTGAGAGGCTAACGTTCTAGGTCAGCGGCCTGCTTTTGTTGGGTTCGCTTGACCGACGGGTTAGGCGGCTGGCTTGGATACGAGCGGAAAGGCAGCTGTCTGAGA
>DASYCA010000102.1:0-11109 GCA_036500445.1 Burkholderiaceae bacterium | reverse complement strand
GCCGCGGCGAATGCGGGCTGTGCGCGGTCGACGTGGTCGAGGCGCATGGCCGCATCGACCACCGCGATGTCTTCTTCAGCGCGCCCGAAAAGCAGGCCGGCACCCGGCTGTGCGCCTGCGTCTCGCGCGTCTGCGGCGGCGGGCTGGTGCTGGATTCTGCTTATCGGCCGGATTGAGCGGGCCGGCTACATTTGCAGTCGGCCAGAATTCAAAATGCATACCGGAGATTCCATGACCACGAAACACCTTGTCCTGAAGACCGCGCTCGGCCTCGCCGCCGCCGCCTGTGCCGCGGCCGCGAGCGCCGCCGACACCGGCCCGATCAAGATCGGCCTGATCCTGCCGATGACCGGCCAGTCCGCCTCGACCGGCCGCCAGATCGACGCGGCCGTCAAACTGTGGGTGGCGCAGAACGGCAACAAGATCGCCGGCCGCACCGTCGAGGTGATCTTGAAAGACGACGGCGCGGTGCCCGACACGACCAAGCGCATCGCCCAGGAGATGATCGTCAACGACCACGTCGCGGTGATCGCCGGCTTCGGCATCACCCCGACCGCGCTCGCGACCGCGCCGCTGGGCACCCAGAGCAAGACGCCGATGGTCGTGATGGCCGCGGCGACCTCCAGCATCACCGAGGCCTCGCCTTATTTCATTCGCACCAGCTTCACCTTGCCGCAGGTGACGATCGGCATCGCCGACTGGGCCGCGAAGAACAAGATCAAGAAGGTCGTGAGCCTGGTCGCCGACTACGGCCCGGGCTTCGACGCCGAGAAGTTCTTCGACAGCCAGTTCCGTCTGGACGGCGGCCAGATGCTGGACAAGCTGCGCACGCCGCTGAAATCGCCCGACTTCGCGCCGGTGCTGCAGCGCGTCGCCGACACCAAGCCGGACGCGCTGTTCGTGTTCCTGCCCTCGGGCCAGGGTGCCACCTTCATGAAGCAGTTCGCCGAGCGCGGCCTGGACAAGAGCGGCGTCAAGCTGATCGCCACCGGCGACGTGACCGACGACGACCAATTGAACGACATGGGCGACGTCGCGCTCGGCGTCGTCAACTCGCACCACTACTCGGCCGCGCACCCGTCGGCGGCGAACAAGAAGTTCGTCGACGCGTTTCAGGCGGCGAACAAGTTCCGCCCCAACTTCATGGCCGTCGGCGGCTATGACGGCATGCGCGTGATCTACAAGGCGCTGGAGACGACCAAGGGCGCCGGCGGCGAGGCGCTGCTGAACGCGATGAAGGGGCAGGTCTTCGAGAGCCCGCGCGGCCCGGTCCTGATCGACGCGCAGACGCGCGACATCGTGCAGGACGTCTACATCCGCAAGGTCGAGCGCGTGCCGGCGATGGGCAACGGCCTGTACAACGTCGAGTTCGACGTGATCAAGGCGGTGAAAGACCCCGGCAAGTCCAAGTGATGACGGCACGGGCCCGCATGACGCAGTCCTCTCCATGCTGACCCTGCTGTTCGACGGCGTCGCCTACGGCATGCTGTTGTTCGTGCTGGCGGTCGGTCTCGCCGTGACGCTGGGCCTGATGAACTTCATCAACCTCGCGCACGGCGCGTTCGCGATGGCGGGCGGCTACATCACGGTGCAGCTGATGAACGGGCTGGGCGTGCCGTTTCTGGTCACGCTGCCGATCGCCTTCCTCGGCACCGCGCTGCTCGGTGCGCTGCTCGAGCCGCTGCTGTACCGGCGGCTGTACGGCAAGCCGCACCTGGACCAGGTGCTGTTCTCGCTCGGCCTGGTGTTCATGGCGGTCACCGCGGTCGACTACACGCTCGGCTCGATGCAGCAGAACATCCACCTGCCGGCCTGGCTCGAAGGCCGCTTCGACATCTCGTGGATCGGCATCGGCAAGTACCGGCTCTTCATCATCGTCGTCTGCGCCGCGCTGACGCTGGCGCTGCAGTGGACGCTGTCGGCGACGCGCTTCGGCAGCCAGCTGCGTGCGGCGGTCGACGATCCGCGCGTCGCCGGTGGCCTGGGGTTGAACGTGAACCGCATCTTCCTGCTGACCTTCGCGGTGGGCTCGGGCCTGGCCGGCCTGGGCGGCGCGCTCGGCACCGAGATCCTCGGGCTCGATCCGAGCTTCCCGCTGAAGTTCATGATTTACTTCCTGATCGTCGTCTCGGTCGGCGGCACGACCACGCTGACCGGCCCGCTGCTGGCCGCGCTGCTGCTGGGCATCGCCGACGTCGCCGGCAAGTACTACGTGCCCAAGCTCGGCGCGTTCATCGTCTACACGCTGATGATCGTGATCCTGCTGGTCCGCCCGCAAGGCCTGTTCGCGCGCGCCGGGAGCGGCAAATGAGTGGGGTTTCACAGGCGCTGAAGGCCGACGCGACCTGGCGCTGGTGGGAGTTCGCGCTGATCGCGGTGCTGCTGCTGTCGGCGGTGGTGATGCCATCGCAGGCCTTGTTGTTCAACGAGGTCGCGATCCTCGCGCTGTTCGCGCTCTCGCTCGACCTGATCCTCGGCTACGCCGGCATCGTCTCGCTCGGCCACGCCGCCTTCTTCGGCGTCGGCTCGTACGCGGCGGCGCTGTTCGCCAAGCTCGTGATGCCGGACCCCTGGGTCGGCCTGCTCGTCGCGATCGCGGTTGCGGCCGCGCTCGGCGCGCTGTGCAGCGTGCTGATCCTGCGCGGCTCGGACCTGACGCGGCTGATGGTCACGCTCGGCGTGGCATCCATCCTCTACGAGCTTGCGAACAAGCTGGATGGCCTGACCGGCGGCGCCGACGGCCTGCAAGGCGTCGTGATGGGCCCGCTGGTCACGCCGTTCGGCCGCTACGACTTCGACCTCGGCGGGCGCATCGCCTACGCGTACACGCTGACGGTGCTGATCGTGTGCCTGTTGATCGCGCGCCGCCTCGTGCACTCGCCGTTCGGCGTCTCGCTGCAGGCGCTGCGCGACAACCGGCTGCGCGCCGCGAGCATCGGGCTTTCGGTCAACGCGCGGCTCGTCGTCGTCTACACGATCGCCGGCGGCATCGCCGGCGCGGCCGGCGGGCTGCTCGCGCAGACGACCGGCTTCGCGTCGCTCGACGTGCTCGATTTCCACCGCAGCGCCGACGTGCTGCTGGTGCTCGTGATCGGCGGCACCGGCTACCTGTACGGCGGCATCTTCGGCGCGATCGTCTTCAAGCTGCTGCACGACCTGATCTCGGCCTGGACGCCGCAGTACTGGAACTTCTGGCTCGGGCTGTTCCTCGTCGTGCTGGTGCTCGTCGGGCGCGAGCGCCTGACGAGCCCGCGCAGCTGGTTCCGCGGCAAGGGCGCCTCGCCATGACGGTCGTGCTCGAAACCCGCCAGCTGCTGAAGCGCTTCGGGGGCATCACTCCGACCAACCAGGTTTCGCTGCAGGTCCACAAGGGTGCGCGCCATGCGCTGATCGGCCCGAACGGGGCCGGCAAGACGACCTTGATCAACCTGCTGACCGGCGTGCTGGAGCCGACTTCCGGCACGATCTGGCTCGACGGCCGCGATATCACCAAACTCGCGCCGCACAAGCGGGTGCGCAGCGGCATCGTGCGCACGTTCCAGATCAATCAGCTGTTCGGCGAACTCACGCCGCTGCAGTCGCTCGCGCTCGCGGTTTCCGCGCGGCTCGGCCTGAGCGGCGGCTGGTGGCGCGCGCTCGGCAGCGACGTGCGCGTCGCGCCCGAGTGCAAGCGGCTGCTGGTCCAGTTCCACCTCGACGACGTGATGAACGAGCCGGTGAAACTGCTCGCGTACGGCAAGCGCCGCCTGCTCGAGATCGCGACCGCGCTCGCCTGCGAGCCGCGCGTGCTGCTGCTGGACGAGCCGGTCGCCGGCGTCCCCGAGGGCGAACGCCAGGAGATCTTCGACATCGTGGGCGCGCTGCCGGCCGAGGTCTCGGTGCTGCTGATCGAGCACGACATGGACCTGGTCTTCAATTTCGCGAAGAGCGTGACGGTGCTGGTCAACGGCGCGGTGTTCGCCGAAGGCGATGTCGCGTCGATCTCGAACGATCCGCGCGTGAAGGCGGTGTACCTGGGCGAGGGGGAGGCGGCGCATGGCTGAGCTGCTGCGTGTCGAAGGGCTGCGCGCCGGCTATGGGCAGGCGGTCGTCGTCCAGGGTGTGGACCTGGTGCTGGAACAAGGCCAGTCGCTCGCGCTGCTCGGGCGCAACGGCACCGGCAAGACGACGCTGCTGAACACGCTGGTCGGCGTGACGCGCCGCCACGCCGGCCGCATCGCGCTGGCCGGCGTCGACATCACCGCGCTGGCGCCGCACCGCCGCGCGGCGGCCGGCATCGGCTGGGTGCCGCAGGAGCGCAACATCTTCAAATCGCTGACGGTGCACGAGAACCTGACGGCGGTTGCGCGGCCCGGGCCGTGGACGGTCGCGCGCGCCTACGAGATGTTCCCGCGCCTGGCCGAGCGCAGGAACAACCTGGGCAACCAGCTCTCGGGCGGCGAACAGCAGATGCTCGCGTTCACGCGGGCGCTGGTATTGAACCCCAAGCTGCTGCTGCTGGACGAACCGCTCGAAGGGCTCGCGCCGATCATCGTCGAAGAGCTGCTGCGCTCGATCGCGCGGGTCGTGCGCGACGAGGGCATGAGCGCGATCATCGTCGAGCAGAACCCGCGCATGATCCTGCCGATCACGCAGCACGCCGTCGTGCTGGATCGCGGCAGTGTCGTCCACGAAGGCACCAGTGCTGCGCTGCTCGCGGACCGCGCGCAGCTCGATCGCTGGCTCGCGGTCGCGAAGGCTTGAGTGTTGTTGCCGTTCGCCGCGGATTACGGTGGAGCGAGGCCGGCGTACGTCCGGGTGCCCGGCACAGTGAGGGGTAGAGCGTTCACTGTGCCGGGCACCCGAACGCACGCCGGCCCGGCACGACCTGAGCAGCGCGCGGTGAAAGGCCACGACTCTCGGGGTGGGATGCGGGGTCGTCGACGCAGTGAACGCTCTAACCTGAACGAAGTCGGCGACCCCGCATCCCGTCCCGGGCGCAGGCAGATACCGGAATGACCTCGCCCCCGCCCTTCACGCCCCGTGGCATTCGCTTGACCGACGAGCAGCGCGCGATCGTCGAGGCGGCGGACCGTCTCGTGATCGCCGAGGCGAACGCCGGTGCCGCGAAGACGACGACCTTGGCCTGCCGGATCGGCGCCGCACTCGCCGCCGGTACCGCGCCGGCGAGCGTGCTGGCACTGACCTACACCGACGCGGCCGTTCAAGCCTTGCGCCAGGCGATGGCACGGGTCGGCATCGCCGCGGCGGCGCGCGATGCGGTGCAGGTCTGGACCTTCGAAGAGTTCAGTGCCCGCTGCCTGGTCCACCTCGAAGGCGCGCGCGTGGTTCGCCACCGCACGCCCGAGCCGGCGAAGCGCCACGTGCTCGAAGCGATCGCCGACGCGCAGGCGAACCCGGGCGAGCGCTACCCGCAAGCCTTGAACCCGCACGGCGAAGCCTCGGTCGAAGGCCTGCTGGCCGCGTTCGCGTGGCTCAAGGGCACGCTGCTGCTGGCGACCGAAGCCGCCGACCAGCGCATGACGCCGGCCCTCGCCGACGAGCTCGGGCTGGACTACACGACGCTGCGGATCTTCGCGAGCCATGAGGCCTTGCGCTACGACGCGCGCGAGGAGCGCCCCGCGTTCAGGCTCGCCGGCGACGCGACCTACGACCTCGCGATGCGCCTCGGCGCCGAGGACGCCGTGGCTGGCGACGAACCACTGCTGCCGACCGGGCTGGCGCTGGTCGCGCTCGATGAAATGCACGACACCAACCGCGCGATGTTCAGCGTGCTGCGGCAGGTGCTGGCGGCCAATCCCGACGCCGCGTTCATCGGGGTCGGCGACCGCGACCAGGTCTTGCATGCGGTCGCGGGCGCCGATGCCGGCTTCATGGGCGCGCTGTTCGATGCCGCGTTCGGGCCGCCGCGGCGCCTGCCGCTGACGGCGTCGTACCGGTTCGGCGAGGCGCTGGCCGGCCCGGTCGGCCGGATCGCGGGCAAGCCCTGCGTGTCGCGCTGCGCGTGGCCGACCGAGGTCGTCGTCGTGGCGTGCGACGCCGACGTGGGTGGCGGCGCCGCGCCGCTGCGCTCGGACCAGGCCGTGAGAGTCGTCGAGGCGATGCTCGACCCGACCGGCCTGCCGCCCAAGACCCCGCGCTCGGAGATCGCCGTGCTGCTGCGCCGCCCGCACCAGTCGATGGAGCTCGAGAATCGCCTGCTCGACCTGGGCGAGGCCTACGTGACCGAGGGGTTCGAGTCCTACCTGCTGCGGCGCGAGATCCATTTCGTGCGCGGCGTGATCGCCCACGCGCTGGACGCGTTCGACACGATCGAGCGCGCCGAGACGCGCCTGCAGGTGCTCGAGGCCTTGATGCTGTTCACGCAGTCGGCGATCGACAGCGACGAGCAGCGCGCGGGCCGCGAGCGCGCGACGCTGGCCGAGGTCGCCGCGGCGCCGCAGCACATGGCGGCGTTCGTGCGCAATCAAGTGCTGCGCAACGCCGAGCCCGCGACGCGCCGCCTGATCGAGGCCGCGTCGGCCTGTCTTCAAGCGCCGGAGGCGGGTGTCGAGGTGCTGGCCGCGGGTTTCGCCGACGCGCTCGCGCTGCGCCGCATCGCCGCGAAGGTCATCGTCCGCGCCGCGGATGTCGACCAGATCGAGGCCAACGGGCGGGCGCTGCTGCGCTCCGCCGCGGGCTTTCACAGCATCGAGAGTTTTTTGCGCGAGCTGACCGCGCGCGAGTGGCGCCTGGGCAGCACCCGCAGCAAGGACCACCTGCTGCTGGCCAGCATCGAGGCGGTGAAGGGGCTGGAGTTCGAGCACGTGCTGATCCCCGCGCTCGACGAGTTCAGCGCCAGCGCCGACCGCAACCTGCTGTACGTCGGGATGACGCGGGCCAAACGGCGCCTGACGCTGTTTCGCGACGCCTCGCGGCCGAATGCCTGGCTGACGGAGGCCGGGCTGCTGCCGGCCGCGTGATCCGGGCCCAGCTGGACCTGCGCCATCCCCTTGCGGGGCGGGCGCCGCAAGGTGACCTGGGGGCGGTCATTCAGCGGGCGCGCCGCTTCATCCAGTAGACGAACTCGTCCTCGTGGCACTCTATGTCGACCTCGGTGACGCGCGCGATCAGCCGCTCCTGGACGTCGGCGACAGCCTGGTTGTACAGGCTCGGGCCGATCTCCTCGAGAAAGAAATTCAGCAGCCCGCCGGCGCGGATGTTGCCGATCTTCTCGTCGAGCTCCTCCTTGAAGTAGCGCTCGATCGACGCGACGGCGGTCGCGCGCGCTTCCTTGTTCATCGTGATGCTCATGGCGTGGCGGCTCCGGTCGAGAGGCTGGCGGGATCGAGGTTGGCGCCGCAGAGGATCAGCGCGACGCGCTCGCCGGCGCGCGGGCGCACGGCCCCGCTTTGCAGCGCCGCGAGCGGCAGCGCGGCGGCCGGCTCGACGGCGAGCTTGAACTCGCGCCACAGAAAGCGCTGCGCAGCGACGATCGCGGCGTCGTCCAGCAGCAACGCGTCAGCGACGTGCCGCTGCGCGATCGCCCAGGCAATCGAGCCGAGCCGGCGCGCGCCGAGCGAATCGGCTGCGACGCCGCCGACCGGCACGTCGACGAGCGCGCCGGCCGCCCGCGCATGGTGCAGCGTCGGCGCGAGCTCGGGTTCGAGCCCGATCACGCGGCTGCGGCCCGCGAACCACGCGGCGATCCCGCCGATCAGGCCGCCACCGCCGACGCTGACGAGCACCGCATCCGGGACGCCGATCTCGAGCTCGATCTCGCGCGCCAGCGTGCCGGCGCCGGCGACGACCTCGATTTGATCGTAGGCGTGCGTCATCAGCGCGCCGGTCTCGCGCTGGCGCGCCTCGCAAGCCGCCAGCGCGTCGGCATAGGCCGCGCCGCCGACGACGACACGGGCCCCGAGCGCGGCCAGCCGTTCGCGCTTGGCGAGCGCGCTGATGCTGGGCACGAAGATCTCGGCCGGCACGCCGAGCGCCTGGGCCGCGAGCGCGGTCGCGATCCCGGCGTTGCCGCCCGACGCGGCGATCACGCCGGCCGGCGGGATCGGGTTCGACAGCAGCCGGTTGAACATCCCGCGTGCCTTGAAGCTGCCCGAGCGCTGCAGGTGCTCCAGCTTGAGCACGGCCTCGAACGGCGGCGTGCCGGCGGGCAGGCCGAGCGCGGCGCTCGGCAGCGTCCACAGCGGCGTGCGGTGCACGTGCGGGGCGATGCGCGCGGCCGCCTCGACGATCTCGGCGGCAGAGAGCTTCTCTGGGGTCATGGTCATTGTTCATCAAGTGAGCGGTCGCGGCAGCATACGATGTGCGATCGACCAACGGAGACCTCACATGCAACTCGGAATGATCGGCCTCGGCCGGATGGGCGCGAACATGGTTCGGCGCCTGCTCAAGGGCGGCCACGACTGCGCCGTGTTCGACCAGGCGCCGGCGGCGGTGCAGGCGCTGGCGAAAGAAGGTGCCAAGGGGGCCGATTCGCTCGCCGCGTTCGTCAAGCAGCTGGCGAAGCCGCGTGCCGTCTGGCTGATGGTGCCGGCCGGCGTCGTCGATGCGACGCTGGCCGATCTGGTGCCGCTGCTCGAGGCCGGCGACACCGTGATCGACGGCGGCAATTCGTACTACGTCGACGACATCCGGCGCGCGAAGGAGCTCGCCGGGCGCGGGCTGCACTACCTGGATGTCGGCACCAGCGGCGGGGTCTGGGGGCTGGAGCGCGGCTACTGCATGATGATCGGCGGCGACACCGCCGCGGTGAAGCGCCTCGACCCGGTCTTCGTCACGCTCGCGCCCGGCATCGGCACGATCGAGCGCACGCCCGGCCGCGCCGCCGGCAAGGGTACTGCCGAGCTCGGCTACCTGCATTGCGGCGCGGCCGGCGCCGGCCACTTCGTCAAGATGGTGCACAACGGCATCGAGTACGGGATGATGGCCGCCTTCGCCGAGGGCCTGTCGATCCTGCGCGATGCGAACGTCGGCAAGACCAGCCACGAGCATGATGCCGAGACGACGCCGATGCGCGCGCCCGAGCACTACCAGTACGACATGCCGCTCGACGAGATCACCGAAGTCTGGCGCCGCGGCAGCGTCGTCAGCTCCTGGCTGCTGGACCTGACCGCCGCGGCCCTGAACGCCGACCCGCAGCTGGGGGCCTTCGAGGGCCGGGTCGCCGACTCGGGCGAAGGCCGCTGGACGATCCAGGCCGCGATCGACGAGGCCGTGCCGGCGCCGGTGCTGACGGCGGCGCTGTACGCCCGCTTCAGCTCGCGCGGCGATGCGAACTTCCAGAACAAGCTGCTGTCGGCGATGCGCCAGCAGTTCGGCGGGCACGTGGAGAAGAAGGGGAGTTGATGCCGCGGCCGCTCAGGCCTTGACCGGCGCCGCGCAGTTCGAACAAAAGCGCGCGCCGGGCGCGAGCTCGGTGCCGCAGGCGGTGCAAAAGCGCCGGGTTGCCGGCACCCCCGGCACGCCGCCGACCGAGGCGATCGCGGCGGCCGCCTGCAGGTGGTGTTGCACCTGCGCGGCCGCACCGCCGTCGTTCGGCCCGGCGATCGCGCGCTCGCCGGCGTTCAGCGCGCCGATGCGGGCCTGGTCCTCGGTGCTGAACGGTGCGACGAGCACGCTCTGGCTGCGCGCGAAGGCCTGCAGGTCGGCGCTCAGCGCGATCGCCTCGGCCTCGGTCGAGAACATCGCGGTGACCTGGCGCGCGTCGTCCTTGCCGAACACCACCGATTCGATGCGCGCGCGCCAGACGCGCAAGGTCATCGCCTCGGTGCGCACGACGTCGTTCTCGGTGTTCAGGCGGCTCGACAGGTTGTTGCCGGTGCCGATGCGCGAGGTCTGGTAGTTGCCGACCATCTCGACCCAGGTCAGGACCGATTCGAAGTTGAAGCGGCCCCACAGCCGCGCCGCGGCCTGGAAGCAGAACGCCGCCATCACCGCGAGGATCGCCGAGGTGCCGATCAGCGCGAAGCGGTTCGCGCGCCACGGCGCGGTGACGTCGAACGCGTGCACGAAGTACAGCGACATCGCGACCGCGGCGATCACCAGCAGCGTCGCGTAGAGGTCGAGCAGCAGCAGCGCGCGATGGCGCGGCGCGGCGAGCGCGCTGGCCAGGCTCGGCGCCTGCGTGCCGGTGACCGGCAGCGGCTGGCTTTCCTCGAACAGCTCGCCGGTGAAGCTCCCGCTGGGCGTGCCGGCGGTCGTGATCGGCTCGATCCGGGCGTAGCGGCGGTTCGGGATCTGCTCGGTCCAGCTCGATTGCATCAGCCGGTCGAGCTCGACCATCAGGCTGCCCGGCGGCGAGTTCATCGACAGCCGCGTCTGCTCGACGCTCGCGCGCGTTTGCGGCGACGGGTCGACCTGCGCGAGGATCGCCCAGACCGCCAGCCCGCAGGCGATCAGCGAGCCGATCAGCATCACGAAGGTCTGCGCGGTGACCTCGAAGCCGTACAGCGACGGCAAACGCGTGCCGATCAGCCCGATCGCGACCGGCGCGAGGATGGCCGCGGCGATCAGCACCACCAGCGCCGCCCGCGACAGCCGGGCGCGGGCGTGCGAGACGATCGGCTTGAGCACGACGAAGATGCCGAACGCGAAGTACAGCAGCCCGATCCATGGCCGCGTGACGTCGTTGCCGAACAGCAGCCACGAGATGATGAAGCTCACCAGCGTGACGCCGATCGCGCACAGGTTGAACACGTAGCGCTGGGCCTGGAACTGCACCTCGCGCGGCGCGGTGATCAGCTTCGGCGCCCAGTGGTAGAGCATCCCTTCGACCGCGCCCTGCGGCTCCGGGTAGGTGATGCCGCCTTGGCGCAGCAACTCCTTGACGTGGTCCGCGGCCTTGGAGCCGCCGTTCGCGCCGACCGGGATCTCCGGCGCGAGCGAGGCCGGGCGGCCGCGGCCGAAGAAAAAGCGCATGCGCCGCGCGGCGGTGGTCGCGCACAGCAGGCCCGTCGCGAGCATCGCCAGGCCTGCGACGAGCGGCCCGACGACCAAGCCCAGCGTCGTCGCCTGCATCGCACCGCGGGCCCAGAACAGGCTGGTGATGCCGCCGAGCAGCAGGATCGCCGCGCAGATCCACAGCAATCGGTTCTGCAACTGGTATGGATT
>DASYCA010000101.1:0-4617 GCA_036500445.1 Burkholderiaceae bacterium | reverse complement strand
GCAGGCTGGTGTCCTCGTAGGCCTGCGCGACGAGCGCGGCGTCGACGAACCGATGCCGCGGCACCGTCGCCATCGCCTCGAGCACGTTCGGGTCGGCGGCGCCGCCCTCGCGCAGCCGCTGCACCATGCGTTGCCGCATCTCGGCCGAATCCAGCCCGACCCCGGACGGCGCGTTGCGGCGCGCGGCGCCGGCGCTCGCATCGGCGTGCGCGTTCTGCACCAGCCGCTGCGGGCGCAGCACCGCGCGGGCGGCGACGGCGGTCGGGTGCAGCTTGGGCGCGAGGGCGTTCGCCGGCGGCGGCCCTGCGGGCCTGGGGGCGGGCTTGAGCGAGGGCGATGCGGCTTTCGCGCGCTTCGGCTCGAGCGCGTCCAGGCGCAACGGGAATTTAGGTGCCACCCGTTCGCCGCCGCTCATGCGGCGCCCCGCGCCGGCGCAGCGGCCAGCCACGCACGCCAATCCGGCAGCGCGGCGTGGTCGCTCAGGTCGACCTGCAGCGGGGTGATCGAGACCTGGCCGCTCGCGGTCGCGTGGAAGTCCGTCCCCGGGCCGGCCTCGCGCGCGTCGCCGGCCGGGCCGATCCAGTACATCGTGTCGCCGCGCGGGCTGGTCTGGCGGATCAGCGGCTCGCTCGCATGGCGCCGGCCGAGCCGGGTCACGACGCGCGGCAGCGCGTCGGCGTCGGCCCGGTTCGGGATGTTGACGTTGAGCAGCCACGGCGTGCGCGCCGGCGGGTTGCGCAGCACCTGCTCGATCACGCTGCGCGCGACGCGCGCGGCGGCGTCCAGTTCGGCCCAGCCTTTTTGAACCTGCGAGAAGGCGATCGCCGGGATGCCGAACAGAAAGCCTTCCATCGCGGCGGCGACGGTGCCCGAGTACAGCGTGTCGTCGCCCATGTTGGCGCCGTTGTTGATGCCGGAGACGACCAGGTCGGGGCGCTGGGGCAGCACGCCGGTCAGCGCGAGGTGCACGCAATCCGACGGCGTGCCGTTGACATACAGAAACCCGTTCGCGGCGGTGTGGACCGACAGCGGCCGGCCCAGGGTCAGCGAATTCGAGGTGCCGCTCGCGTTCTGCTCCGGGGCGACGATGTCGAGCTCGCCCAGGCCGTCGCAGGCCCGCACGAGCGCGGCGAGGCCGGGGGCGAGGTAACCATCGTCGTTGGCGATCAGGATGCGCATCCGGCTGATTGTATGGAGACGTATCTCGATCTTGATGTCCGGCCGTCACTTCGGTGACGCGAGGCCGCCACGGTGCTGCGTATCATCGAAGCGCCATCAACCCGAGGGAGACCGCTCCATGCACGCCTGGCTCTGTGAAAACCCCGTCGGCGTCGACGCGCTGGTCTGGAAGGAACTGCCCACGCCGGAGCCGAAGGCCGACGAGGTGCGGGTCGCGATCCGTGCCGCGAGCCTGAATTTCCCCGATCTGCTGATCGTGCAGAACAAGTACCAGATGAAGCCGCCGCTGCCCTTCGTGCCCGGCTCCGAGTACGCCGGCGTGGTCGAGGCGGTCGGCGCGAACGTCAAGCACTTGAAGGTCGGCGACGCGGTCGCGGCCTTCGGCGGCACCGGCGGCTTCGCGACCCACGCACTGCCGCTGGCCGCGCAGGCGATGCCGCTGCCCGAGGGTTTCGCGTTCGACGATGCGGCAGCGTTCGTGCTGACCTACGGGACGACGCACCACGCGCTGCTCGACCGCGCTGCGCTGAAATCCGGCGAGACGGTGCTGGTGCTGGGTGCGGCCGGCGGCGTCGGCACCGCCGCGATTCAGATCGCGAAGGCGGTCGGCGCGCGCGTGATCGCCGCGGCCTCGAGCGACGAGAAGTGCGCGCTGTGCAAGCAGCTCGGCGCCGACGAGACGATCAACTACACCAGCGCGAACGTGCGCGACGAGATCAAGCGCCTGACCGGCGGCAAGGGCCCCGACGTCGTCTACGACCCGGTCGGCGGCGACCTGGCCGAACCGGTGTTCCGCTCGATCGGCTGGCGCGGGCGCTACCTCGTCGTCGGCTTCGCGCAGGGCGGCATCCCGGCCCTGCCCTGGAACCTCGCGCTGCTGAAGGGCGCCTCGATCGTCGGCGTGTTCTGGGGCGACTTCGCCCGCCGCGAGCCGAAGGCGAATGCCGCGGCGCTGGCCGAGCTGGCGAGGTGGTACGCCGAGGGCAAGATCAAGCCGGTGATCGACCGGCGCCTGCCGATGCACGAGCTGCCCAAGGCCTTCGCGGTGATGGGCAGCCGCCAGGTGCGCGGCAAGCTGGTGATGGTCAACACAATGTGACCTGCACAGGGCTTGTGCCGGATGGACGCGGGTATGCGCTACGATGCTCTCACCACACCATCATGGACACCCCGGGAGCATGGCAGTCAAGGTACTCATCGTCGAGGACAATCCGGTCGCGCGCAGCTTCCTCACCCGGGTCGTTAAAGAAAGCTTCAGCGACGCGCTGACGATCACCGAGGCCAGCGATCTCGAGTCGGCGCGTCGCCAGATCGGGCCGCTCAGCCCCACCGTGGCGCCGGCCGATCCGTTCAAGCTGATCCTGGTCGATCTCGAGCTGCCGGACGGCAACGGCATGGAGCTGCTGGCCGAGTTGCGCCAGTACCCGGCGACCAAGATCGTCACGACGCTGTACTCCGACGACGATCACCTGTTCCCGGCGCTGCAGTGCGGTGCCGACGGGTATTTGCTGAAGGAAGACCGTTTCGAGGTGCTGGTCGAGGAGCTGCAGAAGATCGTGCGCGGCCAGCCGCCGCTGTCTCCGGCGATCGCACGCCGGCTGCTGACGCACTTCCGGCAGGGGCCGGGCGGCAGCGCCGGCTCCGACGCGCCCGCCACCGGGTCGGCGCCGCTCGGTTCGGGCTTCCAGAGCAGCCGCGCGGCACCGCTCGGGCGCAATGCGCCGCTCGACCACGAGCGCCTGACGCCGCGCGAGAGCGAGGTGCTGACGTATCTCAGCAAGGGCTTCACGATCAAGGAGATCGCGAACCTGATGGGCATCAAGTGGTTCACGGTCAACGACCACATCAAGTCCATCTACAAGAAGCTCAACGTGTCGAGCCGTGCCGAGGCCGCCGTGCTGGCGAGCAAACAGGGCCTGGTCTGACCGGCCGATGGCGGTCGACGCCGGTGCCTGAGCGGGACCTGCCGTGGCCGATCAAGACGAAGGCTTGCCCCTTCACCCCGTGACCGGGGTCCGTGGCAGCGCCTTCCAGACCCGCTGGAGCGAGCCCCGCTCGAGCGTTTCGCGCGCCGCCTGGGCCTACCGCCCCATGGTGCTGCTGTTCGGGCTGCTGGGCCTGCTCATCGTGCTCGGCGTCGTGCGCGCACTCGCGGACGCGCCGACCATCGACGCCGGCTGGCACACCGACGACCAGGACCGCGTCACGCTGATGGCGAGCGCCGAGCCGGCGCTGCAGGCCCACGCCGGCCAGGTTCTGACCAGCATCGTCGGCGTCGAGGCCAACGCGGCAGCGGGTTCGAGCGCGGGCTCGGCGACGCCGGGCGTCCCGGTCGGCACCGACTCGATCGCGCTGCGGCGCTCGCCGCGCTGGGTCCTCGACGACCGCGATCGCGCGCGCCAACGGGCCGCGCAGATGCGCCTGCAAGTCGCGCTCGCGGCCCCCGTCGTGCGCTTCGTGTTCGCCGACGGCAGCGAGGTCGAGCTGCGGCCGAAGCCGCGCGCGCTGCTGTCGCTGCCCGCCGGCTTGTGGCTGCTGTGCGGCGCCAGCCTGATGCTGTACCTGACCTCGCTGCGCGTCGTCTTGAATCGCGCGAACCTTCGCAACCTGCTCTACGGCCTGATGGCGTGGTGCCAGGCCGGCAACCTGCTGCTGATCGGCATCGAGATGAGCGTCGAGTTCGGCCCGCGCGGGCCGTTGGCCCGCTGGGGGTTGCTGCTGCATGTCGCGTTCGACCTCGTCACCGCCTCGGCGATGGTCACCGCCGCGGCGCTGCACCCGGCCCGGTTGCCGGGCGCGCGCTGGATCTCGCTGGCCGCGTGGAGCGCCTCGGGCCTGCTGATCGCGCTGCTCGCCACCGGTGCGCTGCACAACGTCTGGTGGTGGACGCAGGGCCTCGTGCTCGCGATGGGCGTGCTGATCGTCGGCCTGTTCAGCTGGTCGTACCGGATCGAGTCGCATCCGCTCGCGATCGTGCTGCGCCAGCTCGGCCTGATCACCGCGGCGACCTGGGCCTTGATGACGCTCGCGCTGGCCGGCTCCGACGGCCTGCGCAGCGTGCCGCACTACATCGGCGACACCGTCGCGGTGATCTGGTACACCTACCTTGCCTCGGTGCTGCTGCTGGTGCCCTTCCTCGCCCGCGCACGCAACCTGATGCGCGAGTTCGCCCTGCTCGCGGCGGTCAGCACGATCGCGATCTCGCTGTACCTGCTGTTCGTCGCGGTGTTCGGGCTCGGCCAGTTGCCCGCGCTGACGCTCGCGCTGTTCGTCTCGCTCGGCGTCTACTCGGTCGTGCGGCAATGGATCCTGAGCCAGCTGTTCGGCAGCAGCGTGATGACGACCGAACGGGTGTTCGAGCAGCTCTACCGCATCGCACGTGAAGTCGAGAGCCGCCCGGAGCGTGCGCCGGCGCTGATGTCGCAGCTGCTGCGCGAG
>DASYCA010000100.1:0-9327 GCA_036500445.1 Burkholderiaceae bacterium | reverse complement strand
TTCGGGTTGATCAAGGCCGCGCTCACGCCGCGCACGCGCGCGATCATCGTGAACACCCCGCACAACCCGAGCGCGACGGTCTGGACCGCGGCCCAGATGCGGCAGCTCACCGAACTGCTGCGCGGCACCGACGTGCTCGTGATCTCCGACGAGGTCTACGAGCACATGGTCTTCGACGGCGCGCTGCACCAGAGCGTCGCGCGATTCCCCGAATTGGCGCAGCGCAGCTTCATCGTCTCCAGCTTCGGCAAGACCTACCACGTGACCGGCTGGAAGGTCGGCTATGTCGCCGCGCCGGCGGCCCTGATGGCCGAGTTCCGCAAGGTCCACCAGTTCAACGTGTTCACCGTCAACACGCCGGTGCAGCACGGGCTGGCCCAGCACATGGCCAACCCCGAGCACCACCTGGGGCTGCCGGCGTTCTACCAGCGCAAGCGCGACCTGTTCCGCGCCGGCCTTTCGGCGACTCGCCTGCGCCCGCTCGTCACGGCGGGCAGCTTCTTTCAGCTCGTGGACTACTCGGCCGTCAGCGAGTTGCCCGAGGCCGAATTCTGCCAATGGCTGACGACCGAGATCGGCGTCGCGGCGATCCCGCTGGCGGCGTTCTATCAAGGCGGTTTCGAGCAGCGCATCGTGCGGTTCTGCTTCGCGAAGAAGGAAGAGACGTTGAACCTCGCGCTGGAGCGCCTGGCGCGGCTTTGATCAGCCGGCGGCGCGGGGCGCATCGCCGGAGTGCTCGAGCCAGCCGCCGCCGAGCGCCTTGTACAGCGTGACGAGGTTGTTCGCGCGCGCCAGGCGCGCCGACACCAGGCTCTGCTGCGCGGTGTAGAGATCGGTCTGCGCCTGCAGCACCGCGAGGTAGTCGTCGACGCCGTTCTTGTAGCGGAAGTCGGACAGCGCCAGCCGCCGGCTCTGGCTCGTCTCGTTCTGCTTCAGGAACGCGATCTGGCGGTCGTAGGTGCCGCGTGCCGCGAGGCCGTCGGAGACCTCGCGGAACGCGGTCTGGATGGCCTTTTCGTAGTCCGCGATCTCCACGCGCTTTTCGATCTGCGCGAGCTCCAGGTTGGCCTTGTTCGCGCCGCCGTCGAAGATCGGCACCGAAATCTGCGGCATGAAGCTCCATGAGCTCTGGCCGCTGCGGAACAGGCCCCTGGCGCTCGGCGACAGCGTGCCCAGGTCGCCGGTCAACGAGATGCTCGGGAAGAACGCGGCACGCGCCGCACCGATGTCGGCGTTGGCCGCGATCAGCGTCTGCTCCGCGGCGGCGATGTCCGGCCGGCGCGCCAGCAGGTCGGACGGCAGCCCGGCCGGAATGTCGGTCAGCAGGTTCTGGTCGGCCAGGCGCATGCCGGCCGGCAGATCGTCCGGCAGCGGGCCGCCCACCAGCAGCAGCAGCGCGTTCTGGTCCTGCGCGCGGGCGCGCGAGTAGGCCTCGAGGCCCGCCGATGCCTGCTCCAGGATGCCTTCGGCCTGACGCAGGTCCAGTTCGGTCGCGACGCCGTTGTCGAAGCTCAGCTTGTTGATCCGGTACGACTCCTGCGCGTTCGTCAAGGTCGACTGGGTCACGGCGATCTGGTCGTCGTCGCCGAGCACGGTCAGGTATTGGACGGCGACCTGGGACACGAGCGCGATCTCGGCCGCCTTGCGGGTCTCGGCCAGCGAGAGGTATTGCGCCAGCGCCTGGTCCTTCAGGCTGCGGATGCGGCCGAAGAAGTCGATCTCCCACGAGACGTTCAGCCCGACCGAGTAGACCTGGCTCATCGTCTGGCCGGAAGACGACAGGTTCAGCGGCGTGCGCTCGCGGGTCGTCGAGGCGGCTGCGCTGACGCTGGGGAACAGTTCGGCGCGCGTGATCTGGTACCGAGCGCGTGCGGCCTCGACGTTGAGCATCGCGACCCGCAGGTCGCGGTTGTTCTGCAGCGCGAGCGCGATCACGGCCTGCAGTTTCGGGTCGACGAAGAAGTCGCGCCAGCCGATCTCGACCGCGGCCCGGCCGCCGGCGCTGCGGGCGCTGCCTTCCGGGGCCGAAGCGCCGGGGCCGGTGGCGTACGCCGCGCCGCCCGGATAGGCGGCCGCGACCGGCGCGGCGGGCCGCTGGTAGGCCGGCTCCAGCGTGCAGCCGGCCAGCAGCAGCGCTGCGACGGCGGTGCAAAGCGGAGGGGCGGCGCGCCGCGGATTCGCCATCTCAGCGGCCCCCCTCCACCTGCGGCGTCGCGTCGCCCGGCCGGTCGGCCGGCGCTCCCTTCGGGCGGGTCGAGCCGGTGAGCCTGGAGACGACCACGAAGAACATCGGAATCATGAAGATCGCCAGGAAGGTGGCGCTCAGCATCCCGCCGATCACGCCGGTCCCGATCGCGTGCTGGCTGGCGGAACCCGCGCCGTTGCTGACGGCCAGCGGGAACACGCCGAGGATGAATGCGAGCGAGGTCATCAGGATCGGGCGCAGCCGCAGCCGCGCGGCCTCCATCGCCGCCTCGACCACGCCCATGCCCTGCGCTTCGAGGTCGCGCGCGAACTCCACGATCAGGATCGCGTTCTTCGCCGACAGCCCCACCGTGGTCAGCAGGCCGACCTGGAAGAACACGTCGTTCTCCAGGCCGCGCAAGGTCGCCGCCAGCAGCGCACCCAGCACGCCCAGCGGCACGACCATGATGACCGAGACCGGGATCGACCAGCTCTCGTACAGCGCGGCCAGGCAGAGAAACACCACCAGGATCGAGATGCCGTAGAGCACCGGGGCCTGCGAACCCGACTGGATCTCCTGGAACGACAGGCCGGTCCACTCGTAGCCAATGCCCTTGGGCAGCTTGGCGATCAGGTTCTGCATCTCGGTGATCGCCTGACCGCTCGACTTGCCGGGGGCGGCGTCGCCCTGGATCTCGACCGCGGAGATGCCGTTGTAGCGCTCCAGTTTCGGCGAGCCGTAGATCCACTGGCCGCTGCCGAAGGCGCTGAACGGCACCATCGCCCCGGCGCTGTTGCGCAAGTACCAGTCGTTGAGGTTGTCCGGCGTCATGCGCCATTTCGCGTCGCCCTGCACGTAGACGCGTTTGACGCGGTTGTCGGTGTCGAGGAAGTTGTTGACGTAGGAGGAACCCCAGGCGACCGCGAACGCCTGGTCGATGCCGGCGGCGGTCAGGCCGAGCGCGCTGGCCTTCTCGCGATCGATGTTGACCTTGAATTGCGGTGTGTCGTTCAAGCCGTTCGGGCGCACCTTCGAGAGCGTCGCGTTCGCGTTCGCCGCGCCGAGCAGCGTGTTGCGCGCCTGCATCAGCGCGTCGTGGCCGAGGCCGGCGATGTCCTCCAGTTCGAGGTCGAAGCCGGACGCCGTGCCGAGCTCGGGGATCGACGGCGGGTCGACGGCGATCACGACGCCGTCCTTGTACGACGCGAACTTCTGGTTGACGCGGCCGACCAGCGCCTGCAGCTTGGCCTTCGCGTCCTTGCGTTCGTCGTAGTCCTTCAGGCGGACGAAGACCAGCCCGGCGTTCTGGCCGCGTCCGGCGAAGCTGAAACCGTTGATCTCGAACGTGGCCTGGACGACCGCCTTCTCGTCGACGCGCAGGTAGGTGCTGATGTCGCCCAGCACCTTCTGGGTTCGCTCCTGCGTCGCACCCGACGGCGTCTGCACGATCACGAACATCGTGCCCTGGTCCTCGTCGGGCAGGAAGGACTTGGGCAGGCGAAGGAACAGGAACGCGACGACGGCGATCAGCAGCGCATAGAGCACCAGCCAGTACCCGGAGCGCCTGATCACGTGGTCGACGCCACCGTGGTACGTCTTCTGGCCGCGGTCGAAGACCCGGTTGAACCAGCCGAAGAAGCCGGTCTTCTTGACATGGTCCTTGCCGACCGGCTTGAGCAGCGTCGCGCAGAGCGCGGGCGTCAGGATCAACGCGGTGAGCACCGACAGGATCATCGCGGTGACGATGGTCAGCGAGAACTGCCGGTAGATCGCGCCGACCGAGCCGCCGGAGAACGCGACCGGCACGAACACCGCCGACAGCACGAGCGCGACGCCGACCAGCGCGCCGGTGATCTGCGCCATCGCCTTGCGTGTCGCGTCGCGAGGCGACAGCCCTTCTTCGGCCATCACGCGCTCGACGTTCTCCACCACCACGATGGCGTCGTCCACGAGCAGGCCGATCGCGAGCACGAGCCCGAACATCGACAGCGTGTTGATCGAGAACCCGGCGACCGACATCGCCGCGAAGGTTCCCAGCAGCACCACCGGCACCGCGATCGTCGGGATCAGCGTGGCGCGCAGGTTCTGCAGGAACAGGTACATCACGAGGAACACCAGCACGACGCCTTCGACCAGCGTCTTGACCACCTCGGTGATCGACTTGGTGACGAACGGCGTGGTGTCGTAGGGGTACTGGACCACCATCCCGTGCGGGAAGAACGGCTGCAGGGTGGCGACCTTCTTGCGCACCGCATCCGCCACCTGAAGCGCATTGGCGCCGGTCGCGAGCTGCACGCCGATGCCGGCGGCGGGCTTGCCGCTGTACTGGGTCGTGAAGTTGTAGTTCTCGCCACCGAGCGCGACGCGAGCGACGTCCTTGACGCGCACCTGCGAGCCGTCGGCGTTCACCTTCAGCAGGATGTTGCCGAACTCCTCGGGCGTGCGCAGCAAGGTCGCCTCGGTGATCGTCGCCTGCAGCATCTGACCCGGCACGGGCGGCGTGCCGCCGAGCGAGCCGCCGGCGATCTGGACGTTCTGCGCGGTGATCGCGGCCGTCACATCGGTCGCGTTCAGCCGGTAGTTGTTGAGCTTGGCCGCGTCCAGCCAGATGCGCATCGCGAACTGCGAACCGAACACCGTCACCGTGCCGACGCCGTCGAGGCGGCTGATCGGGTCCTGCAGCTTGGACGACAGGTAGTTGGCCAGCTCGTAGCGGTCCATGCTGTTGTCGTCGGAGACGAAGGCCATCACGAGCAGGAAGCTGCTGCTGGACTTGGTGACCGCGATCCCGGCCTGCTGCACCGTGGGCGGCAACAGCGGCGTGGCGAGCTGCAGCTTGTTCTGCACCTGCACCTGCGCGATGTCGGGGTTGGTGCCGGCCGCGAAGGTCAGCGTGATCGTGGCGGTGCCCGAATCGTCGCTGGTGGACGACAGGTACAGCAGGTGGTCCAGGCCGCTCATCTGCTGCTCGATGACCTGGGTCACGACGTTCTCGACCGTCTTCGCCGAGGCGCCGGGGTACGTGGCGCGGATCGACACGGCCGGCGGCGCGATGGTCGGGTACTGCGAAATCGGCAGCGTGTAGATCGCCCCCGCCCCCGTCAGCATCAGGATGATCGCGATCACCCACGCGAAGATCGGATGATCGATGAAGAAATTGGCCATGGGGTATGAACTCGCGGTTCACCGACGTGGGAGGTCTATGAACCCGAGGCCGCCGAGCCGGCCGAGGCAGCCGAGGCAGCCGACGCGGCGAGCTGTGCGGCGACCGGCTTGGCTTCTCCTCCGGGCTTGACCTTCTCGGTCCCCTGCACGATCACGCGATCGCCCGGCTTGAGGCCACCGGTGACGATCCAGTCGGCGCCGCGCGTGCCGGCCGTCGTCAAAACCGCTTGCGAGACCTTGTTGTCCGAGCCGACCAGCAGCGCCACCGCGCGCCCGCTCTGGTCGTGCGTCACGCCGACCTGCGGCACCAGGATCGCGTTGTTGTCGACGCCTTCCTCGAGCCGCGCACGCACGAACATGCCGGGCAGCAGCACGCCGCCCTTGTTCGGGAACACCGCGCGCACGGTCACCGAGCCGGTGCCCTGGTCCACGCTGACGTCGGTGAACTGGAGCTTGCCGGGGGCGTCGTAGGTGCGTCCGTTCTCCAGCGTCAGCGTGACCTTCGCGGCCTGCGTACCCTGGGTCTGGAGGCGGCCGGACTGGATGTCGCTGCGCAACTGCAGCCCGTCGACGCTCGATTGGGTCAGGTCGACATACATCGGGTCGAGCTGCTGGACGGTCGTCATCAGCGTGGCGCCGCTGGCCTGCACATAGGCGCCCGGCGTGACCTGCGAGAGGCCGAT
Source organism: Burkholderiaceae bacterium (assembly GCA_036500445.1). GTDB lineage: Bacteria > Pseudomonadota > Gammaproteobacteria > Burkholderiales > Burkholderiaceae_C > LMDS01. Next base: position 3,294 of record DASYCA010000100.1, on the reverse strand, counting down.
GCGGCCGCTGATCGGCGAGACGACGTCGGTGTAGCCCAGGTTGATCTGCGCGGTCTCGACGGCGGCCTTGCCGGACTGCACGTCGGCCACCGCCTGGCCCTGCGCGGCCACCGCGTTGTCGTAGTTCTGCTTGCTGACCGCGTTGCCCGCGACCAGCACCTTGTAGCGCTCGACCTGCGCGTTCTGCGCCACCAGATTAGCCTGCGCGCGGGCCAGCGTGGCTTTCGCGCTGTTCATCGTGGCGATGTAGGACGCCGGGTCGATCTTGTAAAGCCGCTGGCCGGCCTTGACCTCGGCGCCTTCGCTGAACTCGCGGCGCAGCACGATGCCGTCGACGCGCGCGCGCACCTGCGCGATCAGAAACGCGCCGGTGCGGCCGGGCAGGTCGCTGTAGACGGGAACCGGCGTGGCCTGCAGCGTGACGACACCGACCTCGGGCGGCGGCGGCGGAGCGGGCGCCGGCTTTTTCCCGCAGCCCGCGAGAAGCAGCGTCAGCAGTGCGGCGGCACCCGAAACGCAAACCCTGCATGTGGCATACCGCATCGGCACCTCGGTTCGAAGAGGGGATACAGCGCTTGGCACAAACGCTTGATGCGGTTTATAGACGCTCACGCGCCCACGCAGCGGCTATGGGGTTTTTACGTATCTCGTGCCGGGGCGACGGCCCCGACCCTCAGCCCTTCTTCGGATCCGGCTTGGTCGGCGGCTGGTAAGGCGCGTCCAGGTCGAAATCGATGAAGCCCGAATCGGCCGGCATCTCGCCAGGACCGCGGCGCAGCGCGGCCGGCAGGGTTTCGGCCGACTCGAACGAGACCTTGTCGACGATCGGCGCGTCCGGCCGCACGGCCGGGTTCAGCGTGATGTCCAGGTCCAGCGGCAGCGTCATCATGTCGCTGCTCTCGAAGCCGGTGGTGGTGGCGCTGCCGCCGCCGCTGACCGCCGACAGGCGCTCGATCGGCTCGGCGTTCGGGTCGTCGCTCAGCGGCAGCAGGAAGTCGACATCGCCGACCGGCAGCATGCCGCCGTGCTCGGCCAGGTCGCGGGCGACCGAGAACAGGAACAGCAGTTCGCGATAGGCCGGCAGGTCGAAGGTCTCGTCCGACTTGTTGCGGCGGAACAGCGAGGCGTCCAGCGTCTCCATCACGCGCGTCGGCGTGGCCCACAGCGCCTGCAGGCGCGACACCGTCTCGGGGTAGTCCTCGAGCGAGCGGCCATGCTGCAGATCGGCGTCCCAGTCGGGCGCGTAGGCGTTGAAGCGGCGGTTGAAGCGGTCGCGGATGCGCTCGTAGGCGTCGGTGTCGCCGCGGCGGCGATAGATCTCGAGCAGCTTCAGGTAGGGCAGCGGGCTGATGCCGCCGTCGCTGCGCACGTGGCTCATCAGCAGCTCGATCGCCGCGTCGTCCTGGCCGAGCACGACGAAGAACTCGGCCTGCTGCTCGAGGTCGATCAATTCCTCGACCGACAGCTCGCGCGCCGGCTGTTCGATCGCCGGCAGGATCGTCATCGGCGCCGTCGGCATGAACGGGCCGGGCTGCGTGTAGGGCGCCAGCGTCGTCGGGTAGTCCTCGTCCTCGATCACGGTCGGGACTTCGAACGCACCGGCGCGCGTCGTCTGGGCTTCGGTCTGCGGATCCGAACGGATGATCTTCGCGGACGGCTGCGGCGCGGCCGGCCGGCGCGGCGGCACGAACGGCGCGGCGGCCGGCACGGCCACGGCCCCCGAAGCGGCCGGCGCCGGGCCGGGCGCGGCCCACCACTGGGCGGCGCTGCGGCCGCGCTGCTGGCGCCACAGCAGGCCGGCCAAGCCGAGCGCGAGCAACGCGCACAGCCACGCCAGCCCGTAGACCAGCGGGTTTGCATAGCGTTCGGATTCGGCCTGCTTGAGCCGCGCCTGCAGCGACGCGACCGAGGTCTGCGTCGTCTGCGAATCGGCACGCAGCTTGTTCAAGCCGTCTTCGAGCAGCCTGATGCGCTCGCGCTCGCGGGCCAGTTGCTCGGCAGCGGCGTCGATCGCCGCGGCGCTGGCCGCCGAGGCGGCCGCCGTCGCGAGGGGCGCCTGCGGCAGGGTCGGAACCGGAACCGGGGCGGAGGCCGTCACGGTCGGGGTCGCCACCACCGCCGGCGGTGCCTCCAGCTTGAGCCGGGCTCCGGCGGGTGCGCTGGCAGGCGCACGCGCGGCGGCCTTGGCCTGGCGGCGCGCGGCCGCCGGCCTGGGGGCGCGTGCCGGTGCGGGGTTGAGGCCGTCGGCCGACGCGGTGGAACGCGCCACAGGGGCCGGCCGCGCGCGCGGGCGCGGTGCCGGCGGGCGTTCGCCCTGCTCGGTGCGCGGCGGGCGCGGGCGGGCCACGGGCGGGCGCTCGCCTTCGACCAGGTTGACGAGCGGCGCGACTTGCGAATCGTCACGCTGCGGCGGCAGCGTCGGCTCGGCCGCGGCCGGCGCGGCCCCGCTTTGCGCGAGGTTGATGATCGGCGGGTCGATGAAGGCGACGAATTTGCGCGTGATCTTGGCGGTGCAGCCGACCGTCACGCTCACGGTCACGACCGGCTCGTCGATCACGGTCGAGGTCGTGACGCGGACGGTGCGGTCGGGTGAATCGGGGCCGCCTTCGAGCGTCGCGCGGACCTGCCCCGGCGTGAGGCGGTTGTCGCCCGACTGGACTTCGGCCGACACGCACTCGCGGGCGACCGATTCGTCGTTGTCCAGGTGCAGGGCCGCCGCGAAGTTCAGCGGCTGGCCGAGCTGGGTGGCATTGATGACCCGCCCAAAACCCAGCGCATGCGCCGGTGAGGCAGCCACCCACAGTGCAGCACCGATCGCGGAAAGGGTCCAAGGTGCGCGCATGCGTGGAGGGGTCGCTAGAGGCGTTGGGTTGCTGTTATGGCGCTGGACTCTAGCATGAAGAAACATTTGTCCAGCCCCGAAACGGGCGCTTGCGGCGCATTGGAGTGACACAATTCCGCCCGTTGCCCACTTCAGAGCCCGTTGCGCATGTCCTCACAAATGCTGACCGAGCGCATCGGCGCGATTTTGGTGCTGACACTGAGCGACCCGGCCACCCGCAACACCTTGTCGCACCAGGCCATCGCGGCCGGCATCGAGGCCCTGAACGTGGCCGAGGCCGAGCCCGCGATCCGGGCCGTGCTGTTGCGCGGCGACGGTGGGCATTTCTGCGCCGGCGGCAATCTGCAAGGGCTGCTCGAGCGGCGCCGGGCCGGCCCGCCGGCCCAGATCGAGATGCTCGAACACCTGCACCAGTTCATCGAGGCGCTGCGTTCGTTCCCGAAACCGGTCAT
>DASYCA010000099.1:0-9116 GCA_036500445.1 Burkholderiaceae bacterium | reverse complement strand
GCGGCGCGGCGCTCGCGGCCGAATTCGGCGCGCTGTCGGCCGACCATCTGGAACACCTCGACGAGGCCGGCGTCGTCGCGATGGCAACGGCGTCCACCGTCGCGGTGATGCTGCCGGGTGCCTATTACTTCCTGCGCGATTCGCAGCCGCCGCCGATCGCGCGGTTCCGCGCGCACCGGGTGCCGATGGCGGTCGCGACCGATTGCAACCCCGGCACCAGCCCGAGCACGCATTTGCCGTTGATGATGAACATGGCCTGCACGCTGTTTCGGATGACCCCGGCCGAGGCGCTGCTCGGGGTCACGCGCCATGCCGCGCAGGCCCTCGGCCTCGGCGCGAGCCGCGGCACGATCGAGGTCGGCAAGCTGGCGGACCTGTGCCTGTGGGAGGTCGACCAGCCGGCCGAACTCTCCTACGCGATCGGCGGCACCCCGCTACGGGCGCGTTTCAAGAACGGCGTCGAGCATCCGCTTCAGTAGGGGCTGCACTCTCGCCGCGAGGTCGGTTCGGTACGCGAACGGTGCGGTCTCGTCCATGTAGCTGCTCTGGCATTGCTCGAGCTGCAGCGCGTGCACGCCACCCGCGGGGTTGCCGTAGTGGCGCGTGATGTGACCGCCCTTGAACCGCCCGTTGCTGACGTGCGTGAACGCCGACTGCGCACCCATCGCGCGCTCCACGGCGTGTTGCATCGCCGGGTCGCAGGCGCGCCCGTCGGCGGTGCCGAGGTTCAGGTCGGGCAGCTTGCCGTCGAAGAAGCGCGGCATCACGCTGCAGATCGAGTGCGCATCCCAGAGCACGACGCTGCCGTGCAGCGCGCGCAGCCGGTCGAGCTCGCCTTGCAGGGCATCGTGATACGGCTGCCAGTAGACCGCCCGGCGGCGCTGCGCCTCGCCGGCATCGGGCGCCTGCCCTGCGCGGTAGAGCGGCTGCTTGCGGAAGGTGTCGATCGGCAGCAGGCCGGTCACGTCCTGGCCGGGGTACAGGCTGGTGTCCTCGGGCGGCCGGTTCAGGTCGATCACATGGCGGGCGAATCGCGCGGCGATCGTCGTCGCGCCCATCGCGCGCACGAAGTCATAAAGCTGCGGCAGATGCCAATCGACATCGGCCAGCTGCAGCGCTTCGGGCGTCATGCGCGCCGCGAGCTCGTCCGGAATCTCGGTGCCCGCGTGCGGGAACGAAACCAGCAGCGGGGAGCTGCCGCGGGTCAGCGCGAACATCGTCGAATCCATCGTTTGCATCCTCATCCAACACGTCGTGCCAGCTTACCTCGAAGTGGCCTAGACAACTCCGCGAGAGGCCTCGATAGAATCGATCGATGAAGTCGCCCACGGCGCCGCCGGGCGCCCTCCCCTACGCCCTGGTGAAGGCCGCGCTTCGCACGCGCATCGCGCAGGGCGGCTGGCAGCCCGGCGTGCGCCTGCCGTCCGAGCGCGAGCTGGTCCTGGAGTTCGGCTGCGCCCGCATGACCGTGCACCGCGCGCTGCGCGAACTCGAAGAAGAAGGCTTGATCGAGCGCCGACGGGGTTCCGGCTCGTACGTGGCGGAGTTGCACCCGATCTCCAATCTGCTCGAGGTTCGCGACATCCACGACGAGATCCGCGAACGCGGCCACGCGCATGCGACCCGGGTGATCGCGACGACGCGCGAAAAGGCGGACGCGGAGATCGCCGGCGCGATGCGACTGGCACCGGGTTCCTGGGTGTTTCGAGTCCAACTGGTGCACCTGGAAAGCGGGATCCCGATTCAACTCGAGGACCGCTACGTCAACCCCGCGCTGGTGCCCGACCTGCTGACGCGAGACTTCGCCGAGGTCACGCCGTCGTTCGTGCTGTTCGAGCACGCGCCGCTGACCGAAGCCGAACAGGTGGTCGAGGCCGTGCTCGCGACCGCCGAGCAGGCGCGCCTGCTCGAAGTGGAGGAACGCAGCGCGCTTTTGATCGTCTCGCGCCGCACCGTGTCCCGCGGCGTCGTGGCCTCGATTGCGCGGCTGTACCACCCGGGCAACCGCTACCGCTTGCACGGCAGCTTCAGCGTCTAGTTTCTCAGGCTTCAGCCCAGCGCAGGGACCGCGGCGACCAGGCGCTGCGTGTAGGCGTGCTTCGGGTGTCGTAACACCTCCTCGGCCGGCCCGATCTCAACGACCTCGCCCTTCATCATCACCGCGACGCGATGCGCAAACGCCCGTGCGATCGAGATGTCGTGCGTGATCATCAGGTAGGCGACGCCGCGGCTGCGCTGGATGTCCAGCATCAGGTTCAATACCTGGCCGCGGATCGACACGTCCGCGCCCGAGAGCGGCTCGTCGGCGACGATCAACTTGGGCTCCATCGCGAGCGAGCGCGCGATCGAGACCCGTTGCCGTTGGCCGCCGCTCAGCTCGTGCGAGAAGCGGTCGAGGTAGTGGGCCGCCGGCCGAAGGCCGACGTCTTCGAGCAGGCGCACGCAGCGCGCTTCGCCTTCGGACGGTTGCCGCCACAGCGCCTGCATCAGCAACTGGCGCACGGTCTTGCGCGGATTCAGCGACGCGGTCGGGTCCTGGAAGATCGGCTGCATGCCGGTGCGCAGTTCGCGAAACGCGTCCGGCGACAGGCCAGTGAGCCGATGGCCGTCGAATTCGACGCTGCCGGTGTCGGGCGTGATGAGCCCGAGCGCGATGCGGCCGAGCGTCGATTTGCCGGATCCGCTTTCGCCGACGAGCGCGACGATCTCGCCGGCATGCACCGTCAGAGAAACGGCGTTGACCGCGGCCGTCGTCCCGCCGGCCGGGGTGCGGTAGGTCTTGCCGACCCGGTCGAGGACCAGCAGCGGGTGCGGTGCGAGAGAAGGACTGGCCATCGTCGTCAATCGTTGGAGGTCGAGAACTCGCCTTCGATCGTCTCGAAGCGGCCGTCGGCGTTGCGCGAGGCTTTCGCCGCCTTGATCAGGCCGGCCGTATAGGCGTGCGCCGGGTTCGCGAAGACCTCGCGCGTGGCGCCGGACTCCACGATGCGGCTGCGAAACATCACGTAGACGCGCTCGCACTCTTCCCAGACGACGCCGAGGTCATGGCTGATCAGCAGCATTGCCATGCCGAGCCGTTGCCGCAGGTCGCGCAGCAGCGCGAGGATCTCGGCCTGCGTCGTCACGTCCAGCGCGGTGGTCGGCTCGTCGGCGATCAACAGCTTCGGCCGGCAGCCCAGCGCGATCGCCAGCAGCACGCGCTGGCGCATGCCCCCCGACAGCTCGTGCGGGTACGAGCGCACGCTGCCGGGCGGCAGCCGCACGAGGTCGAGCAGCTCGGCCACGCGCAGCGCGACGTCGGGCGCGCCGGCATCGTGGCGGCGCACGCTCTCGGCGATCTGCCGGCCGACGCGCATCACCGGGTTCAGGTAGCTCAGCGGGTCCTGGAACACCATCGCGACAGGATGGCCGCGAACCGCCTGCCATTGCGCGTCGCTGAAGTTCGTCACGTCGCGGCCCTCGAGCACGATGCGGCCGGACTCGATGCGCGCGATCCGCTCCGGCAACAGCCCCAGCATCGCGCGCGCGACCGTCGACTTGCCGGAGCCCGATTCGCCGACCAGGGCCACCGACTCGCCCTCGCGCACGACGATCGACACGTCGCGCACGGCCGTCACGTCGGTTCCGCGCGCGCGATAGACCACGCTCAATCCGTCGGCCTGCAGCAGCGCCGCGCCGGTGGAGCCGTTCGTGGGGTCGCTTGTCATCGTGGACATCACCTCGAATTGCGCGGGTTGAGCACCGCGCCGATCGCGTCACCGAACAGGTTGAACGCGAGCACCGTCGCGAAGATCGCGGCGCCCGGGAACAGCGAGAGCCACCACGCGTTGAACAGGAAGCGCTGGCCGCTGTTGAGCATGCGCCCCCAGCTCACGAGCTCGGCGCTGCTCAGCCCCAGAAAGCTCAGCGAGGCCTCCAGCAGGATCGCCTGCCCGACGATCAGCGTGCCGACCGCGACGACCGGCGCCAGCGCGTTCGGGATCACCTCGCCGATCAGCACCTCCCGCTCGCTGATCCCGAGGCAGCGCACCGCATCGACGAACTCCGTCTTCTTCACGCGCAGCACCTCGCCGCGCATCACGCGGGCGACCTGCGGCCACGAGAGCAGCCCGACGACGACGATGATCTGCGTGACCCCGGTGCCCGTCATCGCGACGATCACCGCCGCGAGGATGAAGCCGGGGATGACCTGGAAGAACTCCGCGACGCGCATCACCAGCGTGTCGAGCCAGCCGCCGTAGAAGCCCGCGGCCGCGCCGACGATCACGCCGAGCACGGTCGCGACGATCGCGGCGAAGAAGCCCACCGTCAGCGACACGCGGGTGCCGTACAGCACGCCCGCGAGCACGCTGCGGCCGAGTTCGTCGGTGCCGAGCCAGTACGGTGCCGACGGCGCGACCATCGAGTCGTTGCTGATCAGGTGCGGATCGAGCTGCGGGAAGAACCCGACGAACAACGCGACCAGCACGAGCAGCGCGATGAAGAGCCCGCCCGCGAGGCCGCTCGGGTGCCGCGCCATGTCGCGGGCGAATTTACGCGCGCGCGTCATGGCTGCTCCTCACGCGCGGATCCAGGTAGGCATAGAGAACGTCGGTCAGCAGGTTGATCACGACGACGGAGACGGCGGTCACCAGGAAGATGCCCTGCAGCACCGGATAGTCGCGGTTCGTGATCGACGTGATGAACAGGTTGCCGATGCCGGGCCAGCCGAACACCGTCTCGACCAGGATCGCGCCGGTCAGCGACTGGCCGAAGTTGTAGCCGATCACGGTGACGACCGGGATCATCGCGTTCGGCAGCACGTGGCGCCACAGGATGGTGCGGCGCGACAGGCCCTTGGCCTTGGCGGTCAGCACGTAGTCGTCACGCAGCGATTCGGCGACGCTCGCCCGCGCGACGCGCGAGACCACCGCGATGTAGTAGATCATCACGCTGAACGCCGGCAGCACCAGGTGCTCCAGCAGGCCGAGCAGCGCATCGACGCCGTGCAGCTCCTCGCGCATGCTGCTCATGCCCTGCACCGGCAACCAGCCGAGCTGGATCGCGAACACGATCACGAGCAGCTGGCCGAGCCAGAAGATCGGCACCGAATAGCCGAACAGCGAGACGGTCGTCAGCACGGTGTCGGACAGGCTCCCGGCGCGCGGCGCGGCCGTCACGCCGAGCGCGACGCCGACGACCGACGCGACCGCGAGCGCCGGCAGCATCAGCAGCAGCGTCGGCCCGAGGCGCGCGAGGATCAGCTCGAGCACCGGCGAGCGGTTCGCGAACGAGAAGCCGAGGTTGCCGTGCGCGAGGTTCCAGAGGTACAGGCCCAGCTGCACCAAGACCGGCTTGTCGAGGCCGAATTCCGCGCGGATCTTGGCGGCGTATTCCGGCGGCACCGGGAAATCGCCCAGCAGCGCATGCAATGGATCGCCCGGCACCATGTGCACGATCAGGAAATTCAGGACCAGGATGCACAGCACGATCAGCACGCCCCAGCCGAGGCGTGAGGCCACGTAGGCCCGCATCAGTGCGGCCTCGCGAGCAACGAGGTCACTTCCGCAAAGTCGGCGCAGCCTTCGAGCGACCACACCGCATCGATCAGGCGCCGCGTGGTGACGGCCCCCAGCACCGGGCCGAGCAGGGTGGCGGCCTTGTCGAGCAGCTCCGCGTCGCTGAGCGGCGCCTCGGGCGCGCCCTTCGCGAACGGCACGTCGCGGTATTCGGAGCGGCCGTCGGCGAACACGACCTCGAGCGAGGGATAGCCGGTCGAGCCCAGCTCGCGGTCGGTGCGGAACGTGGTGCGGGCCATCAGCGCGCGGACCTTGGGTTCATCGACGCGCAGCGGCTCGAACTGCTCCAGCGTCGCGCGGCCGCTCAGCGCCGTCACGGCCAGGCAATACGGCGCGCTGAATTGGGCCTCGAGCAGGTTGCGCACGTCGGTGCGCTCGAACTGCAGTTTCGTCTGCGCGTTGCCGTGCACGATCAACGCGGCGATCGAGTCCATGCTCGCCAGATTCGTGCCGCGGATGTCCAGCATCGCGTCGATGCACGAATGCAGCGTCCGGCAGCAGGCATAGGGCTTGATGCCTGAACGCAGGATGAAGAATTTCTCGCCCAGCGCGGCCACCGCCTTCTGGGGCGTCGCGATGCCGGGCGCGTAGGTGGCATAGAAGCCGCCCCAGGGCGCATCGAGCACCTGGTGCGGGCCGGTCAGGCCGGCCTGCGCCAGCAGCGCCGCGCTGACGCCGGTCTCCGAGGCCTTGCCGGGATGAAAACGCTTCACCAGCGCCCCATCGGCGAGGACGGCCCAGGTGCCGCCGGTGAAGGTGCCGGCCACGCCGAGCGCATCCGCGAAGGTGCCCGGCGCGGCCTTCAGCACGACGGCCGCAGCGGCCGCGGCGCCGTAGCTGCCGCAGGTGCCGGTGGAGTGCCAGCCGCGCTCGTTGTGCGGCCGATAGCCGCCGCTGCCGTCGAGCACGCGCCCGGCGACGTCGTAGCCGGCGACGATCGCCAGCAGCGCCTCGCGCCCGCTGATCCGGTAGCGCTGCGCGAGCGCGCAGACCGCAGGCACCACGACCGCGCCGGAGTGCCCGCAGCCGCCGAAGTCGTCGAGCTCGAGGGCGTGCGACGCCGTGCCGTTGATCAATGCCGCGGCGGCCGGAGCCAGGGTCTCGCTGCGGCCCCACAGCACCGCGTCGCCGCCGCCGGAACCGCCGGCCTGCATGGCCTGCACGACCGAATCGACCACCGCGGTGCGGCCGCCGGCGACACCGGCCGCCAGCGTGTCCAGCAGAAAGCGCTTGGCCGCGTGGACGACCTCGGCCGGCAACTCCTCGAGTCGGGCGGTGGCCCAGTAGCCGGCGAGTTGCTCCGTCAGCGACGGCGCGCTCACTTCAGCCACAAACTGCCCCACCACTGCTGATTGGCCGCCTGCCACAGCCCTTGCAGACGCGAGGTCGCGACGGCGAACTGCGGTTGCTGGTGCAGGTTCAGGACCGGCAGGTCCTTCGCGAGGATCACCTGGATCCGGTCGTAGCTGCGCTGGCGATCGGCTTGCTGGCTGGCGTCGCGGCCGGCGTCGAAGAGCTTGTCGACTTCGGGGTTCGAGTATTGCGAGACGTTGTTGAAGGTCGTGCCCTTCGCGATCGACTCGGTCACATAGGTGCGGGCGATGCCGAGCGCCGGGTCGCCCAGCGTCGAATAGGTCTGCAAGGTGGCCTCGAAGTCGTAGTCGGAATAGACGCGCTTCAGGATCACCGGCCGCTCGGCGCCCTCGAGCACGACCTTCACGCCGACGGCCTGCCAGAAACTCTGCAGTGCCTGCGCGGCCGGCAGCCATTCCGGCTTGGCCGTCTCGAACAACAGGCGGATCGTGAAGCGCGTGCCGTCGGCCCCCGGTTTGAAACCCGCGGCATCGAGCATCTGGCGCGCCTTGGCCGGGTCGTACGGGTACATCGTCTGGTAGTCGACCGCCTTGTCGTAGGCCCACAGGCGCGTGTCGAACGCGCTCTTCGGGATGCTGCCCAGGCCGTAGTAGACCTTGTCGTGGATGAACTTGCGGTCGGTCGCGATCAGCAGGGCCTGCCGCACCTCGGGCTTGGCCAGCGCCGGGTTCTTCGTGTTGAAGATGATGATGTCGCTGCCCGGATAGCTGACCTCGCGCATCGTGAATTGCGGGTTCTTCTCGAGCATCGTCACCGCGCTCAGCGGCACGTAGTCGGGCACGATGAAGTCGACCTCGCCGGCCCGCAGCGCGAGGATGCGCGCGGACGCGTCGGGCATGATCTTGATCATCACGCGGTCGAGGTTGGGCTCCCCCTTGCGCCAGTAGTCGGGGTTGCGGGTGAGCGCGATGTGGTCGCCGCGGACCCACTCGACGATCTTGAACGGCCCGTTGCCGACCGGCGTCGTCAGGATCGCCGGGTTCTTCAGCAGATCGGTCCCGCGCAGGATGTGCGCCGGCATGATCGCCGCGTTCTGCTCGCAGGCGAGCGAGAACAGGAAGGGCCCGAACGGCTTTTTCAGCCTGATGATCACGCTCTTGGGGCTGGGCGTCTCGATCTTGTCGATGAACTTGCCCGCCGAATTGAAACGCGGCCCGTACTTGCTGCTGATCTCCTCGAGCGTGAACTTCACGTCGTCCGAGGTGACGGGCTTGCCGTCGTGCCAGTTGGCGTTCTCGAGCTCGAACGAGTAGGTCAGGCCGTCCGGCGAGATGGTCCAGGATTTCGCCAGGCTCGGGATGATCTCGAAGCCGGTCTTGAAGCGCACCAGCGCGTCGTAGATCAGGCAGCCGGCGGCCACGTCGGGCACCGAGGCGGTGGTGTCCGGGCTCAGGCTGGTCGGGTCGGTGCCGAGCACCATCACGGCGGTGCCGCCGTGCTTGGGCGTCTGCGCCGCCGCGGGCAGCGCCAGCGTCGAGCACAAGGCCGCGGCGCAGAGGAGGAATTTGAATGCGTTCATGGGTACTCCGTGACGACTAGCGATTTGCGTGCCGATGTTGTACCAGCGCCAGCGTGCGCAGCATCTCGTTCGTCAGGATCATCAGGCCTTCGTCCGCCCCGATGCCGGGCTTGGACAGCATGAAATCGGGCCCGGTCGCGATCGCGATCTGCGCGGTGATGCGCGAGGAGATGTCGGTCTCGTTGGCGGTGCCGCCGAGGCAGCAGCCCATGCCTTGCGACTTGCAATACAGCACCGCCTCGATGCTGTTGTTGATCCCGCCCAGGTCGGGCGTCTTGATCTGCACGTAGTCGCAGGCCTTGGCTTCGGCGAAGACGCGGATGTCGTCGATGGTGTTGCACCATTCGTCGGCGATCAGGCCGATGCGCGAACCGCGCGCGCGCAGCCCGGCCTTCAGGCGCGCGAAGGTGTCGATCTGCTTCTCGCGGCTGGCCGCGATCACCGGCGTCTCGATCAGCAGGTCGAAGGGCTGGACCGCCTTCGTCAGGCGATCGAGGTAGTCGATCAGGCCGTCGATGTCGTCGCCGAACAGATCGCCGAGCGAGCCGTAGAGGTCGAGGTGGATGCGTGGCTTGTAGTCGGCCGCGCCGACCCCCTGGATCCGCTGCGCGATCGAGATCGCGTAGTCCATCAGCGCCTGGCCGCCCGGGCCCAGGTCCTTGGCC
>DASYCA010000098.1:0-2224 GCA_036500445.1 Burkholderiaceae bacterium | reverse complement strand
AGGAATACAACGTGCACTTCGCCGCGGCCTTCATCGCGGCATGTCCGACGCTGCTGGTCTATGTGCTGTCGGGCAAGTATTTCGTGCGCGGGCTGATGGCCGGCTCGGTCAAAGGCTAAAAAAATGACAACCCCCACGTCGCTCCGCTCCTGCCCCCCGAGGGGGCGCAGGCCTTCCCTTGGGGCGGCCCGGCGGGAGGCCTGAAGGCTTCCGGGAACAAAAAATGGCAGACCTCGCCCTCCAAGGCATTCATAAACTCTTCGGCAGCACCCGCGTGCTGCACGAGATCGACATCCATCTGCCCGACGGCGAGTTCCTCGTGCTCGTCGGGCCGTCCGGCTGCGGCAAGAGCACGCTGATGAACCTCGTCGCGGGTCTCGAGGAGCCGAGCGGCGGGCGCATCGTGCTCAGCGGGCAGGACATCACGACCGCCGGCCCGGCCGATCGCAACATCTCGATGGTGTTCCAGTCCTACGCGCTGTACCCGAACATGACGGTCGCGGCCAACATCGCGTTCCCGCTCGAGATGCGCGGCGTGGCGCCCGCCGAGCGCGCGAAGGTCGTCAAGGACGTGTCCTCGATGCTGCAGATCGAGCACCTGCTGGAGCGCAAGCCGCGCCAGCTCTCGGGCGGCCAGCGCCAGCGCGTCGCGATCGGACGCGCGCTCGCGCGCCAGCCACAGCTCTTCCTGTTCGACGAGCCGCTGTCCAACCTGGACGCCAAGCTGCGCGTCGACATGCGCGCCGAGATCAAGCGCCTGCACATGCGCACCGGCGTCACGACGATCTACGTCACGCACGACCAGGTCGAGGCGATGACCCTGGGCTCGCGCATCGCGGTGCTGAACGCCGGCCGCATCCAGCAGCTCGCGACGCCGCTCGAGATCTACACCAAGCCGGCGAACCGTTTCGTCGCGGAGTTCATCGGCTCGCCGTCGATCAACATGTTCGAGGCGACGCGCGAGAAATCCGGCGTGCTGCGCCTGCCCGACGGCGTCGCGATCGGCGAGCTCGCGTCGAGCGCGGCCGACAAGGTCGTCGTCGGCGTGCGCCCCGAAGACTTGGCGATCCGCGAGGACGGGCAACTGAGCGGCCGGATCTCGCTGGTCGAGCCGACGGGGCCCGAGACGTATGCGCTCGTCGACCTCGGCCACACCGAGGTCACGGTGCGCATGAGCGGGCTGCCCAACGTGGCGCCGGGCGCGGCGGTGCGCGTGCACGTGCCGCCGACGTCGATCCACGTGTTCGCGGCCGATGGCGGCCAGCGGCTGAACTGAGCCCATCGAGGCAGAAGGAGCGCGACCATGCGTTGGGGTTTCATCGGGGCGAGCAACATCGCCGAGCGCGTCATTCCGTCGCTGCGCAAGATCGCGGGGCAGGACCTGATTGGCGTCCTCTCCGCCAGCGCAGCGCGTGCGCAGCAGTTCGCGGCCGAGCAAGGGCTCGCGCAGGCGCACACGGCATCGAAAGACTTCTTCGCCGAAGGCCGTTTCGACGCGGTCTACATCAGCTCGACGAATGAACAACACGCCGCGCAGACCCTGGCCGCGCTCGCGGCCGGCTGCCACGTGATGTGCGAGAAGCCGCTCGCGATGACCGTCGCCGATGCGACCCGCATGGTCGACGCGGCCCGTGCGCGCGGCAAGCTGCTCGCGACGAACCACCACCTGCGCGCCTCCAGCTGCCACCGCCAGATGCGCGAGCTGATCGCGAACGGCGCGCTCGGCCAGGTCCACGGGGTGCAGGTCTCGCACGCCGTCTACCTGCCGCCGCACCTGCAGGGCTGGCGCCTGGACAAGCCGGGCGCGGGCGGCGGCGTCGTGCTCGACATCCTGGTCCACGACGCCGACCTGCTGCGCTTCCTGCTGCAGCGCGAGCCGCGCAGCATCCAGACGAGCGTGCTGCAGGCCGGGCTCGGCCAGGGCAGCGTCGAGGACAGCGCGATGAGCGTGATCGAGTTCGACGGCGGCGTGCTCGCGCAGACGCACGAATCCTTCGCGGCGCGCCACGCGGTGACCCGGCTGCACGTGCTCGGCACCGAGGGCAATCTGTATGCCGAAGGCTCGCTGACGCAGGAGGGCGGCGGCACACTTGTCTGGCGCGATGCGCAAGGAACGCGGGAACTTTCGGTGCCCCAGGTCGACCTGTACCAGACCGGCTTCGGCGCGTTCGTGCGCGCCTGCGCCGGTGAAGGAGCGCCGCTCGCGAGCGGCCTGGATGGCGCG
>DASYCA010000097.1:0-4917 GCA_036500445.1 Burkholderiaceae bacterium | reverse complement strand
GGCTCGATTGCAGCGTGACGGCGTCGAGCACCGGCATGCCGTGCTCGTCGAACGCGATGCCGGCGTCGCGCTCGATCCACGGAAAGGCGTTCTCCTGGCCGACCGCGACCAGGACCTCGTCGCAATCGAAGACCTGCGGCGGCGCGCCGGTCGAAACGAGCTGGCGTTTGCCATTCGCATCGCGCTGCGCGCGCACCTTGTCGAAGCTCATGCCGGTCAGGCGGCCGCCCTCGTGCAGGAACGCGATCGGCACCAGGCAGTCGAGGATCGGAATGGCCTCGTGCGCCGCGTCTTCCTTCTCCCATGGCGAGGCCTTCATCTCCTCGAACGACGAGCGCACGATCACCTTGACGTCCTCGCCGCCGAGGCGCTTGGCACTGCGGCAGCAGTCCATCGCGGTGTTGCCGCCGCCGAGCACGATCACGCGTTTCGCGATGCTCGTGACGTGGCCGAACGAGACCGAGGACAGCCAGTCGATGCCGATGTGGATGTGCTTGGTCGCCTCGGCGCGGCCGGGAATCTTCAGGTCGCGCCCGCGCGGCGCGCCGGAGCCGACGAAGACCGCGTCATAGCCCTCGGCCAGCAGCGCCTTCATCGAGCCGATGCGCGTGCCGGCGCGGAAGTCGACGCCCAGGCCGAGCACGTAGCCGGTCTCTTCGTCGATCACTTCCTCGGGCAAGCGGAAACGCGGGATCTGCGAGCGGATCATCCCGCCGGCCTTCGCGTCGCCGTCGAACACCGTGACGGCGTAGCCGAGCGGCGCGAGGTCGCGCGCGACCGTCAGCGCCGCGGGCCCGGCGCCGACGCAGGCGATGCGCTTGCCGTTCTTCTTCTCGGGGGCTTTCGGCAGGTGCTGGCTGATGTCGTCGTCCTTGAAGTCGGCGGTGACGCGCTTCAGGCGGCAGATCGCGACCGGCTCGGGCTTCTCGGCCTGGGCCTCCTCGACGCGCCCGCGCCGGCAGGCCGGCTCGCAGGGCCGGTCGCAGGTCCGGCCGAGGATGCCGGGGAACACGTTGGACGCCCAGTTGACCATGTAGGCGTCGGTGTAGCGGCCCGCGGCGATCAGCCGGATGTATTCGGGGACAGGGGTGTGGGCCGGGCAAGCCCACTGGCAGTCGACCACTTTGTGGAAGTAGTCCGGGGCGTGGATGTCGGTCGCTTGCAAGCCTGTTCTTTCCGCGCGCTCGTGCCGGTGGCAGGAGATGCCGCCCGGGGTCAACGCGCTGTTGCGCATCTGCGATCGGCCCATGCTAGGCCTCGGCATCTCGGCTGTCAGTCGGGTTTGCGCCAGTGGGGTTTTGACCGATCGGTAAAACCATATTGGGTCGAAGATTGATCTTGCGCGGCTGAAGTTCGGCTCCTACTATTTCCGGTCCGCGCCGCAGAGCGCGGCGCACGGAACCACACGAGGAGACGAGCCGCGATGAGCCGCTGGGCGACGCTGTCCGCGAACGAACAGAGCGCGCTCGAGGGCGTGTTCTGGTCGCATGGGCCGTCGCGCGAGGCGCTCGCGGAGCGGCTCGGGTATTCGAAGACGCGCTCGAACGCGGTCGTCGCCGGGCTGATCGAGCAGGGCTGGCTGGACGAGATCGGCGCACGCGCGTCGTCCGGCGGCCGGCGCGCCGAGACCTTGCAGCTGCACCGCGGGCTGGGCGTGCTGTTGTGCGCCGACCTGGGCGCGACCAGCGTCGAGCTCGCGGTGCTGACGCCGGACCTGCAGGTGCTGGCCCGCCACGCCGAGCCGATCGACGTGCGCGACGGCCCCGGCCGCGTGCTGTCGCGCATGCGCACGCTGATGCGCGAGCTGCTCGCGCGCGCCGCGATCAAGCCGCGCCAGGTGATCGCGATCGGCGTCGGCGTGCCCGGGCCGGTCGACTTCGCGAGCGGCCAGCTCGTCGAGCCGCCGCTGATGCCGCGGTGGGACAGCTATTCGATCCGCGACGACCTGCGGGCCGACTACGACGCGCCGGTCTGGGTCGACAACGACGTGAATTTGATGGCGCTCGGCGAGCTGTGGCGCTTGAAGCGGGAGTTGCCGAATTTTCTGGTGATCAAGGTGGGGACCGGGATCGGCTGCGGCGTGGTCTGCCACGGCGAGGTGTATCGCGGCGCGAACGGGTCGGCCGGCGATGTCGGCCACATCTGCGTCGACCCGGACGGGCCGCGTTGCCACTGCGGCAACCTCGGTTGCGTGGAGACGATGGCGGCGGGCCCGGCGATCGCGCGGCAGGCGGCCGAGGCGGCGCAGACCGGCGGCAGCGCGCTGCTCGCCGAGCGCCTGGCCGAGCGGGCCGAGCTGACCCCCGAAGACGTCGGCCACGCGAGCCGTGCCGGCGACGCGGCGGCGAACGCGATCGTGCAGGGCTCGGGCACCTTGATCGGCCAGATGCTCGCGTCGGTCGTGAATTTCTTCAATCCGTCGCACGTGTTCGTCGGCGGCGGCGTCACAAGGATCGGGCCGCTGTTCCTGGCCGCCCTGCGGCAGAGCGTGTACCAGCGCTCGCTCGCGCTCTCGACGCGGCACCTGGAGATCCTGTACTCGCCGCTGGGCGATCAATCGGGGCTGATCGGCGCGGGGGTGCTCGCGCTGCAGGAAACGCTGCGCGGGCGCGGAAAGGTGGCCGCATGAAGCGAAGGGCGAGGGGCCCCGTTCACGGGGATCGACCAGCGCAATGCGGCCGGGCCACCGGCCGCGCGGCGCGTGGTGCTGGCGCCGTCTCCGCGGAGGTGGCCGCATGACGGCCGTCGCGTTCGACAAAGTGGTGAAATCCTTCGGGCCGGTCGAGGTGCTGCATGGCGTCAGCTTCGACATCTCGCCCGGCCGCGTGATCGGGTTGCTGGGCGAGAACGGCGCCGGCAAAAGCACGCTGATGAAGATCCTGGCCGGCTACGAGCCCTTGAGCGGCGGCGCGCTGCGCGTCGATGGCGCGGCAGTGAACTTCGACGGCCCGCGCGCGGCCGAGGCGCGCGGCATCGTGATGATCCACCAGGAGTTCGCGCTCGCCGAAGACCTCACGATCGCGCAGAACATCTTCCTCGGCCACGAGATGACCAAGGGGCCGTGGCTGGACGACGCGGCGATGCGTGCCGAGACGCGCCGCGTGCTCGACCAGGTCGGCCTGAAGGCGAACCCGGACACGCCGGTGAAACGCCTGATCGTCGCCGAGAAGCAGCTGGTCGAGATCGCGAAGGCGCTGCAGCGCCGCGCGCGCCTGTTGATCATGGACGAGCCGACCGCGACCCTGACGCCGGGCGAGACCGAGCGCCTGTTCGCGCTGATCGCGCAGCTGAAGGCCGACGGCGTCACGCTGATCTACATCTCGCACAAGCTCGACGAGGTCGAACGCGTGACCGACGAGATCGTCGTGATGCGCGACGGCCGATTCGTCGCACGCGAGGCGACGAACAAGGTCACGCGCCAGCAGATGGCCAACCTGATGGTCGGCCGCGACCTCAGCGACCTGTACCCGCCAAAGGACGCTCGGCCGAGTGCGGCGCCGCTGTTGATGGTGAAGGAGCTGACGGTGCCCGGCTGGGCGCGCGACGTCAGCTTCGAGGTCGCGCCAGGCGAGATCCTCGGCTTCGCGGGGCTGGTCGGCGCCGGCCGCACCGAGCTGTTCGAGGGGCTGCTCGGGCTGCGCCCGCACGCGGCCGAGCATGTGGAGCTCGCCGGCCGCGAGGTGCGATTCCGCAATCCGCGCCAGGCCGCGGACCAGGGCCTCACCTACCTGAGCGAAGACCGCAAGGGAAAAGGCCTGCACGTGAACTTCGGGCTGCGCGAGAACCTGACGCTGATGGCGCTGCGCCGCTACGCCGCGCCGTGGCTCAGGCCCGAGGCCGAGAAGGCGGCACTGAAGACCGCGGTGAGCGAGTTCGGCATTCGCACCGGCTCGCTCGACATCAAGGCGTCGTCCTTGTCGGGCGGCAACCAGCAGAAGCTCGCGCTCGCGAAGGTCTTGCACCCGGCGCCGAAGGTCGTGGTCCTCGACGAGCCGACGCGCGGCGTCGACGTCGGCGCCAAGCGCGACATCTATTTCCTGATCCAGCGCCTCGCGCGCGACGGCCGCGCGGTCGTCGTGATCTCCAGCGAGCTGATGGAGCTGATCGGCATCTGCCACCGCATCGTCGTGATGCGGGGCGGCGCACAACAGGCGACGCTGATCGCCGACGGCCAACTCACCGAAGAGGTCCTGATCGCTCATGCCACCGGAACGCACTGATTCGACGGCCCCGCAGCAGGACCGCGGCGGCGCCTCGGCGCGTGCCTGGTGGTCGCGCCTGCACGGCATCGGCCCGATCCTCGGCCTGGTGCTGCTGTGCGTCGCCGGCGCGCTGCTGAACCCCGACTTCGCGACCCTGGACAACGCGATGAACGTGCTCACCCGCACCGCCTTCATCGGCATCATCGCGGTCGGCATGTGCTTCGTGATCATCAGCGGCGGCATCGATCTGTCCGTCGGCTCGATGGCGGCGCTGATCGCCGGCGGCGTGATCCTGCTGATGAACGCGCTGGGCAGCGCCGCGCACGCGCTGCCGCCGGTCGCGATCGTCGTGCTCGGCGCCGGCTTCGCGGTGCTGCTCGGCGCGCTGTTCGGTCTCGCGCACGGGCTCTTGATCACGCGCGGCAAGATCGAGCCGTTCATCGTCACGCTCGGCACGCTCGGGATCTTCCGCGCCTACCTGACGTACCTGTCCAATGGCGGCGCGATCACGCTCGACAACACGCTCGCCGATGCCTACGCGCCGGTCTACTACGGCGCGCTGCTGGGCGTGCCGGTGCCGGTGTGGGTGTTCCTCGTGGTCGCCGTACTCGGCGCGCTGCTGCTGAACCGCACCGCCTACGGCCGCTACGTGCAGGCGATCGGATCGAACGAGCAGGTGGCCCGCTATGCCGCCGTGAGCGTGGACGCGATCAAG
>DASYCA010000096.1:0-9375 GCA_036500445.1 Burkholderiaceae bacterium | reverse complement strand
GGAGACGAAGCCGTCGACGGCCTCGGAGATCTTCATTTCGCCAGAGGCGATGCGATCGGCGTAGGCCATGATCTCGGCGATCGTCGTCGGCGACGCGCTGATCGCGTACATCATCGCCTGCAGACCGCCTTCGATGCGCTTGGCGATCTCGATTTCGCCTTCGCGCGTCAGCAGCTCGACCGTGCCCATCTCGCGCATGTACATGCGCACCGGGTCGGTCGTGCGGCCGAATTCGGAATCGACCGTCGACAGCGCCGCTTCGGCCGCTTCTTCGGCTTCTTCTTCGGTCGCCGTGGTCGTGCCGCCGCCGGCGATCAGCAGTGTCGCGGCGTCGGGCGCCTGCTCGTAGACGGCGATCCCCATGTCGTTGAGCATCGAGACGATGGCCTCGAGGATTTCATCGTTCACGAGCTTTTCGGGCAGGTGATCGTTGATTTCCTGGTGCGTCAGGAAGCCGCGCGTCTTGCCCATCTTGATGAGCGTCTTCAGCTCCTGGCGGCGCTTGGCGGCTTCCTCTTCGGTCAGCGCGGTTTCTTCGAGGCCGAATTCGCGCATCAGCGCGCGCTCCTTCGCGCGCGAGACCTTCATGCGCAGCGGCTTGGCCTTGACCTTGGTTTCGTCCGTCGCGGCGGTCTCGACTTCGGGCTCGCCCTCGAGGTCGGATTCGAGGTCGGAGAGATCGACGTCGCTGTCTTCGGACTTCTTCGCCTTTTCTTCGGCGGCCTTGGGCTTGCGGCCCGGCTTGCCCTTGGCCGCCGGCTCGGCGGCCTTGGCAACGGGCTTCACGGCCTTCTTGCCGGCGTCATCGGGCTTGGCGCCCTTGGCGGCCGCTTTGGCGACATTCGCTTCGGACACGGGGGCGGGGACGACTTTCTTCGCGGTCATGCAAATCCTTGGGTGGTCGGGCCGGCTTTTGTCTCGCAGGCAGCGCTACAGATGAACTGCGTCTTTCCTCGGAAAAATCAAGGCGCGGTGTTCAATGTCTGCGCTGAGCAAGTTCGGGTGAACATTTGGAGTGCAGCCCTTGCGGGTGAGGGTGGCCTGAATCCGTCTTGGGAGCCCTGGTTCAGAGGGTGGCCGGGCCCGGAGGTGCTGCTGTCACACTTGGCCAACGCTTTCGTCAACTAAGGATTATACCGTGATTCCTGTCTTGATGCGGCGTTGTTGCGCCAGCAACTCGCCGTAGCGGGCCATCGCGTCGGGCGATTGGATGCCCGACTTGACCAGCAGTTCCAGCTCCTCTTCGACCGCCTTCAGCCGCAGCTTGCCGATCACGACGACCAGCTCCTGGGCGAGGTCGGTCTCGGGCTCGGGGTCGTGGAACGCGGCGATGCGCGTCAGCACCGCGGCGCCGCCCTCGACCTCCTCGGCGTGGCGGCGCAGCTCCTCCAGCAGCGCCGACGGCGCCACGGCACCGTGCTCGTGCAGCGCGCGCTCGATGCTGCCGAAGAACAGGTCGTAGGGCGCCGCCTGCGCGGCCAGGATGTCGTGCCCTTCGCCGTCCAGCGCGGCCCAGGCCTCGCAGCGGTGCAGCAGCAGCCAGATCGCGCGGTCGAGCAGGCTGGCGGCTCCCTTGCTGGTGCTCTTGGGGCGGCGCATCGGCGCCCGATTCGGCGCCTCGTCGCGGCTTGCCGCGCGGGCCGGGGCGGCATGGCCCCACTGGCGCAGCAATTGATCGGCATCGTCGCGGCCGGCGCTCGCCAGCTCGCCCAGCAGCTGGCGCTTCAGCGCGCCTTCGGGCAGCGCGCTCCACAGCGGCTTGGCGTTCGCGAGCATGTGGGCGCGGCCCTCGGCGGTCTCCAGATCGCAGCCGTCGCCGGCCGCCTCGACCAGCTGGCGCGACAGCGGCACCGCCTGCTCGATGAAGTCCTCGAACGCGGCCGCGCCGTGCTCGCGCACGTACGAATCCGGGTCGTGCTCGGGCGGCAGGAACAGAAAACGGATCGTGCGGGTGTCGCTCGCGTGCGGCAGGCTCGCCTCCAGCGCGCGTCCGGCGGCGCGGCGGCCGGCCTTGTCGCCGTCGAAGCTGAACACGACCGAATCGGTGAAGCGAAACAGCTTTTGCAGGTGATCCGGCGTGCAGGCCGTGCCGAGCGTTGCGACGGCGTTGCCGATGCCCGATTGGGCCAGCGCCACGACATCCATGTAGCCCTCGACGACGAGCGCGTGGCCGCGCTGGCGCATCGCCGCGCGGCCCTCGTACAGGCCGTAGAGCTCGCGGCCCTTGCTGAAGACCGGCGTCTCGGGCGAATTCAGGTATTTCGGCTCGCCGCGGTCGAGCACCCGCGCCCCGAAGCCGATCACGTCGCCTTGCACCGAGCGGATCGGGAACATGATGCGGTCGCGGAACCGGTCATAGCGCTTCCCGTCCCCGCTGCCGGCGTTTTCACCCTCGGCCTCCTTCGCGATCACGAGGCCGCTTTCCTCGAGCAACGGGTCGTCGTAGCTCGGAAACACGCTCGCCAGGTTGCGCCAGCCATCGGGCGCATACCCGAGCCCGAACTGCGCCGCGATCTCGCCGGTCAGCCCGCGCCCCTTCAGGTAGTCGACCGCCCGCGGGCTCGCTTTCAACTGCTTGCGATAGCCCTCGGCCGCGCGCGCGAGCACCTCGGTCAAGGTCGCGCGACGCTGCTTTTGCGCCGTCGCCTGGTCGCGCTGCGCCGGCGAGAGGTCGTCGTCCGGCACCGTCATGCCGACTTGCCCGGCCAGGTCCTTGACGGCGTCGATGAAGCTCATCCCGCTGTATTCCGTCAGGAACTTGATCGCATCGCCGCTCGCCCCGCAGCCGAAGCAGTGATAGAACTGTTTGCTCGGGCTGACCGTGAAGCTCGGCGATTTCTCGGCGTGGAACGGACACAGCCCGCTCAGGTTCGCCCCGCCTTTCTTCAGCGACACATGACGGCCGACGATCTCGACCACGTCGACGCGCGAGAGCAGGTCCTGGATGAAGCTGGGCGGGATCACCCGAGGAGTCTACAAGTGCCGGCGGCGGGCTACTCCGCGAACAACGCCGCCGCCGGGTGCGCCAAGCCTTTGTAGTCGCGCACCCAATCCGGCACCTGCTCCGGCGGCATCGCCGCGGCGATGCCGTTGCCCTGGCCGATGTTGCAGCCGATCTCGATCAGCCGCTGGGCCTGGGCCGAGGTCTCGACCCCTTCGGCGACCACCGCACAACCGAAGGTCTGCGACAGCCCGATCACGCCTTCGACGATCGCCAGATCCTGGCGGTCGCCGAGCATGTTGATGACGAACGAGCGGTCGATCTTCAGCATGTCGATCGGCAGCCGCTTCAGGTAGGTGAAGGTCGAATACCCGGTCCCGAAATCGTCGAGCGCGAAACGCACCCCGAGCTCGCGGCATTGCTCCATCAGCGCGCAGGTGTAGTCGACGTCGGCCAGCGCCGCGGTCTCCAGCACCTCGATGATCAGGTGGCGCGCGACCGGCGCGTCGTGCTGGGACAGCAGCGTCGCCAGGTGCTGGGCGAACAGCGGCTCCTGCAGGTGGCGCGCCGAGACGTTGATGCTGACGGTGATGTCCATCCCCACACCGAGCCAGTGCGCGAGCTGCTCGATGCCGTGCTGCAGCACCCAGTTGCCGACGCTGATCGACAGCCCCGTGTTCTCGATCAGCGGCAGGAACTGCGCCGGCGAGACGACGCCGTGGTCCGGGTGCTTCCAGCGCAGCAGCGACTCGACGCCCAGCACCTTGCCGTTGCGCATGTCCACCTTGGGCTGGAAGAAGAGCCGGAACTCGTTCGCATCGAGCGCCTCCTGCACCCGCCCGAGTGCCACGAAGCGCGCCTCGGCGCGGCGGTCGTGCTCGGCGTCGAAGAACAGGTAGCCGTTGCGGCCGGCCTGCTTCGCGCTGTACATCGCGTGGTCGGCGTGGCGCAAGAGCGTTTCGGCGTCGGCGCCGTCGAGCGGGAACACGGTCGCACCGATGCTGGCCGTGACCATCACCGCGCCGGACTCCAGGTCGAGCGCGTAGGGCTGGCAGACCTGGTTCAGCACGCGTTCGACGGCGTGGCGGCTCTCCTCGAGCGTCGCGGTGCGCAGCAGCAGCACGAACTCGTCGCCGCCGATGCGCGCGACGACGTCGTCGCCGCCGGCCCACGAGCGCAGCGAGCGCCGCATCCGGTTCGCCAGCTCGATCAGCAGCCGGTCGCCGGCCTCGTGGCCGAAGCGGTCGTTGACCGGCTTGAAGTGGTCGAGATCGAGGTAGCAGACCGTCAGCAGCGAGCCCTCGCGGCGGCTCGTCTGCATCGCGCCCTGCAGCATCTGCCCGAGCCGGGTGCGGTTCGGCAGCCGCGTCAGCTCGTCGAAGTGCGCCTGGCGCTGCAGCTGCTCCCACTGTTGGCGGGTGTGCGTGATGTCGGTGATCGCCAGCACATGGTTGCGCACCGTGCCGTTGGTATTGCGCACCGCCGAGATCGCGAGCTGCAGCAGGCCCGGCTCGCCGTTGCGGTGCAGGTGGCGCAGCTCGCCGCGCCAGTTGCCGTCGGCCGCGAGCGCCTCGCCCATCTGCGCCAGCTGCGCGTTGCGCTCGGAGTCGGAGTCGACCGGGCGCAGCAGCGGCGGCACCGCGCCGATCAGCTCGGCGCGCGAGAAGCCGGTGATCTGCGAGAAGGTCGGGTTGACCTCGAGCACGCGGTGTTGCGGATCGGTGATCAGCAGGCCTTCGTGCAGGTGCTGGAACACGCTTTGCGTCAGGTCCTGGCGCTCGCGGGCGGCCTGCACGTCGCTGACGTCGCGCGCGGTCGTGATGATGCGCAGCGCCAGGCCCTTGGCGTTGCGCTCGGCGACGATCGCGCTGAGCTCGAACGGGCGCCAGGAACCGTCGCCGCAGAGCATCCGGCATTCGGCACGGCAGGTGATGTCGGCGGCGGCGCGCAGCGGGTCGAACGCGGCCTGGACGGCGGCGGTGTCGTCGGGGTGGACGAGGCTCCAGAAGTCCTGCAGCTTGTCGCCGAAGTCCTGCGACGAGCGCCCCAGCATCGCGAGCCAGCGGCTCGAGAACGCGAGCCGACCGTGCGCCAGGTCCCATCCGCAGACGCCGATGCGAGAGGTGTCCAGCGCGAGCTGAACGCGCTGGGTGTTGGTCGTGAGCTCGCCGGTCAACGCGGTCGTGAGCAGCGGGACCCCGAGCAGGCTGAAGATGTAGCCGAGCAGCATCGCGATCGAATGGCTCGCGTCCGCGGGCAGGAACGGCCCGAAGCCGTGCAGTGCGGCGGCGATGGTGCCGGCGATCTGCACCAGCGCCGTCGCCGAGGCCGTGAACAGGCCGCTGCGCACGGCCATCCAGCACAGCAGCAGCAGCGGGATGAAGAAGAGCGGCGATTGCGCGATCGGCCGCCCATGCGCGAGCGCCGCGGCGAGGACGGCGCCGGCGAGCGTGCCGAGGATCAGCAGGCTGGTCGACCACCAGCGCCGGCCGCCGAAGGCCTGCTGCAGCGCCGGGCGCGCCAGCGTCAGCAGCGGCACGCCGGCGAGCAACACGCCGGTGGCGTTGCCCAGCATCCAGTTGGCCGAGATGCGAGGCACGTCGACCCAGCCGATCTCGCCGCTCGCGGCGATCCAGAACGCGCCGTTGGCGGCCCCGATCAGCGACGAGAACGCGACGCCGAAGGCGCAGAACAACCAGAGGTCGCGGCGCCGGTTCAGCTCGGGGTGCATGCCGTCGCGGCGCAGCACCCAGGCCGCCAGCAGCGGCCCGAGCGTGCTGCCGAAGGCGACCAGCGGGGCGACCCACCAGGCCTCGCCGCCGATCAGCGCGACGATCAGCGCGCCCAGCCAGACGCCAGGCGCCATCCGCAGGCCCAGGCGCACCATCGCGGCCAGCGCGACGCCGGCCGCGGGCCAGACCAGGCCCGTGTTCTGGCCCGGCTGCAAGGTCATCAGGCCGAAGCCGCCGGCCACCACGGTCGCGACCAGCACGAACAGCGTGCGCAAGACCCAGGTGCGGTCGGCCCACTGCGTCGACAGGGCCGACGCCAGGGCGGGGAAGCGAGAGCGTCGGTCGTCGGGCACAGCGGGTGACAGCACGGAAACGGGCATGGGTTGGCGTCGAATGTAAGTCAATCCCCCTCGGCGCCAGGAACCGAAAAGGCTGGATTCAGCGGACCATGAACGAAAAGAGCCACCGCGTGGGGTGGCTCCTGGACCAAACGCCGGGTTTTCAGACGGCGAAGTCGGACAGCTTGCGGCCGCTGCCGAGTGCCGCCTTCAGCCATTTGGGTTGCAGGCCCCGGCCGCTCCAGGCGTCGCCGGTGGCGACGTTGCGGTATTTGGCCGGAACCTTGCCGCCTTTGCCGGCGCTCGGTTTCGGGCCGCGCTTGGCGCTCAGGTCGGCTGCGCTCAGGCCATATTCGTCCATCAGAGCACGGACCTTGGCAATCGCCTCGGAACGGCTTTCCTGTTTCGTCCGCTCGATTTCGAGTTCGAGGGCTTCCTTTTGTGCAATCAGTTCTTTCAACGACGCCACGGCGGATTCCTTTTTAGAAGTGAAGCGTGGTCAATTCAGATAACCACGCCTCGATATTCTATCGCCTGCGCGCCGAATATCAATCCATTCTTTACGCCGCCGGCGGCGGCACATAACCGGCCGGCTGCTCGGCCCCGGTGCCGAAGAAGAAATTCTCCATCTGGCGCGCCAGATACTGCCGGGCGCGCTGGTCGGCCAGATTCAGCCGGTTTTCGTTCACCAGCATCGTCTGGTGTTTCATCCAGAGCTGCCAGGCTTCCTTGCTGACGTTGTTGTAGATTCTCTTGCCGAGTTCACCCGGGTAAGGTGCGAAGTCCAGCCCCTCGGCTTCCTTCTTCAGGTGAATGCATTGAACGGTGCGGGCCATGTGAATATCCTCCAGGGTCGGCCAATCAGGTCAGTTTCTTGACCAGCACTTGCGAGCGCCGGTCCCAGTTGTATTTGCGCTTGCGCGCCTCGGGCAGCCATTCCGGGTCGACGACCGCGAATCCGCGCTTGATGAACCAGTGCATCGTGCGCGTCGTCAGCACGAAGATACTGTCCAGCCCCATCGCTTTCGCGCGCTGCTCGACGCGTTTCAGGATGCGCTCGCCGTCGCCCTGGCTCTGCACCTGCGGCGAGACCGTCAGCGCGGCCATCTCGGCCGTCTTCGCCTCGGGGTACGGGTACAGCGCGGCGCAGCCGAAGATCACGCCGTCGTGCTCGATCACGGTGTAGTGGCCGATGTCGCGCTCGATCTCGGTTCGGCTGCGCTTGACCAGCGTGCCGTCCTTCTCGAACGGCTCGATCAGCTGCAGCACGCCACCGATGTCGTCGGAAGTCGCCTCGCGCAGGCTCTCGAGCTTTTCGTCGACGACCATCGTGCCGATGCCGTCGTGCGTGAAGACCTCCATCAGCAGTGCGCCGTCCATCGCGAACGGCAGGATGTGCGAGCGCTCGACGCCACCCTGGCAGGCCCGCACGCAGTGCTGCAGGTAGAAGGCCGGGTCGGTCGGCGCGGTCGGGCGCGGCAGGCTGGCGATCAGCTTCACGGCGTCGGCCAATGCGAGCTCGGTGTCGATCGGGCTCTCCGGGTCGGCCAGGTCCTCGTGGATGCCGGGGACCTCGGTGATGAACAGCAGCTTGTCGGCCTGCAGCGCGATCGCGGTGCTGGTCGCGACGTCTTCCATCGTCAGGTTGAAGGCCTCGCCGGTGGGCGAGAAGCCGAACGGCGAGAGCAGCACCACCGCGCCGATGTCGATCGCGGCGCGGATCGCCGCGCCGTCGACCTTGCGCACCACGCCGCTGTGGATGAAATCGACGCCATCGACGATGCCGACCGGCCGCGCGGTCAAAAAATTGCCCGAGACGACGCGCACGATCGCGTTGGCCATCGGCGTGTTCGGCAGCCCCTGCGAGAACGCGGCCTCGATCTCGAAGCGCAGCTGGCCGGCGGCCTCCTGGGCCGAGTCGAGCGCGACCGCGTCGGTGATGCGCAGCCCGTTGCTGTAGCGCGCCTCATGCCCCTTGGAGCGCAGCTGCTCGTTGACCTGCGGCCGAAAGCCGTGCACCAGCACCAGCTTGATGCCCATCGCCTGCAGGATCGCCAGGTCCTGCGCGAACGAGTTCAGCTTGCCGGCCGCGATCAGCTCGCCCGCGATCGCAACCACGAAGGTCTTGCCGTGGTACGCGTGGATGTGCGGCGCCACGGTGCGAAACCAGGGCACGAAGGTGTGGGGGAAGACAAGGCTCAAGGCGGCAGGCTCGGATGGACCAAAGGGCGGTGGCGATTCTGGCACGTCACCCCGCGCGCGCAAGCCGCGGTGCGGGTTTCCGCACCGCGGTGTCGCTCAACGACGCACCGGCCAGGCCAGCGGATGGCTGCCGGGCGGCATCGAGGGCCGCGCATAGCCGGCCGGCGTGTGCGAGAAGCCGGCCGCGGGGCGGATCGCGCTGAGCGCGCCCCAGCCGGAGGCGCTCGACTCCATCACCTCGGTGAAGTCGGCGGCCGGCGCTTCGAAGCCGTTCGCGACGCGCCCGAGCTCGCGCAGCCACTGCCCGGTGCGCGCGAGCGAGACGCGCACCTGCCAGCTGCCGCCCTCGCGCTGCTGGCGCCACAGCGCGGCCTGCGCGCCGAAGGCCATCAGCGCCCCGCTGGCCATGTCGAGGATCTGCATCGGAAGCGGCCGCGGCTGCGCCGCGCCGGCGGCCT
This sequence comes from Burkholderiaceae bacterium, assembly GCA_036500445.1. Taxonomy (GTDB): domain Bacteria; phylum Pseudomonadota; class Gammaproteobacteria; order Burkholderiales; family Burkholderiaceae_C; genus LMDS01. The sequence continues at coordinate 704 of DASYCA010000096.1, read as the reverse complement.
GCGCCTCGGCGCGGTTGAAGCCGGTGGCGGTCTGGACCAGCGAGTCGAAGCCGCGCTTGCCGGCCCATGGGCCGGTCTCGCCATAGGCCGACAGCGAGACCACCACGATGCCGGGCCGCGCGGCGGCGAGCGCCTCGGCGCCGAAGCCGAGCGCCGCGAGCGCGCCGGGGCGATAGCCCTGGACGAACACGTGGGCCTCGGCGAGCACGTTGCGCATCGCCTCGCGGCCGGCGGCGGTCGCCAGGTCGGCGAAAGCCGAAAGCTTGCCGCGGCTGGTGTCGATGATCGCTTCGATGTTCGGCAGCGCCGGTGAATTGACGAGCAGCACGTCGGCGCCATAGGCCGCGAGCGTGCGGCCGCAGAACGGGCCGGCGAGGATGCGGGTGAGCTCGAGCACGCGCACGCCGCCGAGCGGGCGTTCGTCGCGAGGCAGATCGGGCAGCGCGAGCGGCGGCGCGTCGCCGATGCGCTCGATCGCGACCAGCGGCTGTGCGGCGAGCGCGGCGGACTGCGGGTGCGCGTCCCACTCGTCGAAGCTGCGCAGTGCGGCGACGACCAGACCGGCATCGGTCGCGGCCCGCTCGAACGCAATGGCGTCCCACGCCGACAGGGCCTGCGCGACCGCGGCGCGCTCGGTCTGCTCGCCCTCGGGCAGCCCGAGCAGCCGCAACACCCCGTCGCGGTGGTGCGCAAAATTCGTGTGC
>DASYCA010000095.1:0-5596 GCA_036500445.1 Burkholderiaceae bacterium | reverse complement strand
GAGGGGTCAGTTCAGGCTGGGCAGAATCTTGTCCAGTTCGGCCAGATCGAAAGGTTTCTGCAAATAATGGTCGACGATGCCGAATGTTCGCGCCACTTGCGGATGTTCATGCCCGTAGCCCGACATCGCGATCAGCACGATGTCGTCGCCGTGGCGCGCCCTCAGCTGCTGCGCGAAGGCGTAGCCGTCGACGCGCGGCATCAGCACATCCAGGATCACGCAGTGCGGTTGGTGCTGCTCGATCAGGGTCATCGCCTCCGCGCCGTCCTGCGCCGTGCTGACGCTGTACCCTTTGGCGCAGAGTTCGTCCCGGATCAATTCGCGCAGGTCAGGGGTGTCGTCGACGATCAAAACGTGGACGGCGTCCGCATGGTCCATCACAGGCCCTCGAGAAAGAAAATGTTCACGCAAGCCTATCACCGGCGGTGGCCCCGATTCCAGCATGGCCGGCGATTGCCGCGTGTGTCTTTTGCCATACCGCCTGGCGCTCGCACCACATCGGAGCAGCGCGCATGACCGGTTCGGCGGAAGACGACTCCCTCGACGCTCGGCGGCTGCGGCGGCTGCAGCGCAATTCATTCAACTACTTCATCGTCGAATCGAACCGCGCCAACGGCATGGTGCTCGACAAGACCGCGTCGGACTGGCCGGCCAGCATCGCCGCGATCGGGATGGCGCTGAGCTGCTATCTGGTCGGCGCCCAACGCCACTTCATCACGCGCGCCGAGGCCGCGGAGCGCACGCTGACGACGCTGCGCTTCCTGCACGCCGGCGAACAGAGCGAATCGCCCACCGCGAGCGGCTACAAGGGCTTCTTCTACCACTTCCTGGACATGCAGAGCGGCCGCCGCGCGTGGCAGTGCGAGCTGTCGAGCATCGACACCGCGCTGCTGATCGCCGGGGTGCTGGCCGCAGCGGAATTCTTCGAGGGCGAGGTGGCCGACGAGACCGAGATCCGCGCCCTCGCACGCCAGCTCTACGAGCGCATCGACTGGGCCTGGATGCTGAACAACCACGCCACGATCTGCCACGGCTGGACCCCGGAGAAAGGCTTCTTGCCGTTCCATTGGGAGGGCTACGACGAGGCGCTGATCCTGTACCTGCTCGCGCTCGGCTCGCCGACCCACCCGATCGCGCCCGAGTGCTATGCGGCCTGGTGCAGCACCTACGAGTGGAAGGAGATCTACGGCATCCGGTTTCTCTATGCCGGGCCGCTCTTCATCCACCAGATGTCGCACGTCTGGGTCGACTTCCGCGGCATCCGCGACGACTTCATGCGCGCGCAGGACAGCGACTACTTCGAGAACAGCCGCCGCGCGACCGAGATCCAGCAGCAGTACGCGATCCGCAACCCGCAGGGCTACAAGCACCTGAACGCGAACTGCTGGGGCGTGACGGCCAGCGACGGGCCCGGCAACCGCACGCGCAAGGTGGCCGGCGTCCAGCGCGTGTTCTTCGACTACATCGCGCGCGGCGTGCCCTACGGGCCGGACGACGGCACCGTGGCGCCCTGGGCGGTCGCCGCATCGCTGCCGTTCGCGCCCGACATCGTGGTGCCGACGCTGGCGCACCTGGCGATCCTGCACGTCCACGTCCCGAACCCGTACGGGTTCAAGGCCTCGTTCAACCCGGTGTTCCACGACCATCTCGACGACGGCGTCGGCTGGGTCTCGCCCTACCACTTCGGCATCAACGAAGGCCCGACGGTGCTGATGATCGAGAACCACCGCAGCGGCATGATCTGGTCCTTGATGCGCCGCTGCCGGCCGCTCGTCGACGGGCTGCGCGCGGCCGGGTTCACGGGCGGCTGGCTCGGCTGAGCGTCGCGGGCGAGGCCGGCGGAGCGGCCCCGGCCGCTTCGCCCGGCTTGATGCGGCCATCGGGCAGCGGCACCGCGATCGGCGTGACCGCCACCGGCGCGACGCCGTTCTCCGGCGTGATGCCGACCTTGCGCGCGGTCGACGGCGTCAGGTCGACGATGCGGCCCTTCACATACGGCCCGCGGTCCTTGATCGTCACCACGGTGCTCTGGCCGGTCGCCAGGTTCGTGACCTTCGCGGTCGTGCCGAGCGGCAGCGTCTTGCTCGCGGCGTTGTCCTGGTGCGGGTCCATGCGGCTGCCGTCGGCCATTTTGCGCCCGACGAACTTGCCGCCGTAGTACGAGGCCTTGCCGACCCGCTGCCGCCCCGACAGGTCGGCCGGCGGCGCGGCGGCCTGGCACGCGCAGGCACCGGCCAGCAGCGCGGCGGCGAGCGCGCGAAGCTTGGGGAACTCATTCTGCATGGCCATGCGGCCTCCGGCGACAAGAATCGCCAGCTTGGCGGACGCTCATCGACCTGTGAGCCGGCCGCCGGGCCGCGCCGCCGTAGGACGGGCGCGCGACCGCACGGCCACCGCACGCCCTGCCGTCCTACGCGCGATTCGGCGTTGTCCGACGCCGCGGCGCCGCCGCTCGCCGGATCATTCACGCGTCCCGGAGCCAAGGAGAAAAACAATGATTCGCGTGGCCATCATCGACGATCACGCCATGGTGCGTGCGGGCTTGCGTCAATTCCTGGGGGAGCAGGTCGATCTCAGCGTCGTCGCCGAGGGCGTCAACGGCCGGGACGCGATCACGATCCTGCGCGCCGGCGAGGTGGACGTGATGCTGATGGACCTGTCGATGCCCGACCAGGGCGGCGTCGACGCGCTGGCCGGCATCAAGGCGCGGGCACCGGAGCTGCCGGTGCTGATCCTGTCGGGCTTCCCGGAAGAGCACTACGCGACGACCCTGCTGCGCCAGGGCGCGAGCGGCTACCTGAACAAGGATTGCGATCCCGAGGAGATCGTCAAGGCGATCCGCACCGTCTACCGCGGCCGCCGCTACATCACCTCGGGTGTCGCCGACCTGCTCGCGGTCGGCCTGCTGAAGGGCGACAAGCCGGCCCACGAGCAGCTCTCGGAGCGAGAGTTCCAGGTCTTCCTGCGCCTGGCCAAGGGCGAGACGATCGGGCGCATGGCCGACAGCATGGCGCTGAGCGTGAAGACCGTGAGCACCTACCGCACCCGCGTGATGGAAAAGATGATGCTCTCGTCCAACAGCGACCTGACCTACTATGCGGTGACGCACGGCCTGGTGCAATGACGGGCGCAACAGGCCCCCGCCGAAGGGGCAAGGCGATCGCCGTATCATTCGCCCCCGGCCCATTCCAAGGAGAACCATCATCGCCACCAAAACAACAACGACGCCCGAGGCCAAGAAGCGCACGCCCAATGCCGCCTTCGCGCGCCCCATGACGATCGGCCCGGCCCTGGCCGCGGTGATCGGCTCGGAGCCGATTCCGCGCACCGAGGTCACCAAGCGCCTGTGGGACTACATCAAGGCGCATCAGCTCCAGGACGCGCAGAACAAGCGCCTGATCAACGCCGACGACAAGCTGCTCGCGGTGTTCGGCAAGCCGCAGGTCACGATGTTCGAGATGACCAAGCTCGTGAACGGCCACATGAGCTGATTCAGCGCTTCGCCGCGAGGCGGTCCAGGCGCAGGCGCTGGCGGCCGTCGGTCACCGACCGCGCGGCGAGGGCCACCGCGCCGGCCGCCGCCATCGCGCCCGCGCCGGTCAGCAGGAACAGCAACAGGATCTGGTACTTGACCGCCTCCAGCGGGTCCATCCCGGCCAGCAGCTGGCCGGTCATGATGCCGGGCAGCGTGATGATGCCGGCGGCCGACATCTGGTTGATCAGCGGGATCAGCCCGCGCCGGATCGAGTGGCTGGCGAGGTCGGCGAGCGCCTCGCGGATCGTCGCGCCGAGCGCCAGCCTGGCCTCGATGCCGGCCCGCCCGGCGACCAGGCCGCCGAAGAACGAATCCAGGCTCAGGCTCGCCGAGTTCAGCACGCTGCCGAGCACGATGCCCATCAGCGGGATCGCATAGCGCGCGTCGAACCAGGGCTGCGGCCGGATCGCGGTCAGCAGCGCGAGCGCGACCGTCGCGACGCTCGAGGCCCCGACCACCATCGCGCCGATGCGGTAGTTGGCCAGCCCGCGCAAACGCTCGTGCGGCCGCACCGCGACCTCGCGCGCCGCGGCCAGGATCATCAGCAGCACGATGCCGACCGTCGCGAGCGGCGATCCGGAGCGGAACACCAGCCGCAGCACCAGCCCCACCAGCAACAGCTGCACCACCATGCGCCCGGCGGCCCAGAGCAGCTGGCGGTGCACGTGCAGCTGCAGCGCGAGCGAGGCGCCGGCGCTCAGCAGCACCAGCGACGCGGCGATCGCCAGGTCGATCGCGTGCAGGTGGATCGGCGTCATGCGGCGTGGATCCGGTGCTCGCGCACTTCGAGCAGGCGCTGGCCGACGCGCTCGGCCTGCTCGCGCGAATGCGTGACGAACGCGATCGAAAGGCCGGCCTGCACGCGGGCCGCGAGCAGCGCCTCGACGGCGAGCGTCGAGGCCTGGTCGAGCGCGGCGGTCGGCTCGTCCAGCAGCAGCACGCGCGGCGCGCAGGCGAGCGAGCGCAGCAGCGCCATGCGCTGGCGCTCGCCGGTCGAGAGCCGCGTGACCTCCGCGTCGAGCTGCGCCGCCTCCAGGCCGAGCGCCGGCAACAGGGCCTCGACCTGCGCCAGGCTGCCGGCAGGCAGGTGGGCACGCACCGTCGCGGCCCACCACGCGGGCTCGGCCGCCTGGTAGACGACCTGGCGGCGCCACGCGGGCGCGGGCCACGACGAGCGCGCGCGGCCATCGAGACGGACGTCGCCCTCGTGCGGATCGAGGTCGGCGATCAGGCGCAGCAGCACGCTCTTGCCGCTGCCCGAGCGGCCGACGATGGCCACGCACTCGGCCGGCTCGAGGCGCAACTCGAACGGGCCGCCGTAGCGGCACGACAGCGCGAGCACCTCCAGCCGCGGCACGCCGCCGGCGGGATCGTCGGGGTCGGGGTCGGCGTCGGCGTCGGCGGCGTTCTGAATCATCGCGGCACGCCGGCGCGGCCGGGCCCGAGCGCCGCGTGCATCGCCTCGAGCAGCCGGCGCTGATCGAAGGGCTTGGTCAATCGCACGGTGGCCGCGCCGAGGGGCTCCTGGACGTCACCGAAGCCGGTCGCCAGCACGACCGGCAGCCCGGGCCGCGCGCGGTGCAACTGCCGGATGAACTCCGACCCCGACATGCCCGGCATCATCTCGTCGGTGACGACGAGCGCGGCGTTCGGGTGCGTCGCGGCCAGCTCCAGCGCTTGCCCCCCCGAGGTCGCCGCGAGCACCGCGTGGCCCTGCTCCTCCAGCATCGAGCAGGTGCCGGTCAACACGAGGCTGTCGTCATCGACCACGATCACGAGCATCGGGGGCAACGGGCTGGGTTGGTCGCGCGTCGGCGCGGGGCCCTCGGGCGCGGCGGCGTTCGGCGAGACCGGCAGCCAGAGCTCGGCCGTCGTGCCCTGGCCCGGCACGCTCTTCAACACCAACTGGCCGCCCGACTGCACCGCCAGCCCGTGCACCATCGGCAAGCCGAGGCCGGTGCCCTTGCCGACGCCCTTGGTGGTGAAGAAGGGCTCGACGGCGCGCGCCATGGTGGCGGCGTCCATGCCCATGCCCTCGTCGGCGACGCTGAGGCGGACATA
>DASYCA010000094.1:0-3979 GCA_036500445.1 Burkholderiaceae bacterium | reverse complement strand
CGACTTCGGTCGTCGTCAGCGCGCCGGTCTGGGTCGTCGTCAGCGAGGCGACCTGGCCGGTCGTCAGTGCGCCGAGCTGCGCGGTGCTCAACGCGGCGACCTGGCCGGTCGTCAGGTTCTGCAACTGGGCGGTGGTCAGCGCGGCGACCTGGTTGGTCTTCAGCGCGCCGACCTGCGTGGTCGACAGGCCGCCGATCTGGGCGCTCGTGAGCGCGGCGACCTGGCCGGTCGAGAGGGCGCCGACGTCGGCGGCGGACAGCACCGCGGTCTGGCCGGTCGTCAGCGCGCTCAGCTGGCCGGTCGTCAGCGAGGCGACCTGGGCGGTCGACAGGGCCGCGACCTGGTTCGTCGTCAGGCCGGCGACCTGCGCGGTCGTCAGCGCGGCGACCTGGTTGGTCTTCAGCGCGGCGACGGCGGTCGTCGTCAGCGCGGCAGCCTGGGTCGTCGACAGCGCGGTCAATTGGGCGGTCGACAGGGCCGAGACCTGGCCGGTCGTCAGCGCCGCGACCTGGTCCGTCGTCAGGCCGTGCACCTGGGCGGTCGTCAAGGCCGCGACCTGGGTCGTGCTGAGGGCCGTCAGGTCACGCGTCGTCAACGCGGCGGCCTGGGTCGTCGTCAGCGCGGCGACGGCGGCGGTGCTGAGCGCGCTCACCTGCGAGGTGCTGAGCGAGGCGATCTGCGTGGTCGTCAGGCCGTTTTGCACCTGCGCCGTCGTCAGCGAGCCGATCTGCGCGTAGCTCAGCGCGGCGATCTGCGCGGTGCTCAGCTCGCCGACCTGCGCGGTCGTCAGCGCGTTGAGCTGGGTCGTCTTCAGCGCCGCGATGTCGGCGCTGGACAAGGCGCCGAGCTGGGCCGAGGTCAGCGCGGCAATGCCGGCCGTGCTCAGCGACACGATGTCGGTGGTCGGCATCGCGGTGATCTGGTCCGTCGTCAGGGCCGCGATCTGGGTCGTGTTCAGGGCCTGGATGTCGGAGGTGGCCAGCGTGCGAATCTGCGTCGTCGAGAGGGCAGCAATCTGGGCTGCCGACATGGCGGTCACGATGGAGGTCATCTTTTGGTCCTGTCCAGGTTTGATCTGTGCGGTGTCTTCGCGACTCGGTCTGGCCCGCTGTTGGCTCGGCACTTGACACGACGTCAAGCCTCGACCGGTTATCGACGAAGGTCCTCCTTCCTTGAGAAATGTTTGTAACCTGGATGTTTCGAAACATTGCCGGGCGGCTCGCTGCCCGTGCGTTACGTCACGGGCGAGCGGATCAGAACGCGGCCGGGCGCCACTTCAGCAGGCGCTTTTCCAGCGTGGTGAGCAGGAAGTCGGCGAGCAGCGCGACGACCGCGAGCACGATCATCGCGGCGAAGACGCCGCTCGCGTTGAAGGCGCCCTGGGCGGTCGAGATCAGCAGCCCGATGCCTTCCTTGGCGCCGAGGAATTCGCCGACCACCGCGCCCACCAGCGCGAAGCCGAAGCTCACGTGCAGGCTCGCCAGGATCCACGACATCGCCGACGGGATGACCACCGCCGTGGTCAGCTGGCGCGGCGAGGCGCCCAGGATCTGCGCGTTCGCGATCATGTACTTGTCGGCCTCGCGCACGCCCTGGAAGGCGTTGCCGAAGACGACGAAGAACACCATCACGACCGCCAGCGCCACCTTCGAGGCCATGCCCAGGCCCAGCGCGATGACGAAGACCGAACCGAGCACCACGCGCGGGATCGAGTTGGCGATCTGGATGTACAGGCTGAAGACGTCGGAGAGCAGCTTGTTGCGCCCGAGCAGGATGCCGCAGATCACGCCGGCGATCGAGCCGATCAGGAAGCCGATCACGGTCTCCTCCAGCGTCACCGCGACCTGCATCCACAGCGAGCCTTGCGAGGTGCCGTCGCGCACCCACTCGACGATCTGGTTCCAGATCAGCGACGGCTGCGAGTAGAAGAACGGGTCGATCCACTTGTAGCGCGCGGCGAGCTCCCAGCCGCCGAGCACCACCACCAGCACCAGCACGCGCAGCGCGATGATCAGGCTGCGGTGACGGCGCAGGGCGGCCCGGGCGACCTCGGATTCGCGCGCGAGCGCCGCGTCGCTGAGCGACGCCGGCAGCGCGGCGTTCAGGGCAGTGTCGTTCATGACCGGCTCCTCAGTGGATCGCCACTTCCTGGCGCAGGTCTTCCCAGATGCGCTTGGAGAGTTCGATGAATTGCGGGTTGTAGCGGACCTCGGCCATCACGCGCGGGCGCGGCAGGTCGATCTCGTAGACGCGCTTGAGCGTGGCCGGCCGTGCCGACAGCACGAAGACGCGATCGGCCAGCGCGATCGCCTCTTCCAGATCGTGCGTGACGAAGACGACCGAGCCGCCGGTCCCGGCCCAGAGCTGCAGCAGTTCGTCCTGCATCAGCGTGCGGGTCTGCATGTCGAGCGCCGAGAAGGGCTCGTCCATCAGCAGGATTTCCGGGTTGTTGATGAAGGTCTGCGCCAGCGCCACGCGCTTGCGCATGCCGCCCGAGAGCTGGTGCGGATAGTGGTCGGCGAAGCCGGCCAGGCCGACCCGCTGGATCCATTCGTCGGCCAGCGCGTGGGCTTGCTTCTTGGCTTGGCCGCGGAACATCGGCCCGGCGGCGACGTTGTCGCGCACGCTGCGCCACGGGAACACCGCGTCGGCCTGGAACACGAAGCCGATGCGCGGGTCGATGCCCTGCACCGGCTGGCCCATGATGTGAACCTCGCCGACGGTCGGACGCAGCAGGCCGGTGATCATGTTCAACGTGGTCGACTTGCCGCAGCCGGTCGGCCCGACGATCGCGACGAATTCGCCGCGTGCCACCGACATGCTGAAGTTGCGCAGCGCGACGGTGGCCTGGCCGTCGTTGGAGATGAAGCGCAACGACACGTCGTGGAAGTCGATCGCCGGGCCGCCGGCCCGGCCGGCGGGAAGGCCGCCCTTCGGGTCGCTCATTTGGTGGCCGCCGACAGGTAGGCGTTGCTGTAGGTTTTGGACAGGTCGATGTGCTTGCTCTTGACCTCCGGCTTGTAGGCCGACAGCACCTTCAGCACCGTCTCGGGGCCGCCGGCGGGCATCCTGGCGTCGGTGGTGAACATCGGCAGCGACGCCTTCAGGGCCTGCACGTACAGCGCCTTGTCGTTGCCGTAGTAGTCGCGCGGCATCTTCTCGGCGATCTCCTCGGCGCTGTGCGTGCTGAGGTATTGCATCGTGCGGGCGAAGGCGTGCGTCAGCTTGGCGGCGAGCTCCTTGTGCGAGTCGGCCCAGGCGTTCTGCACGTACAGGCTGGCGGCCGGGTACAGGCCGCCGAGCGCCTCGTTCGTGCCGGCCTCGGTGCGCATGTCGACCAGCACCTGCGCGTCGCCGGTCTTGAGCAGCTGCGAGACGGTCGGCTCGGTCGTCATGCCGGCCTGGATGCGGTCCTGCTTGATGCCGGCGATGAAGCTGTTGCCCGCGCCGACCGGCAGCAGCGTGTAGTCCTTTTGCGCGACGCCCTTGCGGTCCGCGAGGTAGCGGGTCAGGAAGTCGGTCGAGGAGCCGAGACCGGTGACGCCCAGCGTCTTGCCCTTGGCGTCGGCCATCGACTTGAAGGTCGGCGCGGCCTTGGCGGAGACCATCTCGACCTCGCCCGGCACCTTGCAGAAGACCGCGATGGCCTCGATCTCCTTGCCCTTGCTCTGCAGGTCGATGGTGTGGTCGTAGAAGCCCACCACGCCCTGCACCGCGCCGGCGATCAGCTGGTTCTCGGCGTCGACGCCGGCCGGCTGCGACTGCAGCTCGACGTTCAGGCCTTCGTCCTTGAAGTAGCCCAGCGCCTCGGTCAGCTTGGCGGGCAGGTAGATGATCTTGTTGATGCCGCCCACCATGATGGTGATGGGCGCGTCGGCCGCGCCGGCGGCGGGCGCGGCGAGGGCGATCAGCGCAGCGATGGCGGCGGCGGTGAGGCTGGGGCGGAATGCGGTCATGCTCGGGTCTCCTGGCAAGGGTT
>DASYCA010000093.1:0-2809 GCA_036500445.1 Burkholderiaceae bacterium | reverse complement strand
TTCAGGTCGAGCTGCAGGTAATCGCCCTGGTTCAGCGGCGTCGCGACGGCGCGTTCGACCGTCGCCCCCTCGGGCACCCGGCCCGCGTTCAGCGTGTTGACCTGGACCTTGGAGCCGGCCGCCGCGGCGCCCGCACCGGCGACGATCAGGTTGCCTTGCGCGAGCGCGTAGATCTGGCCGTCGGCGCCTTTCAGCGGCGTCGCGATCAGCGTGCCGCCGCGCAGCGACTTGGCGTTGCCCATCGACGCCACGGTCACGTCCACCGTCTGGCCGGGCTGCGCGAACGGCGGCAGCTGCGCGGTCACCATCACCGCGGCGATGTTTTTGACCTGCATGCTGCTGATGCCCGCGGCCGGGATCGTGACGCCCATCTGCTGCAGCAGCGCGGTCAGGCTCTGGACCGTGAACGGCGTCGAGGTGGTCTGGTCGCCGGTGCCGTCCAGGCCGACCACGAGGCCGTAGCCGACCAGCTGATTGGTGCGCACGCCCTGCACGCTGGCGACTTCTTTCAAACGCATCGCCTCGGCCGGGGCCGGCCACCACAGCGCGGCGGTCGCCAGCACCGCGGTCGCGATGAGCAGTTTGCGGATGATTTTTTCGGCGGCGTCTGGGGTCATGGTGGCGTCAGGGCGATGTCCGATCACAGCTGCGTCAGACGCGCCAGCATGTCGTCCGAGGTCTTGATCGCCTTGGAGTTCAGCTCGTAGGCGCGCTGGGTCTGGATCATGCCGACGAGCTCCTCGACGACGTTGACGTTGGAGGTCTCGACAAAGCCCTGCTGCACGATCCCGAGGCCGTTCACGCCCGGCGTGCCGGCGTTCGGCGGGCCGGAGGCCGCGGTCTCGGCGTAGATGTTCTGGCCCTTCGGGTCCAGGCCGGCCGGGTTGATGAAGCTCATGGTCTGGAGCTTGCCGACCGTCTGCGGCGTCGGCGACCCCGGCAGAATCACGTTGACGGTGCCGTCGGTCGCGACCGAGACGCTGGTCGCGTTGGTCGGGATCGTGATGCCGGGCTGCAGCGTGTAGCCGTTGTTCGTGACCATCTGCCCGGTCGAGCTGACCTGGAACGAGCCGTCGCGGGTGTAGCCGGTCGTGCCGTCGGGCATCTGGACCGGGAAGAAGCCCTGGCCGCTGATCGCGAGGTCGAGCGGGTTGGTGGTGTTCTGCAGGTTGCCCTGGCTGAAATTGCGCGCGGTCGCGACCGCGCGCGTGCCCAGGCCGAGCTGCAGCCCGGTCGGCAAGGTCGTCTGGTCGGTGCTGCTGGAGCCGGACTGGCGCAGGTTCTGGTACATCAGGTCCTCGAACACCGCGTGCGAGCGCTTGTAGCCGTTCGTCGACGCGTTGGCGAGGTTGTTCGAGATGGCGTCCAGCTGCGTCTGCTGGGCCTCCATCCCGGTTTTCGATATCCACAGGGAACGCATCATGGCGGTGCTCCGGTAATGCTGCCGATCATGAAGCGATGGCGCGCCCGCGGTGCGGTGATAAGACCGGACTTTGCGGCGCTGTTCGGGGCACGGCGACAATCCCGGCCTGCCCGACACGGTGACCCGACGCCTCGATGACCCCCGCCTCCGCCGCCGCGCCCGCCGGCCTGTCCCCCCGCCTGACCTGGCTGTTCGCGGTCGCCTGCGGCCTGTGCGTCGCGAACATCTATTTCGCCCAGCCGCTGATCGCGCCGATCGCCGCCGACCTCGCGCTGCCGCCCGGCCTCGCAGGCCTCGTGATGACGCTGACCCAGCTCGGCTACGGCAGCGGCCTGCTGCTGCTGGTGCCGCTCGCCGACGTGATCGAGAACCGGCGCCTGATCCTGCTCGCGATGGGCGGCGCGGTGATCGGGCTGGTCCTGGCGGCCGCCTCGGTCTCGGCGATCACGTTCCTGGCCGCCTCGTTCCTGGTCGGCATGTGCGCGGTCGCCGCGCAGGTGCTGGTGCCGCTCGCCTCGCACCTGGCGCCGGAGGCGACGCGCGGCAAGGTCGTCGGCAACGTGATGGCCGGGCTGCTCGCCGGCATCATGCTGGCGCGGCCGTTCTCGAGCCTCGTCGCCGCGGCCTTCGGCTGGCGCGCGGTGTTCGCGGTCTCGGCGGTGCTGATGGGCGCGCTGATCGCCGTGATCGCGCGCGCGCTGCCACAGCGCCGGCCCCAGGAATCGGCCGGCCCCGCGGCGGTCGGCTACGCGGCGACGCTGCGCTCGCTGCCCGGCATCGTCCGGCGCACGCCGCTGCTGCGCCGCCGCGCGCTCTACCAGGCGCTGATGTTCGCGACCTTCCAGGCCTTCTGGACCGCCGCACCGCTGGTGCTCGCGCACGAGTTCGGCTTCGGCCAGGGCGGCATCGCGCTGTTCGCGCTCGCCGGCGCGGCCGGGGCGCTGGCCGCGCCGTGGGCCGGGCGCCTGGCCGACCGCGGGATGACGCGGCGCGCCACCGGGATCGCGATGGCCACGGTGCTGCTGTCGTTCGGGATCGGTGCGCTGGCGGTCCATTTGCATTCGCTCGCCGGGCTGGTCGTCGCGGCGCTGCTGGTCGATGGCGCCGTGCAGGTCACCCAGGTGCTCAGCATCCGCAGCCTGTACATGCTCGCGCCGGAGCTGCGCGGGCGTTTGAACGCGCTGTTCATGACGTGCGTGTTCCTGAGCGCGGCGATCGCGTCGGGAACGTCGGCGGCGATCTACGCGTTCAGGGGCTGGGACGGGTTGTGCCTGCTCGGCGCGGGGCTTGCGCTGATCGCGCTGGGCGTCTATGCGACCGAATACCGACGCAGCGCCTGGGCCACGGCCTGAACGGCCGGCAGCGAGCTGCGATCAGCTCGCCGTC
>DASYCA010000092.1:0-5119 GCA_036500445.1 Burkholderiaceae bacterium | reverse complement strand
GGGCAAGGCCTCCAGCGCCTCGTCGTTCCAACACCAGCCGCCGGCCTCGGGCCGCAGCTCGCGGGCGTCGAACAGACGGCGCAGGTAGCGCAGCACGAACAGCGGATTGCCCTCGGTGCGCCGGTGCAGGACCTGCGCGAGCGGCGCGAGCGGGTGCGCCGTGCGGGCCGCCGACGCACCCCCCGGCGCACCCTCCACCGCCTGGACGGGGGTGCCGACCAGCACGTCGACGACCAGCGCGGTCACGGCCGCGGGCCCGAGGTTCGCGGCCGCGATCTCGACCACCTCGGTGCGCGAGGCGCGAATGCGCGCGAGCACCGGCGCCAGCGGGTGCGCGGCATCGACCTCGTTGCTGCGGTAGGTACCGACCAGCAGGATCGGCGCGCGGCTCTCGTTCAACGCCACGGCCTCGAAGAGCTCGAGCGAGCCGGCGTCGGCCCATTGCAGGTTGTCGATGAACAGCAGCAACGGCGTTGCACCATCCCGGATCACCCGGAACAGCGCCGCGAGCGCGGCCTGCATGCGCAGCGAGAGGTTGTCGACCGGCTCGGCGGCGTCGCGCGGCGGCGGCCCGTGCGGCCACAGCAGTTGGCCGAACGCGGGCGCGAGCCGCAGCAGCGCGCCCGCGTTGGCGCCGAGCGCGGCGAGCAGCCGCACCCGCAGCGCTTCGAGCGTCTCGGGGGCCGAGCTGAGCCAGTACTCGGCCAGATCGGACAACGCGTCGGTCAGGCCGCTGAACGGTGTCAGCCGCTGGTATTCGTCGTAGCGCCCGCCGACGACGATGCCGTTGCGCGCGCTCAGGTGCGGGTACATGCCGCGCACCAACGCCGTCTTGCCGGCCCCCGAGTAGCCGTGCACGAGCACGACGCGGCAGCGTTCGTCGCGCGCGTCCAGGGCCGCGGTCAGGCGCGCGAGTTCGGCCTCGCGGCCGATCAGGTGCGAGGGCCGCGCCGGCTTGATGCGGCGGTCGGCCAGGCCCGGCACGAAGCCGGTGCCGGGCAGCGCGCCGGCGAGCAGCTCCAGGCAGCGCTGCAGATCGGCCAGCACGCCGTGCGCCGACTGGTAACGCTCGTTCGGGCTCTTCGCGAGCAGCTTCAGGATCACGCTCGACAGCGCGGGCGACACCTCCGGGTTCAGCGACTCGGGCGGCGACGGCTGCCGCGTCAGCAGCGCATGCAGCAGCGCGAGCGGGTCGTCGGCGACGATGAACGGCGCCTGGCCGGTCACGGCCCAGTACAGCAGCGCGCCGAGCGCGTACAGGTCGGCTCGGTAGTCGACCGCGCGGCCCATCCGGCCGGTCTGTTCGGGGGCGCTGAACGGCAGCATGCGGCCGAGCGTCGAGGGGTGCACGAAGTCGGGGTCGACATGGCTTTGCGCAACGGCGTCGCTGAAGTCGATCAGCGTGACCTCGCCGCTGGCGACGTCGAGGATCACCTTGCCCGGGTGGAGTTCACCATGGAAGACGCGCGCCGCGTGCACGTCACGCAGGATCGCGGCGACCGCCAGGCCGAGCTGCAGCGCGTGGCGCGGCACCCCCAGCCAGGCCGGCGGGACGGTCGACAGCGGCCGTCCGGACGCCAGGCTCGTCACCAGGGTCGCGGCCGGCAGGTCGAAGTGGATCACGCGCGGTACGCCGGCGACGCCCTGCAGCAAGGCCAGGATGCGCGCCTCGGCGCGCAGATCGACGCGGGCGGTCTCGGCGCCGGACGGATCGAGTGCGGCCCTGACCACGCAGGCGACGCTGGCGGCACCCCAGAGGCCTTTGCTCACACGCAGCCGGGCAGTCTCGCGCAAGACTTCCAGGGATTTCAGTTGCGAATCCAGATCGCTCGTCACGGGTTCCGTTTCGTTCGCCTGCTGAAGTCGCGCATTTTGCGCGTGAATCAAGCCGCCGCGCGTACGGGAATTCATCAGCCGGTCATCAATTCTCGGGATCCGGGTGTCGTTCGCGCCAGGCGCGCAAGGCCTGCCGGTAGCGGTCCATCTCCAGATCGTGGAGGTCGAAGATGCAGGGGTCGCAGCCGTTGCCGCAACAGGCGTCCAGGTCGGGCTGCACCGGCGGCTGCGGCATCGGATCGGGGTCTGGTGTCGTCATCATCAGGAAATCTAACGCAGCGACACTGAGCTTCAATGCGAAATTCCATCCCGGATCCATCTTGACCGCGGCGCGAGCCCGCATGCCGGCGGGCTTCGGTGCGTTGGTCGCGGCCCAGTTCGCCTCGTCACTCGCCGACAACGCGCTGCTGATCGTCACGATGGCGCTGCTGCACCAGCGCGGCCTGCCGGCGTGGTGGGCGCCGCTGCTCAAGCTGGGCTTCACGCTCTCGTACGTGGTGTTCGCGCCGGTGCTCGGCCCGCTGGCCGATGCCGTCCCGAAGGCCCGGCTGATGCTCTGGATGACCGGCGTCAAGGTGGCCGGCGTCGCGGGCATGGTGGCGGGCCTGGACCCGATCGTGGCGTTCTGCGTCGTCGGTGTCGGCGCCTCGGCCTATGCGCCGGCCAAGTACGGCCTGGTCACGGAGATCGTCGGCGAACGCCAGCTCGTCGCGGCCAACGGCTGGCTGGAAGTCAGCGTCGTGGTGGCCGTGCTGCTGGGCACCGCGCTCGGCGGGGCGTTGGCCTCGCCGGACTGGCTCGAGGTCGCCGGCACCGCGCTGCCTGCGGCACTCGCGGCGCTGCCGACCGGCGGCCTGACCGCGTCGTTCGCGGTGCTGCTGGCGGTCTATCTCGCGAGCGCGCTCTTGACCTGGCCGGTGCCCGACAGCGGCAGCCGCTACGCCGCCCGAAGCCTGCGCCCGCTGGCCCTCTGGGCGGATTTCCTGAGCGCCAACGCGACCCTCTGGCGCGACGCCGACGGCGGCCTCTCGCTGGCCGCGACGACGATCTTCTGGGGCGCCGGCGCGACGCTGCAGTTCGTCGTGCTGCGCTGGGCCACCCACGCGCTTCACATGCCGCTGTACCACGCCGCCTACCTGCAGGCGACGGTCGCGATCGGCGTGGTGGCCGGCGCCGCCGTCGCCGGCCGCTGGGTCGCGTTGGCCCAGGCCAAGCGCATGCTGGGCTGCGGCATCGCGCTGGGCCTGATGCTGCCCGCGCTCGCCTCGGTGCGCTCGCTGGCGCTGGCGATCCCGCTGCTGCTGGCGGCCGGCGCGCTCGGCGGGCTGATGGTCGTGCCGCTGAACGCGCTGCTGCAGCAACGCGGCTGCGTGCTGCTGTCCGCGGGCCGCTCGATCGCGGTGCAGGGCTTCAACGAGAACGCCGGCATCCTCGTGATGCTGGCCCTGTATGCCGGGGCGATCGCCTCGGGGCTGTCGATCCAGGCGGTGATGTGGGGCCTGGGCGGGTTGATCGCCGTCTCGATCGGTCTGTTGATGAGTTATCGGCAGGTCAAGAGCCGAGCGCTCGCCGCGACTTCCAGCGCGGCCTGAGCCCGCTCAGACGGTCGCCCGCAGCGGCAGCGCTCCGCTCACGCCCTCGATCTGCACCTGACGGACCGCCTGCACCAGCATGCTCTCGAACTGGCCCACCACCTCGCGCCAATCCAGGCCCATCACCCGGGCGCGGGCCTGCACCGACATCGCGCGGCGCAGCGCGGCGTCCGCGGCCAGCGCTCGAACGTGTTCGACGAAGGCCGCGTCGTCCGCATAGGGGGCGAGCAGCCCGTGCACGCCCGGTTCGATCAATTGGGACGCCGCGGCGTGATCGAACGCGACGACCGGCAGCCCGCTGGCCATCGCCTCGATCGTCGAGTTGCCGAAGGTCTCGGTCAGGCTCGGGAACACGAACAGGTCGGCACTCGCGTAGTGGACGAGCAGGTCGTCGTCGCGCCGCTGTCCGGCGAAGACGGCGCCGGGGCAACGCTCCTCCAGCGTCTTGCGCATCGGCCCGTCGCCGACGACCACGAGCTTCGCGCGTGCATCGATCGCCCGCACCGCCGCGTAGGCCGTGACCAGGGTCTGCAGGTTCTTCTCCGCGGCCAGCCGGCCCACGTACAGCATCACGAGGTCATCGGCTTGCACGCCCCAGGACTCGCGCAGCGCCGCGTCCCGGCGCGCCGGGCTGAAGCGGCTCGTGTCGACGCCTCGCGCGACGACGCTCAGGCGTTGAAACCCTTCGGCCGCGAGCTCGCGCTTCAGCGCTTCGGTGGGCACCATCGTGAAATGGGTGCGGTTGTGGAACTTGCGCAGGTAGGCGACGATCGGCCGGCGCAGCCAGCCCGCGCCGTAGTGCTTGCTGTAGGCGTGGAAGTTGGTGCGGAAGTCCGAGGTCACCGGCAGGCGCAGCTTGATGGCGGCCTGCAACGCGGACCACCCGAGCGGCCCTTCGGTCGCGATGTGGACGACGTCCGGCCGCTGCAGGGTCCACAGCCGGATCAGCGCCGGCTTGGCCGGCATGCCCATCTTCAGGTCGGGATAGTTCGGGATCGGCATGCCGCGCATCAGCACTTCGTTGAAGCGCATCGTGCCGCCCGCGACGTCGAGCGCGTCGCGGCGCGGCCGGATCAGCTGCACGTCGTGGTGCCGCTGGTGCAGCCCGGCGACGATGCGCGCGAGCGTGATCGCGACGCCGTTGACCTCCGGCGGATAGGTTTCGGTCACGCACGCCACGCGCAGCGAGCGCGATGACGCCGGGAGGTTCTCGACCAGAAAGCTCGCGTCGGACGTCGGTTTCATGACGCGATCGTGCGCGCCTTTCGCAACAATTCGATGACAAGCGCGCAAGACGGCCGACAAGTCACGCCGTTTTCACGACGATGGATCACCATTTCGTCATACGGGCGCCGAGGGGGTGCGCGTTTCTTCGGCCTTGCGAGGTTTTATGGTCCGCGATTTCATGAAGCTTCTGGAAACCCAGCGTTGGGACGATCACCGCTACTACCACCAGAGCCGCATCAACCAGACGCTGCACCTGATCAGCGCGATCAGCTTCGTGATCGCCTATGGCCTGCTCTTCGTCGACCCGGCGCTCGCGGCCATTCTCGGCTGGTGCGTCTCGATGACGACGCGTCAGGCCGGGCATTTCTTCTTCGAGCCGCGCGGCTTCGATCACGTCAACAACGTGACCGACGACTACAAGGAAGAGATCAAGGTCGGCTACAACATCCAGCGCAAGATCCTGC
>DASYCA010000091.1:0-8227 GCA_036500445.1 Burkholderiaceae bacterium | reverse complement strand
CGGTCACGTAAAGCAATCCATCCGGCCCAAAGCAAAGGTCGTTGGGCGCGAGCGGATTCCGCGACACCCACACCGCCTCGCCATCGATTACGCACTGGACGCCTCCACTCATTCCGGGCTCAACCCGAGTGGGGTCAGGGTTACGCATCCAGTTTCCCCCATTCTGAGCGATGTAGATTCGGTCACGTTGGTCCGACGTCGCGCCGTTCGGGCCGCCGCCGGGTTGGGCGACGGCCTCGACCTGGCCGTTCGGCCGCCAGCGGCTCAGCTGCCCGGCACCGATCTCGACGAACACGACCGAGCCGTCGGGCATCGCGATCGGGCCCTCGGGAAAGGCCAGGTGGGTCGCGAGAATCTTCACGTTGTCGTTCATTTCAAGCTCCGGGTTCAGCGCCCTTGCCAGACCGGCGCGCGGTGCTCGGCGAATGCGCGCGGCCCTTCCTTCGCGTCCTCGGTCGCGTGGATGCGCGCGGTCACGTCGCGCCCGAGTTCGCGCAGCGCGGCCTCGTCGAGGTCGTCCGCACGGCGCGCGACCGAGAGGCTCTCCGCGACCGCCAGCGGTGCGTTCTGGCTCACGAGCGTGGCGACGCGCAGCGCCTCGGCGAGCACCTGGTCCGGCGCGACGACGCGGTTCACGAGGCCGCAGGCGAGCGCACGGGCCGCGTCGATCGGCTCGCCGGTCGCGATCATCTCGAGCGCGACGCCGCGCGGCACGCGGCGCGGCAGGCGGAAGATGCCGCCGGCCGTCGCCGACAGGCCGCGCTTGACCTCCGGCAGGCCGAAGATCGCGGTACTGGACGCGATCGCCATGTCGCACGCGAGCATCAGCTCGAAGCCGCCGGCGACGGCGGCGCCGTTGACGGCGGCGATCCACAGCTTGCTGCGCGGCGCGAACACGAAGCCGGCGAAGCCGCCGTCGGGTGTCGAGCGCTGCAGCGGCGTCGCGCCGGTGGACATCTCCTTCAGGTCCGCGCCGGCGCAGAAGGCCTGCGTGCCGGCACCGGTCAGGATCGCGACGCGGATCGTCGGATCGGCTTCGATCGTCTTGACGTGAGCGGCAAGCGCCTGCGTCAGCGCGACGCTGACCGCGTTGCGCGCCAGTGGGCGGTTCAAGGTCACGACCGCGATGTGGTCGCCGACGCGGCGCAGCTGCGCGACGTCTTGCAATTCGGCGGTCGGATTGTCAGGGCTGGCCATGGGAGTCTCCAGGGAAAGGAAGCAGCCGGTGCTGCTGATAGCGTGCGAACCATTTGCGAAACATCGTCTCGCTGTCGAGCGTGTCGTGGAAGCCGGCCTGGCGCAGCTTGACGCTGGAGACCAGCGCCGGCCGGGCCAGCCCGTTCGGGCCGGCGCCCATCGAGAAGTCCGCCAGCATCGGCGAGCTGCCGAGGAAGGACGCGAGTGCCGGCGAGCGCAGGCCGTGACGGGCGCGGATCCGGTCCCAGGCCGCGGCCTGGGCGGGCAGGAACTCGGCCAGCTGCAACGCGCGCGGCGCGCCCGGCACCCATGCCGAGTGCCTCCGCGATCGCCGGCCAGACGGTTTCGAAGCCGAAGACCTCGCCGTTGTCGATGTTGAAGACCTGGTTGGCCGCCGCGTCGTGTTCGCCGGCCCAGTCGATCGCACGGGCGATCAGATCGACGTCGCTGGGTTGCTTGATCAAGCCGAGCGCGCCGGGATAAGGCAACTCGGACCCGAGCTCGCGCATCAGCGCCGCATAGACGCCGAGCGTCGCCACCAGGTTCATCGAACCCCCGACCGATTCGCCGACGACCATCACCGGGCGGAACACCGTCCAGCTCCAGGCCTGCCCACGCTGGCATTCGATCAGCTCGTCCTGCTGCCGCCAGTAGAAGTTCGGCACGTCGCGCCGCTCGTCACGGCCCTCGCGCGAGGGCACCGGCAGCGCCCGCACGTGCACGCCGTAGGCCTTGGGGCCCTGCAGCGCCGCGACATGACGCAGCCCGGTGGCGACCCGCGTCAGCGGTGCGAGCACGTTGGCCAGCATCCGGCCGTTGCGCGCGACGTGTTCGGCGTCGGTCCAGCCGGCGACCAGGTCGGCCTGCTCCTGCACCGCGGCGTAGACGACATGCGTCACGCTCTCCATCGCCCCGAACGCCGCGGCGGTCGCGGCCGCATCGTCGAGGTCCAGGCTCAGGTGCGCGATGCCCTCGGGCCACTGCGGCGAGCGGCGGCGCGAGACCGCGGTGACCCGGCAGCCGGGCTGCGCCGCGAAATGGCGCACCGCCGCCAGCCCGACCAGGCCGGTGGCACCGAGAACGAGGACGTGCTTCACACCCGTGGGTCGGCCATTTCGCGCGGGCGCGTCAACCGACGACGCCGGCCGCACGCAACTGCGCGATCTCGGCGGCGCTGAAGCCGGCTTCGCGCAACACCGCGTCGCTGTGCTGCCCGACCGAGGGCGCCGGCCGCGGCCGGGTCTTGAGCTCGCCGTCGATGCGGAACGGGCTGTCGACCGTCAGGCCTGCTCCGGGGATGCCATCGGCTTCGACCAGCGCACCGCACAGGCGCATTTGCGGATCGGCGGCGGCATCCTGGGCGCGCGAGATCACCGCGGCGGTCAGGCCGGCCGCCTCGAACCGCGCCTGCCATTCGGCACTGTCGCGCTGCGCGAACGCGGTGTCCAGCATCGACGCCAGCGCGGCCGCCCGCGCACGGCGCTCGGCCGCGCTTGCGTAGGCAGGGTCGTCGAGCAGATGCGCCAGGCCGACCAGCGGCGCGAAGCTCGGCCAGTCGCGCTCTTCGGCGATCAGGCTCAGGATGAACCAGCGGCCGTCGCGGCAGCGGTAGTAGTTCGTCAGCGCGTTGCGCGGCCGCGTGCGCGGCTGGCGGTAGACGACCTCGCCGCCGACCAGCGCCGCCTGGATCTGCATCGCGTTGGCCCACGCGCCGTTGGCGATCAGCGAGGTCGTGACGCGGCCGCCCAGTCCGGTGCGTTCGCGCCGGTAGAGCGCGGTGACGATCGCGCCGAACAACGCCGTGGCGGTCGGCTGGTCGCCCATGCCGTTGGCGGGGTTCGCCGGCGGCCCGTCCGGATCCGGACGCACGAGATCGGCCAGGCCGCTGCGGGCCCAGTAGGTGGTCGCGTCGAAGCCGGGCTTCGCGGCCTCGGGCCCGGTCTCGCCGTAGCCGGTCAACGAGGCATAGATCAGGCGTGGGTTGAGCGGCTCGATCTGCTCCCACGCGAGCCCCATCTTCGCCCGCACGAGCGGCGGCGCGTTGACGATCAGCACATCGGCCGAGCGCGCCAGCCGGTGCAGCACCGCCTGGCCCTGCGGCTGCTTCAGGTCGAGCGCGAGCCCCCGGCGGTTGCGCGCGACCTGCATCCACAGGAAGTTGTGCTCGCTCACCGCCTGGTTCGGGATCTTGTAGACCTTGCGGAACCCGTCGCCTGAACCGGGCGCCTCGATCTTGACGACGTCGGCCCCGAAGTCCGACAGGATCGTCGCGGCGCCCGGCGCGGCGATGAAGCCCGCCGCGTCGATCACCTTCAGCCCTTCGAAGACCTGCATCGATCACTCCTTGCGCGGTTCGATGTCGAGCCAGACCTTGCCGACACTGGCGCGCCCGTCGAGCGCCGCGAGCGCCTGCGGCGCCTGCTCGAAGTCGTAGCCGCGACCGCGCAGCGGCGTCAGCTGGCCGTCGCGCTGCCAGGCGTAGATCTCGCGCGTCAGCTCGGTCGCGAGCGCGGGCTCGCGCTTGCGGACCTCTCCCCACAGCACGCCGACGGCGCTCGCGTTGTGCAGCAGCAAGCGGTTCGCGGGCAGCGCCGTCAGCGTGCCGCCGGCGAAGCCGATCACGAGGTAGCGCGCGCCGAACGCGAGGCAGCGCAGGCTCTGCACGCCGGTCTCGCCGCCGACCGGGTCATAGACCACGTCGACGCCGTTCGGCGCGAGCTTCTTGACCTCGGCGACCCAATCGGCGCCGCGGTAGTCGAGCGCCGCATCGGCGCCGGCCTCCAGGCAGGCCTGGACCTTCTGCGCGCCGCCCGCGGTCGCGATCACGCGCGCGCCCATCAGCTTGCCGAGCTGCACCGCGGCACTGCCGACGCCGCCCGCGCCGGCATGCACGAGCAGCGTCTCGCCGGCCTTCAGATGGCCCGCGTTGCGCAGCGCGAACAGCGAGGTCGGGTAGTTGCTGCGCAGCGCGAGCGCGTCGCCGGCCGGCACGTCGGCGCCGATCGCCCAGGCCGCGGCCCGCGCCGCGACGGCGTATGCGGCGAAGCCGCCCTGCTGGCAGGAGCTCGCGATGCGCGTGCCGACCGCCAGCGGCCCGCCGTCGCCTTGCACGATCGTGCCGACGATCTCGGAGCCGGGCGTGAACGGCAGCGGCGGCTTGATCTGGTACTTGCCGCGCACGATCAGCGTGTCGCCGAACGCGAGGCCCGCGGCCTCGACGCGCACCAGGTACTGGTCCGCCGCCGGGACCGGCACCTCGATCTCGCGCCGCTGCATCTGGCCGGCATCGCTGATCTCCTCGATGCGCCAGGCGCGCATCGTGCGGGGAATCGAGAAGGCGCTCACAGCGTGGCCCGCCCGTTCGTCAGCACGACCACGTCGCGCGCGGGCACGCGGGCACGGAACGCGATCTCCTGGGTGCCGACGCGCCAGAAGTCCAGGCTCAGCGTCTCGCCCGGATAGACCGGCGACGACAGCCGCGCGCGGATCGAGCTCAGCCGCGTCGGGTCGTAGTCGCAGAAATGCCTGACGACCCCGTGGCAGGCCATGCCGTAGGTCGCCAGGCCATGCAGGATGGGCTTCGGGAAGCCCGCCTTCGCGGCGAACTCGGGATCGACATGCAAGGGGTTCACGTCGCCGGACAGGCGGTACAGCAGCGCCGCGTCGGCGCGCGTCGGCATCTCGATCGTGAGGTCGGGCGCGCCCTCGGGCATCGCGGCGGGCGCCGGCGCCGGCGCATCGCCGCCGCCGCCGCTGGAAAAGCCGCCGTCGCCGCGCAGGAACAGCACCTGCTCGCTGGTGGCGATCAGCTGGCCGCTCGCCTCGTCGGTGAGCTCCTTCTCGACGTGCAGCACCGCGCCCTTGCCCTCGCCCTTGTCGACGATGCGCGTGACGCGGCTGCGGCCGATCAAGGTCGCCGCGGCGGGCAGCGGGGCGTGCAGGGTCAGGCCCTGCTCGCCGTGCACCAGCTTGAAGAAGTTGATGCCGAGCTCGGTGCGCTCGCGCATCCACGAACCGGGCGAGGCCAGCACGGCCACCATCGTCGGCAGCGCGACCAGGTCCTTCTCGTAGGTGAAACGCAGCTGCTTCGGGTCGAGCGGATCGCTGCCGATGCCGAGGCCGAGCGCGTAGAGGATGCTGTCCTTGGAGGTGTACGCATGGCGCACATCGGCAGAGCGCCAGGCGCGGGTCTTGTCGTAGTCGATCATGGTGGGGAGTCTTCGGATTCGGGTCAGGTCTTGGGGGCGGCGGCGGGCCAGCGAAACTGCGCCGGCTCCTTGGCGGCGAAACGCCGCACCGCCTCGGCCGCGTACTCGCTCGCGGCGGCGATCGGCTGCGACAGCGCTTCCATGTCCAGCATCGTCGCGAGCTCGCTTTGCAGCGACGATTGCAGCGCCTTCTTGCTCAGGCTCATCGCCGTCGCGGAGGCGCCGGCGAAGCTCTGCGCGATCGCGCGGGCGCGCGGCATCAGCGCCTCCGGCGCGAGGACTTCCAGCGCCAGGCCGATGCGCTGCGCCTCCTCGGCGCCGATCTCGCGCGCCGAGAAGATCAGTTCCTTCGCGCGCTGCAGGCCGACGACGCGCGGCAGCGTGAACCATGCCCCGACGTCGGGCACCAGGCCGATGCGGTGGAACACCATCGCCAAACGCACGCGCGTGCTGACGAGCACGATGTCGGCCGTCAGCGCCATGCTCATGCCGGCGCCGTAGGCGACGCCGTCGAGCGCGGCGATCAGCGGCTTGTCCAGGCCGAGCAGCGCGAGCGTCAGGTCGCGGTAGCGTGTCATCGCGGCGCGCCGCTGCTCGGGGCTGCGCGGGCCGCTCTGGCCCATGCCCTTGACGTCGCCGCCGGCGCAGAAGTCGCCGCCGGCACCGGTCAGCACGATCGCGCGGACGCCGTCGTCGCGCTGCAGCTGCTGCAGGCTGGCGGTCAGCGCGTCGGTCAGCGCGATGTCGAGCGCGTTCTTGGAGGTCGGCCGGTTCAGCGTGACGGTCGCGACGCCGCCGTCGCGCTCGACCAGCAGCGATTCCGTCGAGCTCATGCCGCGACCTTCGCCGCGCCCGCTTCGGAGATCGGCACGCCGTCGTTCATCACGTCGCAGTATTCGGTCATGCCCAGCACCGTGCGGCCCTCGCAGGTGTACTCGGTCATGCTTTCGGTGATGCGGGTGTAGGTGCTCCAGTCGGTCGCGCCGACGCGCTTGTGGCGCAGCGGCACCGTCGACAGGACCTTGCCCTTGATGACGTAGACGCCTTGCGCGGTCGTCACCGTCGCGGTCAGGCCGCGCGGGTACCAGGCGTCGTCGTAGTCGGTCTGGATCTCGCCCTTCAGGACCGGCTCGTAGACGCCGTTGCGCAGCACGTTGCCGCTGATGCGGTTCGGGCCGCCTTCGGGCCGGCCCTTGATCGACAGCAGCACGCCGAAATCGCGGTCGAAGGCGACCGGAATCCACTTGTACCAGAAGAAGCTGTGCCAGAAGCGCGGGCCCCAGGACTTGTCGCGGTAGCCGGTGCCGCCCTTGATCTCGAAGCGCTTGCCGTCGATCGTGAAGTCGCCGTCGACCGCCATGAACTGCTCGGTGTGGCCGCGGTAGACCGATTCCTCCGGGTTCAGCTCGATCGGCTTGCCGTCCATCGTGACGATCTCGCCGCCGTGCATCGGCGAGACGCCGGTGAAGTCGAGCACGAACGAGCCGTGCTTCTTCGGGTAGGTCTTGAACGCCTTGCCCGGGTCGGCCATCGCGTGCGGGTCGTCCATGATCAGCAGCTCGCCCTCGTAGCTGCAGCGCAGGTGCTTGAACGGCTCGACGATGTCGAAGCGCATGCCGGCCGCATCCATCGCGTCGTTGCTGGTGATCGTCGGCCGGTTGAACATGAACGCGACCTTGCCGTCGGGCAAGTAGATGCAGCAGCTCATCTCGGCGTGGCCTTCGTTGACGCGGTTGCCGATGCGGAACCACGCGCCGATGCCGGTCTTCGAGTCGAAGGCATTGAAGTACATGCTTTCGTTGTAGTTGCTGGCGGCCTCGGGGGGGTGGGTGTACTCGTCCTTCGGATCGAGTTTCAGCTTGGAATTCGGGGGCATGTACATCGGGTTCTCCTGGTGACTCAATGAGCGGTGGGTTTGAAGCGGGCCAGCTCGAGCCGGCCGATCTGGTTGCGATGGACCTCGTCCGGGCCGTCGGCGATGCGCAGCCCGCGCGCCTGCGCGTACGAGCGGGCGAGCAGGAAGTCGCCGGAGACGCCGGCGCCGCCGTGCGCCTGGATCGCCCAGTCGATGACCTGGCAGGCCATCTTCGGCGCGGCGACCTTGATCATCGCGATCTCCTTGCGCGCGTGCTTGATGCCGACGGTGTCCATCTTCCAGGCCGCGTGCAGCGTCAGCAGCCGGGCCTGGTCGATCATCACGCGCGCCTCGGCGACGCGCTCCAGCGTCACGGTCTGGCTGGCCAGGGGCTTGCCGAACGCGACGCGGCCGTTGACGCGCTCGCACATCAGGTCCAGGCAGCGCTCGGCGCGGCCGATCAGGCGCATGCAGTGGTGGATGCGGCCCGGCCCGAGCCGGCCCTGCGCGAGCTCGAAGCCGCGGTCCTCGCCGAGCAGGATGTGGTCGAGCGGCACGCGCACGTTCTCGTAGAGCACCTCGGAGTGGCCGTGCGGCGCGTCGTCGTAGCCGAACACCGTCAGGTTGCGCACGACGGTGATCCCGGGCGTGTCGCGCGGGATCAGCACCATCGACTGCTGGCGGTACTTGTCCGGGTTCGTCGGGTTGCTCTTGCCCATGAAGATGATGAACGCGCAGCGTGGGTCGGCGATGCCCGAGGTCCACCACTTGCGGCCGTTGATCACGTACTCGTCGCCAATGCGCGTGATCTGGGCTTCGAGGTTGGTCGCGTCCGACGAGGCGACGTCCGGCTCGGTCATCGCGAACGACGAGCGGATCCTGCCCTCCAGCAGCGGCCGCAGCCACATGTCCTGCTGCTCCGGCGTCCCGAACATCGTCAGCACCTCCATGTTGCCGGTGTCGGGGG
>DASYCA010000090.1:0-4712 GCA_036500445.1 Burkholderiaceae bacterium | reverse complement strand
CGCGGCGCCCGGCACGGGCGGCGCGTCCGCGCCCGACTTCGAGGCGATCCTGCGCGAGCGCCACGCCGGCCAGCGCGTGCTGCTGGCCGAGGACAACCCGGTCAACCGCGAGGTCGCCGAGGAGCTGCTGCGCGCCGCCGGGCTGATCGTCGAAAGCGCCTGGGACGGCGCCCGCGCGGTCGAACTCGCGTTGACGCGCGGCTACGACCTCGCGCTGATGGACGTGCAGATGCCGGTGATGGACGGGCTGGAGGCGGCGCGCCTGATCCGCCAGCGCAGCGGCCTGGCGCTGCCGATCGTCGCGATGACCGCGAACGCGTTCCTCGAGGACCGCGAGGCGTGCCTGGCCGCCGGGATGAACGACCACGTCGCGAAGCCGATCGACCCGGCGCTGCTGCACACGACGCTGTTGCGCTGGCTGCCGCTGCGCGACCAGCCCGCCGCCCCGGAAGCCGACGCGCCGCAGCAGCTCGCGCAGCAGACGGGCCTGCGCGAGCGGCTCGCCGCCGTCGACGGCCTGGACCTCGATGCCGCGCTGCGCTTCGTCGCCGGCCAGCTGCCCGCGGCGCTGCGCGTGTTGCGGCGCTTTGCGAGCACCTACCGCGAGGGCCTGCCCGAGTTGCTGGATTCGAACGGCGACGAGCACGCGTTGATCCTGCGCTGGCGCACCGTCTGCCATTCGATTCGCGGGGCGCTCGGCGCGGTCGGCGCGACGGCGCTGCTCGGCGAGCTGGTCACGCTGGAGCGCATGCTCGACGCGCTCGACTCGCGCGGCGCGATCGCCGCGCAAGGGGCCACGCTGCACGAGGGCCTGATCGCGCTGGTCCAGCGGCTGGACGCCGCGCTGGCGACCTGACGCCGAGCGGAACGCAGGGACTTGTCCGACGCGCAAGCTCATCGGATTCCTACGCTGACGCCCGCGCTCCGCACCTATGGTTGAAGCCCCTGCCCCCTTGAAGGAGACCCTCATGCCGCAAGACAAATGGAGCGACAAGCGCGAACGCCAGTACCAGCACATCAAGGACGGCGCCGAGGCGCACGGCCGCGGCGAGAAGGTCGCCGAGCGCATCGCGGCGGCCACGGTCAACAAGGACCGGGCGCGCGCGGGCGAATCCGAGACCGCCAGCCGCAGCTCACTGGACGGGCCGTCGCCGGAGCACCGCGGCGGCAAGAATTCGCACGCCGGCGCCGCGGGCCGCACCCGCGACGAGCTGTACCGCGAGGCCGCGAAGCGCGGCATCAAGGGCCGCTCGAAGATGTCCAAGGCCGAGCTCGAATCCGCGGTCGGGCCTTGAGCGCGGTTCAGGTGAGGCCGCCGGCGAGTTCTTCGCAGTAGACGATCAGCGCGTCGATCTCGTTCGACTTGTCGAACACCCGGCTCGCGCCCATCGCGAGGCAGCGCACCCGCATCTCCGGCGTCGCGAAATTCGACAGCACCACGACGCGCAGCCCGGGCGTGCGCGCGACCGCCTCCTGCAACACGCCCAGCCCGCTGCCGGACTTCAGGAACAGGTCGACAACCAACAAATGGATGCTGCCCGCGCGAGCCACCAACCAGGCCGTTGCGCCCAGTTCATCGTCGGCGCTGCCGACCACGTCGACCGGCGCGAGCTCTTCGAGCGCGGCGATGAGGTTCTCGCGGATCACCGCACTGTCCTCGACGATGAAGGCCTTGAGTCGGAACATCGGCGGTGCGTCGGAGGTCTCGCGGCGATTCGACGCGAGCCTCAGCCCTCGCTGGCCCGCAGCCAGAGCTCGGCGGCGGTGCCCTGGCGGTCGCTCTTGAACAGCAGCTCGCCGCCGACCGACTGCGCGAACTGGCGCACCTGGTTCAGCCCGAGCCCGACGCCTTCGGTCTTGCCGCGGGTCGAGAAGAAGGGCTCGCCGGCGTGGGCAGCGACCGACGCGCTCATGCCGGTCCCGCGGTCGGCGATGGTGACCACGACGTACGCCCCCGCGGTCAGGGCGTCGGTCGACTCGGTGCGCTGGCGGTGGCGCAGGTCGATCGTCACGATGCCGTCCGACCCGATGGCGTCGCGCGCGTTCAGCACCAGGTTCAGGATCGCCGATTCCAGCGCTTCGGCGTGGGCCTGCGCCATCGGGCGCCGGCCGCCCGCCTCCGCCGCGATGTGGACCTTCACGCCCGACGCCGCTTCCAGCCACGCCTGCATCTCGCCGAGCCGCGCTGCGACGTCGATCGCCTGCGCCGGCGTGTCGGGGATGCCCTCGAGGTAGCGCACCGCCAGCCGCGCGACGCCGGCGAGCGCCGCGAGCGCGTCCTTCAGCGCCGCGTTCGCCGCCGGGTCGCCGGGCTGCGCCAGCGCCGACTCGATCAGCACGCTGGCCAGCGAGAGCGGGGTGCGCAGGTCGTTGCGCAGCACCGCGCCGACCTGCTGCACGGCCTCCAGCCGCTGCGTCGCGAACAGCGCCGTCTCGATGCGCTCGCGCTGCGCCATCTGCTCGACCAGCCGGACGTTCTTCACGCGCAGCTCGGAGGTGCGCTCGGCGATGCGGCGCTCGAGGTCGTCGTTCAGGCCGCGCACGTACTCCTCGGCCGCGTGCAGCCGCATCAGCGCGCGCACTTCGGCGACCAGCTCGGCCGGGTCGATCGGCTGCGTCAGGTACGAATCGGCGCCGCCGTCCAGCCCGCGCGTGCGGTCCGCCGCGGTCACGTAGGTCGCCGAGGTCTGCAGCACCATCGTCGAGGGCCAGCGCTCCTTGATGATGCGGCAGACCTCGGTGCCGCTGATGTCGGGCAGCCGCACGTCGAGCAGCACCAGCGAGGGCTGGTCGTTCTCGACGCGCCGCAAGGCCTCCCGGCCGGTCAGCGCCTCGGTCACGCTGTAGCCGGCATGGCGCAGGATGCGCGTCTTCGTGTAGAGCGCGACCTCGGCATCGTCGACGTTCAGGATCCGTGTTTGCGCCGTCTCGTTCATGGCGTGGTCTCCTTGCGGGTGGCCAGGGCGGCCCGAATCAACGCGGTCAGGCCGTCGCGCGACAGGTCGTGCTTCGCGACGATCGCGTAGGCCCCCGACAACGACAGCTTCTGCTCCAGGGTCAGGGCCTGCGAGGTGCAGACGATCACCGGGATCGCCGCCAGCGCGGTGCTCGCGGCCAGCTCGGCCAGCATCTCGAAGCCGTTGCGCCGCGGCATCTGCAGATCGAGCACGATCACCTCGGGCGCGTCGTCGCCGGCGCGGCGCATGCCCTCGATGCCGTCGACCGCCTCGATGACCTGCAGGCCGGCGTCCTGCGCGATGTGCTTGAGCACGTAGCGGAACGACTCCTCGTCGTCGACGACCAGGATGCGCGGCTGGTCGGCGACCGGCACCGTCGGCTTGCGCACCTCGCCCCAGCGCACCGGCAACACCAGCGCGAAGACGGAGCCCTTGCCGAGCGCGCTGTCGACCGAGACCTCGCCGCCCAGCAGCGTCGCCAGCCGCCGCGACAGCGACAGCCCCAGGCCGGTGCCGCCATGCTGCAGCCGGCCGTCGAGCTGCGAGAAATCTTCGAACAGGTGCTTCTGCTGGTCGGCCGCGATGCCGATGCCGGTGTCGGCAACCTCGAAGCGGATCTGGTTCGCGTCGGCCAGCAGCCGGGCCCGCACCGTGACGCGCCCGCGCTCGGTGAATTTGAGCGCGTTCGAGACGAAGTTGCGCAGGATCTGCGTGACCTTCGATTCGTCGGCGAACATCGGCGGCAGCTCGCCCGGCTCCTCGAACACCAGCTCGACCTCGCGCCCCTGCTGCAGGGGTTTCAGCGAGCCGCGCAGCGAGCCGAACAGCTCGGAGACCGTGAACGCGTCGGGCTTGATGTCCAGCTTGCCGGCCTCGACCTTGGCCAGATCGAGCAGGTCGTTGACCATCTCGAGCAGGTCCTGTGCCGAACGCCGGATGTACTCGACCTGCTTCTCCTGCTCCGGGTTCAGTTCGCCGTCGACGCGGTCGCTCAGCAGCCGCGACAGCGCCAGGATCGAGCTCAGCGGCGTGCGGAACTCGTGGCTCATGTGGGAAAGGAATCGCGATTTCAGATCGCTGACCTGGCGCAGCTGCTCGGCCTTGTGGTCGAGCTCGGAATACAGCGCGACGACGCCGCGGTTCGTCTCGTCGAGTTCGCGGTTCAGCCGCTCGGCCTCGTCGGTGCGGGCCTGCAGGCCGTCCAGGCTCTCGACGATCTCGATGTTCTGCTGGTGCAGCACCGTCATCGGGTCGACGCCCCGCGAAGGCGCGGCCTGCGTGATCGCATCGATGCGCGCGCGCGTCAGCCGCGCGGCCAGCTCGCTCGGGATGCGCTGGCGCAGCCGCACCTGCGTGCCCTTGCCGGGCGCGCTGACGACGGCCATGTCGTGCACCAGCCGGCGCGCGCTCTGCAAGCCCTGGCCGAAGCCGGGCTCGAATTGCACGCGGCCGAGCAGCACCTCGTCGAGCGCCTCGATGCCGGGCCCCTGGTCGGTGATCTGCACCTCGATCACGGTCGGCGCCGGCAGCCGGTCGATCGCGAACGCCATCTGACCGCCGCCGCCGTGCACGACGGCGTTGCGCGCGATCTCGGAGACGGCGGTGGCCACCCGCGTCTGGCTCTGCCGGTCCATCCCGAGCAGCTCGACGGCACGGCGCGCCGACAGCCGCGCGGTCACCACATCGGCATCGCAGGCGAGCGGCAGGGAGAACATCGGGACGTTCATGCAGACCTCGGGTCTCGGCGAGCTCTAG
>DASYCA010000089.1:0-6496 GCA_036500445.1 Burkholderiaceae bacterium | reverse complement strand
CGGTCGAGGGCTTGCTGAGCAGGTAGCTCGTCTCGGGGTGGCAGGCATCCGAGATCATCGTCAGCGTCACGTTGTAGTCGCCCTCCGCATCGCCGGTGAGCACGAAGCGGTTGTTGCGGAACGAGGTGCCGACCGGTACCGCGGACTTGCTGCTGCCGATCGCCTGGTGGCAGCTCGCGCCGCAGGTCGCGGTGATGATCGGGAACACCTGCGCCGTGAACGAGGCCTGGTCCAGCGCCGGCAGCATGCGCACGCCGCTGTTGGCGTCGAACGGGTCGTTGTAGTACTTGCCGCCCAGGTCCATCCATTCGGCGACCAGGCGCTTCTCGGCCGCGTTCAGCATCGATGAGTGGTCCGGCGCGGTCGACGGCGGGTTCGGGTGCGCGGTCTTCGCGCTCGCACTCGACATCAGGCTCTGGCCCGACATGATCTCCATCAGCCGGCTCTTGCGCGCCAGGCCGAGCGCCATGCCTTCGTCCGCCGCGGTGTCGACCAGCGCATCGGCGCGCGCGATGACGTTGACGCCCTCCTCGATCCGGAACACCGGCGCGCCGTTCGCGTCGAGCAGCGGCACGCCGATCATCAGCTGGTCGTACGAGTTCACGCGGCCGCTGCCGGCGATCGTCGCGGTCAGGTCGAGCTTGTCCGGCGCGGTGTGGCAGTTGGTGCAGGTATTGGCACCGCCCGTCCCGCGCGGCTTCGTCCACAGCGGCTGGATGTGGTCCGGGTAGTTGATGATGCCGTTGGTCGGCACGGCCGTCGTCAGGTCGTCGGCCGGGTTCGTGTTGCCGGTGTAGCGCAGCGCGATCGAGCTGCGCGCGGTCACGCCGGTCTTGCTGGTGTCGGCCCAGATGTCGCTGTAGACCGGGTCGCCGGTGACCTGCAGCGCGGTCGGGTCCAGCCGGGTGCGCGTCAGCGACATCGTCTCGCCGGTCTGGTGGGCGCTGGCCATCGCGGGCAGCAGCGCGGCCGATTGCGTCGCGAGCACCGTGCCCGAGTTCAGCGCGCCACCACGGCGCGGGCTGTGGCAGCCATCACACGTGCGCTTCTCGCCCGGGCGGACCTGGATCCAGTTGGTGTGGGTCTGGAACGCGCGGCCCTGATCGTCGATCACCGCGAGCGCGATCGGCGTGTTGGCCGGCAGCTTCAGCGTGAACGAGCCGTCCGGTTCGATCGGCGCGTAGCCGAGGATCTGCTGCATCTCGAACTCGGTCTCGCCGATCGCGCCGCGCATGTTCATCTGGTTGGTCGGCGGCGCGACCGCCCGCACCGCGCGGATGAAGCGCCCCGGCGCGCAGCCGTAGGCCGGATTGGCCGGGTCCTTGATGTGGACGATGTCGGCGACCTGGGCCCGGGTGTCGGTCGGGTCGCTCGGCGCCGTCTTCGCGATCGCGGTCGTGCAGCCGGCGCGCAGGTCGGCGGCGCTCAGCACCGGGTCGCCCATGCGGCCGAGGCCGTCGGTGTCGTAGATGCTGCGCACGTCGAGCAGGCCGACGTTGGCGGCGGCCATCGTCGCGTCGACCGCGCTCGGGTCGGGCGCGTTCGGCTCGGTGCGCGCGAGCAGCGCGACCGGGTGGGTGTACATGAAGCCGCTCGGCGGCGCCGCGACGATCAGCCAGGTCTGCTTGGCCGGGTCGAACATGTAGACGGCATAGGACGGCGGCACGTTGTCCTGCAGCGGGTTGGCCTGGATGTCGCTGACGAGCATGTCGTCGGGGTCCGTCAAGGTCGCCATCTCGGCGGCCGACAGGGTCGCGCACGAGACGACCACGCCGGCCTTCGTGACCTCGCACGGCGTGTACGACAGCAGCACGCGGTCGGTGCCGTCCCACAGCGGGTACGGGGTCGTGATGCGGCCGTACTGCGAGGCGCCGCGGTCGAAGCTCAGCACGTGGTCGGTCGGGTAGCTCTGCCCGCCGCTGGCCGGCACGCCGGCCTGCGCCGGGGTGTTCTGCTCGGAGTAGTTCAGCGCATCGACGAAGACCAGCGCGCCGCCCTCGTGGGTCCGGGACAGCGGCATCAGGTCGGAGGCGACCTTGCCGGCGTACTTGCCGTTCGGGTCCATGTCGCGCGGGTGCAGGAAGCTGTTGCCGTCGCTGTGCGCGCCGTAGAGCACGAACAGGTTGGTGCCGTCGGGCTTCGCGGTGAAGATCTTGAAGTGGTTGCGACCGCCGACGTGGTCCCAGTGCGAGAACATGATGTCGCCGTTCAGGCGCACCGTCGGGCTGCGGTCGTGGCTCTGGTTGAACGAGATCTGGGTCAGGCTGCCGCCCTTCGCGTCGATGGTGTGCAGGTTGAAGACGCGCTCGCGCTCGTACTCGTCCAGTGCGTAGTAGGTCTGGCCGAGCGCCTGGTTGACGTGCGAGGTGTCCTGGCGGTTCGACGTGAACACGAAGCCCTTGCCGGCCGGCAGGTAGGTCGGGTCGACGTCGTCGGAGTCGGTGCTGCTGGTGATGCGCCGGAACGTGCCGCCGGTCAGGCCGCCGGTCGTCATGTCGTATTCCCACAGGTTCCAGCGCCCGGTGCAGGCGGCGACGCCATTGATCATCGAGGTGTTGGACGTCGGGCAGTGCATCGCAAAGACGATCTTCTTGCCGTCGTACGAGACGTCGGGGCCGCTCACGTCGCCCTTGCCTTGCGTGAACTGCGCCGTCATGTTGTGCTCGGGCGCGCTCGCCGAGGACTTCTCGCGGATGATCAGGTCGCCGCCCGGCGCGGTCGGGCCGCCGTTGGTGGGATTCGCCCCGATCGTGTTGACGCGCATCGCGTAGGCGATCGGCACGTCGCCTTGCACCGTGACGGTGGCGGAATCGCTGGTGCTGCCGCCGCTGCAGGCGGCGAGCACGGCCGCGAGAACGGCGCCGCTCGTCAGGGCAGCTCCGCGCTGGGTCCAGGTCTTGTTCATCGACGTCTTCTCCCGCTGGTTGTTCTGTGTGTTCTCGATGTTCCGGACCGGCTTCACTGTCGCGTCGCCGGGTCCTTGAACAGCAGCCCGCTCGAGTAGTGCAGCGCGCCGCCCGCATCGACGACGACCGCGTCGACGCCGGTCTGCGCCTCGATCAAATCGAGGCCGCGCTCGACGCCGAGCACGAACACGCACTTGGAGAACGCCTCGGTCGTCAGGCCGTCCTCGGCCAGCACGGTCACGCTGTGCACGCCGCTGGGCGAGCGGCCGGTGGCCGGGTCGATCAGGTGGTGGTGGCGCACGCCGCCGGCGTCGAAGAAGCGCTCGTAGTCGCCCGAGGTCGAGATCGAGACGTTCTCCAGCGGCAGCACCGCGACCATCTCGCCGGGGCGGCGCGGATCGCGCACGCCGATCGTCCAGGGCCGGCCGCGGCGGTCGCCGGTCACGCGGCTGTCGCCGCCGGCGCTGACGTTCGCATGCTGGATGCCGAGCTCGCGCAGGATGCTGCTTGCGGTGTCGACCGCGTGGCCCTTCGCGAAGCCGCCGAGGTCGATGCGCATGCCCGCCTCGGCGAAGCGCACGGTGCTCGCCTGCGGGTCGATGATCAGCTTGCGCCAGCCGACCAGCGCACGCGCACGCGCCAGCTCGGCCTCGTTCGGCGCGATGCCGCGCCGGTAGTCGTACAGCTGCCCGACGGCGGCATAGGTGATGTCGAAGGCGCCGTTCGACAGTTCGGAGAATTCGTTCGCGCGCTGCAGCAGGCGCAGCATCTCGGCGCTCACGCGCACCGCGCTCGTCGCGGCGTCGCGGTTGATGCGCGAGAGCTCGGAGTCCGGCTTGTGCGGGCTCATCGCGCGGTCGATGCGGTGCATCTCGGCCAGCACCGCGTCGGTGGCGGCGCGGGCCTGCTCGGCGTCATCGGCCCAGAGCTCGACCCCGATCGCGGTGCCCATGATCGCGGCCTCGCGCTTGAGCCAGCCGCCCGCCGCCAGCGGCGGCATGCGCCCGGCCGGCAGGCGCGCGGCGTGCGGGCGAGCTTTCGTCGTGATGCCGAACAGGCGGTGGCCGAACATGGTTTGGATCCCCTCGAAATGGTCGGCGGGCTTTTTGATACGTGTGCCGATCCGCGATCAAATGTGCAGATCACGTGCCCACGCCTGGCCGGCGCTGAAATGGAGTAAAGCTGCCGCGTTTGGTCCCATCCAGCAAAACGCGGCACGCGTCTGGACAGCTTAGCGACGCTTTTGGGGAGTTCGTGCGTGCGGATGCGTCACCTGTGAGCAAGCGCAACCGTGATCTATTGAACAGGTGAGCTGCAGGCGTGAGCAGATGTAGCGGCCGCGAGGGCCTCAAGCGAGGTGATTCGTTGGCCAGTTCACGCGCCGCGACCATCGCGTTCGCCGCGGGCACGGAAGGCGGCGCGCGTCTTGCAATGAAGCGCTGCATCCCTTCAACGTTCACCAGGAGTGACGCCATGCGACGGTTCGTGCTGCCCGCCTCTCTGATGTGCGCGATCTTGCTGACGGTCGGCGCGCTTGCGGCCCTCAAGCCGGTAGACGGCGCGTCGCCGTCAACCAGCCCGGCGCTCGAGCGGCCGGTCCAGACCCGGGTCTCGACCCAGTCGCCGGTCGATGCCGCCGGTTGGCAGGCGCTCGGCCGCTCGGAGTCGGCGCAGGGCCAGCATGCGCAGGCCGTCGTGGCCTTCCGCAACGCGACCCGGCTGCGGCCGGACGACGCGACGCTGCTGGCCGAATACGCGTTCTCGGCCGCCGTCACGACGCGGCGCACCGAAGCCGACGACCCGCAGCGCCTGATCGACATGGCGCTGCAGATCGACCCGACCAGCCAGCAGGCCCTGACCCTGGCCGGATCGCTGGCGCTGGACCGCGGCGACTTCGAATCCGCCGCGCAGAACTGGGAGCGGCTGGCCCGGCTCGAGCCGGCCGACAGCCCGATGCGGCGCGAGGTCGAGGCCAGCGCCGCCCAGGCGCGCCGCCTCGCGAACGCGCACGCGGCGCAGGCCGCTCAGCTGCCGCCGGAGGGCCGCATCCAGCTGGCCCGCGCCGAGCTCAGGGCCCGGCCGCGTCAGTGATCAGCAGGCGCACCAGCGCCGTCACATGCAGCGCCGGCGTCATCACGCGGGCGCCATCCAGGCCCTTCGCGATCAGGTAGGCACGCACGCTGTTCGCACGCTCGGTCGCGAGCGGCGAGCCCTTCGCGGCCGCGTCGTCGGGCGGCGCGGCGATCCAGATCTTGGTCGGCTCGCGCAGCTGGCCCGCGGCGACGCGGTCCAGCACCGCGGCGAGCGGTGGCTTCACGCCGGATCGGCCCGGGTCGAACGAGAACGCCAGCGGCACCTCGGCGCGCAGGCTGCCGTCGGCCGCGAGCGCGAACACGACCGGCGTGCCGCGGAACAGATCCGACAGCCGCTGCTTCTCGGCCGCGAGGTCGGCATGCACCTGGGCCGCGCGCGTCGCAGGATTCGCCGCCGCCGCCGGTGCCGTGGCGACCGGCGCCGGTGACGTCGGCAGGGTGTGGCAGCCGGCCAGCGAGGCCAGCACCGCGGTCGCGGCGAGCAGGGTGATGAAACGCATGGAGCCTTATTGTCGATCATCCCTGCGATCGACGCGGTCACGCGGCACTTCATAGACTCTGCCCACCGACGCGACCGAATCGAGGAGGCATCATGGGACAAGGCTTTGGCATGGAGCACCCGGGCAAGCACGTCCACGAGACGCATGAGCCGCCCGCGAAGTACCTCGTCGTGATCGATTCGGGCGGCTCGGGCGTGGCCCGCTTGTTCCTGGCCGATCGGCGCGAGGTCGCGGAATTCGACGCCGGGGCCGAAGAGGTCACGCAGATGGTGTCCGGCCTGGCGCCGCACGAGAGCGCGCGTGGCCCGGAATGGGATCGGGCGCTGGCCGGCCACAGCGCGGCCGAACGCGCCGCGGCCGAGGTCTATTTGCTCGAACCCTGACACCGAACCTTGACGCGCGCACGGCGCCGCCGGCGCTTCAGGCAAGATCGGCGTCGTGCAGTCCCCTCACCACGACACCCCGGCCGAATCGCCCGAGACGCCACGCCCCCCATCGCTGCCCTGGCCGCGCGAACTGGGCTGGCGCATGCGCCACCTCTTCCTGCTGAAAGGGGTCGGCATCACGGCTTTCACCTGGCTGTTCTTCATCGGCTATTTTCACTTGCTGCGCCACCCGATCCACGCGCCCTTCGTGATGCCGCTGACGGCGCTGGACCGGCTGGTTCCGTTCGTGCCGCAGGCCCTGAGCGCCTACCTGTCGCTGTGGGTCTACGTCGGCACCGCGCCGAGCCTGCAGCGCTCGTTCGCGGAGTTGATCGTCTACGGCCTCTGGGTCGGCGGGCTGTGCATCACCGGGCTCACGCTGTTCTATTTCTGGCCGACGCAGATCCCGCCGCTCGCGATCGGCGTCTCCGGGCTGCCCGGCTTCCAGACGCTGCAAGGCGTCGACGCGGCCGGCAACGCCTGCCCGTCGATGCACGTCGCGGTCGCGATGTTCACGGTCATCCGTGCGCACGACGTGCTGCGCCGGGTCGGCGCGCCGGGCTGGCTGCGCG
>DASYCA010000088.1:0-4941 GCA_036500445.1 Burkholderiaceae bacterium | reverse complement strand
CGCTCGGCGAGCTGTGGATGAACGACGGCAGCCTTGGTGCCGGCAGCGGCGCGATGACCGCGAGCGACGCCGCGACCGCGACCGGCTACGTGCTCGGCGCCGAGCTGCGCGCCTGCGGCGTCGACCTCGCGTTCACGCCGGGGCTCGACCTCGATCACGGCCGCAGCGCCGTGATCGGCGACCGCGCCTTCCACCGCGACCCGCGCGTCGCGACGCTGCTCGCGAAGAGCCTGATGCACGGCCTGCTGCTCGCCGGCATGGGCAACTGCGGCAAGCATTTCCCGGGGCACGGGCATGTGCTGGCCGACAGCCACACCGAGGTCCCGGTCGACAAGCGCAGCCTGAAGGCGATCCTCGCCGACGACGCGCGCCCGTACGAGTGGCTCAGCACCAGCCTGACCAGCGTGATGCCCGCGCACGTGATCTACCCGAAGGTCGACCTGCTGCCGGCCGGCTTTTCCGGCTTGTGGCTGAAGGACATCCTGCGCCAGCTGCTCGGCTTCACCGGCGCGATCTTCAGCGACGACCTGAGCATGGAAGGCGCGCGCCGCATCAATGGCGCGGTCGTGAGCTACGCCGACGCCGCGGCGGTCGCGCTGAACGCGGGCTGCGACCTGGTGCTGCTGTGCAACCAGTCGCTGGACGGCGGCCGCGCCGTCGACGAGTTGCTCGACGGCCTGGCGCAAAGCGCCAAACAGGGCCGCTGGCAGGCCGACCCGGACAGCGAGGCGCGCCGGCTCGCGTTGCTGCCGCAGGCGCCGCCGCTGACCTGGGACGAGCTGATGCACGCGGCGGTCTACCAGCGCGCGCTCGAACGCCTGCCCTGATTCGCGTTCGGAACCGACCTCAGTAAGTCTCGCCGAGGGGTCGGCGCGGCTTGCGCGGTGGCACCGACAGCGCGAGCGTCGTATCCAGTTCGGGATGCACGCCGGCGCTGCCGAGCTCGACGATCTGCGTCGCCGCGTCCGTCGTCTGGTACGGGTGCCAGACATGCAGCGTGTAGCGGCCGGCCGGCAGCGCCGCGATCTCGGCATGGCCGTCGGCGGCCGTCTTCGCGAACCAGGGCGAATCGAGCACGACCACGTAGGCCAGCATCCAGTCGTGGATGTTGCAGCCGATCACGACGACGCCGGGTTTGTCGAACACGATCGGCGCGGCCGGCGTGCCGCTGTAGAGCTGGATCTCGAAGGGCTTGGCCGGCGAGAACGAGTAGACGTGGTGCTTGACCTTGTCGCGGTTCGGGAACAGCACGCGCGCGCCGGTGCCGACGACGGTCACGAAGGGATCGAACTCCTGGTCCTGCTGCTGGATCTCGGCCGGCTTCGCGCTCGGCCTGCCGGCGCCGGCCGGACTCTCGAGCCAGACGACCGCGTCCTGCACCGGCGCGCCTTGCGGGCCGTGGACCTGGACGCCGACCTGCGCGGCCTCGGCGACGCCGCCGGCGCCGGCCGTGACGACACCCGCCGCCAGCACGGCGAGCGTGCCGCGCCAGGGGCGGCGCACCCGCTTCAAGGCGACGCGGACGTCAGCGGCGCCGACGGGTCGATCTGCCAGATCTCGCTGCTCAACCGGGTGTCGCGGTAGACGAGCACATGGTGCACGCGCATCGTGGTCTTGCCGACGTATTCGGCGTTGACGGTCAGGGTCACGCCCTTGGGGTTGCCGCTTTGCGTGATCGCGCTGCGCTGCAGCGTGCGCGGCTGGCCGTCGTTGAGGGCGGCGAACTTCTTCCAGACCTCGCGGATCGCGTCGCTGCCGCGGTAGCGGCCATCGAGCGGGCCGCCGACCCAGTCCATCGTGGGCGCGTCGCCATAGGCGCTCATCAGGGCCTCGACGTTGCCGTCGGCGACCGCCTTCAGGTGCGCCTCCCCGGCGCGCTCGTCGAGCGGGCCCGCGTGCACCAGCAGCGGTGCGCAAGCGCAAACGGCCAGGAAGATCAGGCGCGGGATCGTCGGCATCGCTCTCTCCTTCGAGATGAGCCCGACTCTAGCGCAGCACGCCGCGCCGCAGATGCAGAAAAGAAGACGCCGCCGGGCGAGAGCCGCGGCGGCGTGAAATCGCTGACGGATGGCGCGTCAGGCCTGCGGTTGAGAGCCCTGGGTCTCGAACGGCAGCTTGATCTGCGACAAGTCCTTGCGCGTCTCGACCAGCACCAGCGGGCCCTCGTCGATGCGCTCGAGCGGCTTGCGTTCGCGCGGCACGTGGACCGGCGCCGGCGTCGCCGCCATCTGGGCCTGGACGGCGCGGATCTTCTCGGCATCCGAGCTGACCCAGTGCAGCCCGGCGGCCTCGGCCACGGCCTGCAGCGAGTCGGTCGGCAGCACGAACGCGGGCACGGCCGGCGGCGTCGCGGGCTGCGCCGCGGCCATCGGCGTGATGGCCGGCGCCGCGGCGACAGGCGCTGCGACCGGGGCGGGCGCAGGGGCCGGCATCGCGACCGGCGCGGGCGCCGGGGCGGTGACGACCGGGGCTTGCGCGGCGATCGGCGCGGCCTCGTCGGCTGCGTATTCGACCGGCGCCGGCGCCACCGCGGGCGCTGCCAGCGGGGCCGCCAGCGCTTCGACCGGCGCTTCGACCGGCGCCGCGTGGGCGGCTTCCTCGTACGACGCAGCGACCGGCGGCGCGCTGAACTGCGCGACGTAAGGCGCCGCCGCCGTGACCGGCTGGTCCTCGCCCGAGGCCATCACGCCTTCCGGCGACGTGCCTTCCGGGGCACGCTCGCGACGATTGCGATCGCGGCCGCGACCGCGGCGACGCGGCTCGCCGTTCTCGCCCAGCTCGGCGGGGGCGCCCGCCTCGGCGCTCGACGCCGCATCGGCCGCCGGCTCGCCGTCGGCGGCGAGCGCCTCGGGCGCGTCGGCGCGGGCTTCGTCGCTCGGTGCGGCGTTCTCGTCGCGATCACGGCCACCGCGTCCGCCGCGGCGGTTGCGGCGCCGGCCCTGGCGTTCGGCTTGCGCCTCGCCGCTCTCGGGGGTCTCGCCGCCGACCGGCAGCGAATCGACGAAGGCTTGTTGCGGCACCGCGGCGTCGTCGCCGGGCGCGCCTTCGACCGGCTGCGGGCGGCGCGGTTCGCGTTCGGGGCGCGGGCCGCGGCGGCCCTCGCCGCGTGCTTCGCCGCGCTGGTTCTCGTCGCGCGGCGGACGCGGGCCGCGTTCGTCGCCACGGGCCTCGAGGGTCTCGGTGCGAGCGGTGTCGTCGCCGGGCGCGCGCTCGGCGCGGTCCGGGCGGCGGCCACGGCCTTCGCCGCGGTCACCCCGTTCGCCACGTGCTTCGCCACCGCGGCCTTCGCCGGCGCGGGCGCCTTCGCCACGCTCTGCGCGGTCCGGGCGCTCGCCGCGCTCGGCACGTTCGCCACCGCGGCCTTCGCCGCGACCCTCGCCGCGCTTGCCGTCGCGGCCGCCGTCGCGTCCACCGCGTCCGCCACGGCCACCGCGTTCGCCACGCTCACCGCGGCCCTCACGGGCATCGGCCGGCTTGGCCGGCGCCGTGGAAGCGGCCACCGGCGCGGCGACCGCCGGGGCGGTCTCGCCACCGAACAGCTTCTTGACCCAGCCGAAGAAACCGCCACCCGCCGGCATCGGGGCCGGTGCTGCGGCGACCGGCGCGGCGGGTGCGGGCACGACGATCGGCTCGGGCTTGGGCACGGCCACCGGCGCCGGCGTCTCGGGCAGGATGCCCTTGATGACCGGCTCCTGCTTGGCCTTGGTCTTCTCGCGCCGCGTGATGCCGACCTCCTCTTCGGGCTCGTCGATCATCGTGTAGCTGGCCTGCAGGTTCTCCAGGCGCGGATCGTCGTGGCGCAGGCGCTCGAGCCGGTAGTTCGGCGTGTCCAGCGCCTTGTTCGGCACCAGCAGCACGGTCACGCGCTGCTTCAGCTCGATCTTCGTGATCTCGGTGCGCTTTTCATTCAGCAAGAAGGACGTGACTTCGACCGGCACCTGCACATGCACGGCGGCGGTGTTGTCCTTCATCGACTCCTCCTGGACCATGCGCAGGATCTGCAGCGCGCTGGATTCGGTGTCGCGGATGTGGCCGGTGCCGTTGCAGCGCGGGCAGGTGATGTGTGAGCCTTCACTCAGCGCCGGGCGCAGGCGCTGGCGGCTGAGTTCGAGCAGGCCGAACTTGCTGATCGAGCTGAACTGGACCCGCGCGCGGTCTTGCCGGAGCGCGTCGCGCAGCCGGGTTTCGACCTCGCGGCGGTTCTTCGACTCTTCCATGTCGATGAAGTCGACGACGATCAGGCCGCCGAGGTCGCGCAGCCGCATCTGGCGCGCGATCTCGTCGGCGGCTTCCAGATTGGTGCGGGTCGCGGTTTCCTCGATGTCGGAGCCGCGCGTCGAGCGGGCCGAGTTGACGTCGACCGAGACCAGCGCCTCGGTGTGGTCGATCACGATCGCTCCGCCCGAGGGCAGGTTCACGGTGCGCGAAAACGCGGTCTCGATCTGGTGCTCGATCTGGAAGCGGCTGAACAGCGGCGCGTCGTCCCGGTAGCGCTTGACCTTGTGCGCCGTCTCGGGCATCACGTGGGCCATGAACTGCTGGGCCTGGTCGTAGATGTCGTCGGTATCGATCAGGATTTCGCCGACATCTGCAGTGAAATAGTCGCGAATGGCGCGGATCACCAGGCTCGACTCCTGGTAGATCAGGAACGCGCCCTTGCCCGCCTTGGACGCGCCGTCGATCGCGGTCCAGAGCTTGAGCATGTAGTTCAGGTCCCACTGCAGCTCGGGGGCGCTGCGGCCGATGCCGGCGGTGCGGGCGATCAGGCTCATGCCCTTCGGGTACTCGA
This sequence comes from Burkholderiaceae bacterium, assembly GCA_036500445.1. Classification (GTDB taxonomy): domain Bacteria; phylum Pseudomonadota; class Gammaproteobacteria; order Burkholderiales; family Burkholderiaceae_C; genus LMDS01. The sequence goes on along the minus strand of DASYCA010000088.1, from coordinate 152 downwards.
GCTGGTCGAGGTTCTCTTTCAGCTCCTCGCGGTCTTCGCCCTCGATGCGGCGCGAGACGCCACCGCCGCGCGGATTGTTCGGCATCAGCACCAGATAGCGTCCGGCGAGCGAAATGTAGGTCGTCAACGCCGCGCCCTTGTTGCCGCGCTCG
>DASYCA010000087.1:0-11669 GCA_036500445.1 Burkholderiaceae bacterium | reverse complement strand
CGTGTTCAAGCTGCTGGTGCTGATCAAGGAGGCCTTCCTGCTGTCGTTCGCGACCGCCTCCTCCGAGGCCGCGTACCCGAAGATCCTGGACGCGCTCGACCGCTTCGGCGTGAAACGAAAAATTTCGGCCTTCGTGATGCCGATGGGCTACTCGTTCAACCTGGACGGCTCGATGATGTACTGCACCTTCGCGGTGTTGTTCATCGCGCAGGCCTACGGCATCGCGGTGCCGCTGGGCACCCAGATCACGATGATGCTGATCCTGATGCTGACCTCCAAGGGCATGGCCGGCGTGCCGCGCGCCTCGCTGGTCGTGATCGCCGCGACGCTGAACCAGTTCCACATTCCCGAGGCCGGGCTGTTGCTGATCCTGGGCGTCGACACCTTCCTCGACATGGGCCGCTCGGCGACCAACGCGGTCGGCAACTCGATCGCGACCGCGGTCGTCGCGAAGTGGGAGGGCGAGCTGCTGTCGGAAGACGCCGCCGCCGCGAACCTGGTCAGGATCGACGCCGAGGCCGACGCCAAGGCGCACCCGATTCCGGCCTGAACGAGGCCACCGCGATGAGTTTTTTCACTCTCGTTCGCGCCGCAGCCGCCGGCGCGCTCGCGCTGGCCGCACTGCACGCAGTCGCGCAGGAGGCGCCGGCCCAGCTCAGCGGCACGCTGCAAAAGGTGCGCGAGACCGGCGCGATTTCGATCGGCCACCGCGAGTCGTCGATCCCGTTCTCCTACCTGTCGGCGCGCGGCGAGCCGATCGGCTACTCCATCGACCTGTGCAAGCAGCTCGTCGATGCGATCGGCGACGCGCTCGGCCGCCAGCTGCGCATCAACTGGGTGCCGGTCACGTCGGACACGCGCATCCCCGCCGTCGTCAGCGGCAAGGTCGATCTCGAGTGCGGCTCGACGACCAACAACCTCGAGCGCCAGAAGCAGGTCGCGTTCTCGCCGACGATGTTCGTCGCGGGCACCAAGCTGATGGTGAAGAAGGGCTCGCCCGTCAAGTCCTTCCGCGACCTGGCCGGCAAAAAGGTCGTCGTCACCAGCGGCACGACGAACGAAAAAACGATGCGCGAGATCGCCGCGAAGTTCAAGATCGACATGACGATCGTCGTCTCGCCCGACCACGCCGCGTCGTTCGCGCAGCTGCAGGCCGGCCAGGTGGACGCCTTCGCGACCGACGACGTGCTGCTGTACGGCCTGCTGGCGCAGAACAAGGCGCAGGGCGACTTCGCGGTCGTCGGCGACTTTCTCTCGTACGACCCGTACGGCGTGATGTACCGCAAGGGCGACCCGCAGCTCGCGCAGCTGGTCAACGACACCTTCCACAGCCTGGCCGAAGACCGCGAGATCGAGCGCCGCTACACCAAGTGGTTCCTGCGCCAGCTGCCCTCGGGCGTGAGCCTGGATCTGCCGATGAGCCCGCAACTCGAGACCATCATCCAGACGATGGTCGCGCGCAGCGAATAAGCACCAGGAGTTTTCACACATGAGCACCGCCACGACCCGCCGCGAACACGACTTTCTCGGCGAGATGGACATCCCCGCCGACGCGTACTGGGGCGTGCACAGCGCCCGCGCGGTCGTGAACTTCCCGATCAGCGGCCAGACGGTCGCGCAGATGCCCGAGCTGGTGCGGGCGCTCGCGTTCGTCAAGAAGGCCGCGGCGCAGACCAACGCCGAGCTCGGCGTGATCACCTCGGCGCAGATGCAGGCGATCGTGCGCGCCTGCGACGACCTGATCGGAGGCGCCCTGCACGAGCAGTTCGTCGTCGATGTCATTCAAGGCGGCGCCGGCACCTCGACCAACATGAACGCGAACGAGGTGATCGCGAACCGCGCGCTCGAGCACATGGGCTTCGAGAAGGGCCGCTACGACCAGCTGCACCCGAACGACCACGTCAACGCCTCGCAGAGCACCAACGACGTGTATCCCACCGCGCTGCGCGTCTCGGCCTGGTTCGGCATCGAGGGCCTGATCGGCGCGATGGCCGAGCTGCGCGGCGCGTTCGAAGCCAAGGCGCTCGAGTTCAAGAGCGTGCTGAAGATCGGCCGCACCCAGCTGCAGGACGCGGTGCCGATGACGCTCGGCCAGGAGTTCCTCGCCTTTGCCATCATGATCGGCGAAGACGAGGCGCGGCTGCGCGAGGCCCGTGCGCTGATCACCGAGGTGAACCTGGGCGCGACCGCGATCGGCACCGGCATCAACGCGCCGGTCGGCTACGGCGAGCGCGTGATCCCGCTGCTCGCGGCGGCCAGCGGCGTGCCGGTCGTGAGGGCCGAGAACCTGGTCGAGGCGACGCAGGACACCGGCTCGTTCGTGCAGCTCTCCGGCGTGCTGAAACGCGTCGCCTGCAAGCTCAGCAAGGTCTGCAACGACCTGCGGCTGCTTTCCAGCGGCCCGCAGGCCGGCTTCGGCGACATCAAGCTGCCGGCCCGCCAGGCCGGCTCGTCGATCATGCCGGGCAAGGTGAACCCGGTGATCCCCGAGGTGATGAACCAGGTCGCGTTCGAGGTCATCGGCAACGACGTGACGATCACGATGGCCTCCGAGGCGGGCCAGCTGCAGCTCAATGCGTTCGAGCCGATCATGGGCTATGCGATCCACAAGAGCGTGCGCCACCTGACGAACGCCTGCCGCACGCTGCAGCACAACTGCGTCGAGGGCATCCAGGCGAATCACGCGCTGCTGGCCAGGCGCGTCGCCGAGTCGGTCACCTTGGTCACCGCGCTGAACCCGATCATCGGCTACGAGAAGGCGGCGCTGATCGCGAAGACGGCGCTGGCCAGCGGCGGCACGATCGCCGAGGTCGCCGAATCGCTCGGAATCATGAGCCGGGCCGAGATGAACGCGCTGCTGGTGCCCGAAAAGCTGACGCAGCCGGTGCGGCTGGTCGGCGCTTGATTGGCACGAAGTTTGCGCCAGCTCAGGCATTACCCTTGGATATGGGGGGCCTACCGATCTCGGGTCAGCGGGAAGGCCCGACAATGCGTTTCAGTCCCATCAGCCACTCCCTTGAAGGATCCCGAATGAAGAAGCTCGCCCTGGCACTCGCCGCCGTGATGGCCTGCGGTGTCGTCCATGCTGCAACCGACACCCTGGCCAAGATCAAGGCCGCCGGCAAGATCTCGATCGGCACGCGCGATTCGTCGGCCCCGCTCGCCTACACGATCGGCGACGGCAAGTACGTCGGCTACCACGTCGACGTCTGCCTGAAGATCGCCGACGCGATCAAGGCCAACCTGAAGGCGCCGACGATGCCGATCGAGTACACCGTCGTGACCTCGGCGAACCGCGTGCCGCTGGTGCAGAACGGCACCGTCGACATGGAGTGCGGCTCGACCACCAACAACGCCGCGCGCGCCCAGCAGGTCTCGTTCGCCCCGACCACCTTCGTGACCAACGTGCGCACCGCGGTGAAGGCCAATTCGGGCATCACCTCGATCGCCCAGCTGAACGGCAAGACCGTCGCGACGACGACCGGCACGACCTCGGTGCAGGTGCTGCGCAAGAACGAAAAGGCCACCGGCATCGACTTCAAGGAGCTCTACGGCAAGGACCACGCCGATTCGTTCCTGCTGCTCGAATCGGGCCGGGCCGACGCGTTCGTGATGGACGACAACATCCTCGCCGGCCTGATCGTCAACGCCAAGACCCCGGCCGATTTCAAGATCGTCGGCGAGTCGCTGTCCGAAGAGCCGATCGCGATCATGATCCCGAAGGACGACCCGGCCTACAAGAAGCTGGTCGACGACACCGTGATCGGCCTGATGAAGAGCGGCGAGCTCGACAAGATCTACACCAAGTGGTTCCTGGCCCCGATCCCGCCGCGCGGCGCGACCGTCGGGATGGCGATGTCGGCCTCGCTGAAGAACGCGGTCGCGAACCCGAACGACAAGCCGGCCGAGGCCTACAAGAAGTGACGAGTTGCTGAGGTAAGCCCTAGCGCCGCCCGGCGCGAAGTTTGCTTACATTCGCACAAGCGCGGCGTGGAGCCCTTCTGCGTCGCGCTTGCTTATTTGGGAGCAGAGTTTTGGGGAACGAGACGTGAGCAAGTTGGATTGGGGCATCTTCTTCCAGGACACCGGGGGTGGGCAGACCTACCTGCAGTGGCTGATGCAGGCCTGGGGCTGGACCTTGGCGGTGGCGTTGCTGGCGCTGGTGATCGCGCTGGTCGTCGGCTCGCTGGTCGGCATCCTGCGCACGGTGCCGAACAAGGCGCTCTCGTTCTTCGGCGAGGCCTGGACCGAGCTGTTTCGCAACATCCCGCTGATCGCCCAGCTCTTCATCTGGTACTTCGTGCTGCCGCGCATGTTCCCGGCGCTGACGCAGGTGCCGGGCTTTCTGCTCGCGGTCTTCGGGTTGGGCTTCTTCACGTCGGCGCGCATCGCCGAGCAGGTCAAGGCCGGCATCCAGGCGCTGCCCAAGGGCCAGCGCTACGCGGGCCTCGCGATGGGCCTGACCCTTCCGCAGACCTACCGCTACGTGCTGATGCCGATGGCGTTTCGCATCATCATCCCGCCGCTCACCAGCGAGTCGATGAACATCGTCAAGAACTCGTCGGTCGCGTTCGCGGTGCAGGTCTCCGAGCTGCTGTTCTTCGCGCAGCAGGCGGCCGAGGAAACCTCGCAGGGCATCGTGATCTACCTCACCGTCACGGTGCTGTACTTCATCTCGGCCTTCGCGATCAACCGCATCGCGACGTTCATCGAACACAAGCTGGTCGTGCCCGGCATGGCGGGAGCCGGCAAATGAGCGGCTTCGATTTTTCGTTCGTCAGCTGGGCCTATGTCTCCAGCTTCATCGTCAAGGGGCTCGTCTTCTCGGTCGAGCTGACGCTGATCGCGATGCTGGGCGGCATCGTGATCGGCACGCTGCTCGCGCTGATGCGGCTGTCAGGGCGCAAGTGGTTCGTGATCCCGGCGACGCTGTACGTCAACCTGCTGCGCTCGATCCCGCTGGCGATGGTGATCCTGTGGTTCTTCCTGCTGATCCCGCTCTTGATCGGCCGCTCGCTCGGCGCGGAGCTCTCGGCCATCATCACGTTCACGGTCTTCGAGGCCGCGTACTACTCCGAGGTGATGCGCGCGGGCATCCAGTCGGTGCCCCGCGGCCAGGTCAACGCCGGCTACGCGGTCGGCATGACCTACAAGCAGTGCATGCAGCTGGTCGTGCTGCCGCAGGCCTTTCGCAACATGCTGCCGGTGCTGCTGACGCAGACGATCATCCTGTTCCAGGACACCTCGCTGGTCTACGTGATCGGCGCCTACGACCTGTTGAAGGGCTTCGAGGTTTCCGGCAAGAACTTCAACCGCCCGTCCGAGACCTACCTGCTCGCCGCGGTCGTCTACTTCGTGATCTGCTTCAGCCTGTCGATGCTCGTGCGTCGGCTGCGCGCCCGGATCGCCATCATTCGCTGATTTAGAGAGAAGTCCACCATGATCGACATCAAGAACATCTCCAAGTGGTATGGCAGCTTCCAGGTGCTGACCGACAACACCACGACCATCAAGAAGGGCGAGGTCGTCGTCGTCTGCGGCCCGTCGGGCTCCGGCAAGTCGACGCTGATCAAGACCGTCAACGCGCTCGAACCGTTCCAGAAGGGCGACATCGTCGTCGACGGCATCAGCATCTCCGACCCGAAGACCAACCTGCCCAAGCTGCGCTCGCGCGTCGGCATGGTGTTCCAGCACTTCGAGCTGTTCCCGCACCTGTCGGTGACCGAGAACCTGACGCTGGCGCAGATCAAGGTGCTGGGCCGCAACGACACCGATGCGAAGGCGCGTGGCCTCAAGATGCTCGAGCGCGTCGGGCTGGTCGCCCACAAGGACAAGTTCCCCGGCCAGCTCTCCGGCGGCCAGCAGCAGCGCGTCGCGATCGCCCGCGCGCTCAGCATGGACCCGATCGTGATGCTGTTCGACGAGCCGACCTCGGCGCTCGACCCGGAGATGGTCGGCGAGGTGCTGGACGTGATGGTCAAGCTCGCGCAGGAGGGCATGACGATGATGTGCGTCACGCACGAGATGGGCTTCGCCAAGCGCGTCAGCCACCGCGTGATCTTCATGGACGCCGGCAAGATCGTCGAGGACTGCACCAGCCAGGAATTCTTCGGCAACCCCGACGCCCGCTCGCCGCGCGCGAAGGAGTTCCTGTCGAAGATCCTGCAGCACTGAATTTTTTTGCTGCGTGGAGTGAGCGGTTTCGGCGCGTTGCGGACTGTCGCTGTTCATGGTGGAGCGAGGGCGGCATGCGTCCGGGTGCCCGGCTTCGTTCAGGGTAGAGCGTTCACTGCGCCGGGCACCCGAACGCACGCCGCCCCGGCACGACCTGAGCAGTGCGCCGGTTGCAGGCGGCGACTCTCGGGGCGGGATGCGGGGTCGCCGACGCAGTGAACGCTCTACCCTGAACGACGTCGGCGACCCCGCATTCCGCCCCGAGCGCAGGCAGACATAACGAACGTCCGCAACGCGCCTCAAGCAGGCGACGCGGGTGCAAAATCCGCTCATGACCCAAGAGCTCACGATCACCCGCCCCGACGACTGGCACCTGCACCTGCGCGACGGCAGCGCGCTGGCGGCGGTGCTGCCGGACACCGCGCGCCAGTTCGGCCGCGCGATCATCATGCCAAACCTGAAGCCGCCGGTCACGACCGCGGCGCTGGCGGTCGACTACCGCACCCGCATCCGGGCCGCGCTGCCGGCCGGCTCGGATTTCGAGCCGCTGATGACGATGTACCTGACCGACCGCACGCCGCCCGAGGAGATCGCGCGCGCGAAGGCCGCCGGCGTCGTGGCATTCAAGCTCTACCCGGCCGGCGCGACGACCAACAGCGATGCCGGCGTGACCGACATCCGCAAGACCTACAAGACCTTGGAGGCGATGCAGCGCGAGGGCCTGTTGCTGCTGGTGCACGGCGAGGTCACCGACCCGGAGGTCGACGTGTTCGACCGCGAGGCGGTCTTCATCGAGCGCGTGATCACGCCGCTGCGGCGCGATTTCCCGGCGCTGCGCGTCGTGTTCGAGCACGTCACGACGCGCGAGGCGGCGCAGTATGTCGCCGAGGCCGACGCGAACACGGCCGCGACGCTGACCGCGCACCACCTGCTCTACAACCGCAACGCGCTGTTCATGGGCGGGCTGCGGCCGCACTACTACTGCCTGCCGGTGCTCAAGCGCGAGATCCATCGGGTCGCGCTGCTGCAGGCCGCGACCTCGGGCAGCCCGAAGTTCTTTCTGGGCACCGACAGCGCCCCGCACGCCGCGCCGCTGAAGGAGCAATCGGTCTGCGGCGCCGGCTGCTACACCGCGCACTCCGCGCTCGAGTTGTATGCCGAGGCCTTCGACAGCGTCGGCGCGCTCGACAAACTCGAAGCGTTCGCGAGCTTCAACGGCCCCGCGTTCTACGGCTTGCCGCGCAACCGCGGCAGCGTCACGCTGCGCCGCGAGGCCTGGACGCTGCCCGAGACCCTGCCCTTCGGCGAGGCCGAACTCAAACCCCTGCGCGGCGGCGAAAGCCTGGCCTGGCGCCTGGTGGCCACCGGAGCGCACGCATGAGCGATTTGTCCAGAACCACCAAGACCCGCACGGCCCCCCGGGTCGCCTTCCTGATCGATGCCGACAACCTCTCCGGCGACGTGATCGAGCAGGCGATCGCGCACCTGCTGAAAACCTTCGGCGCGATCGACTTCCGGCGCGCGTACAGCAGCCCGCAAAAGGTCATCGAGCACGCCGAGCTGTTTCGCCGCCATGCGATCCGGCCGATGGTCAATCTGCCGACCGGCAAGAACTCGACCGACATCGCGCTGGCCGTCGATGCGGTCGACCTGGCGATCACCGAGCGGCCCGACGTCGTCGTGATCGGCTCGAGCGACTCCGACTACGCCCCGCTCGCGCAGCGCCTGCGCGAGAAGGGCTGCCGCGTCTTCGGCATCGGCCAGACCGGCAAGACCGGCAGCGAATCCAAGCTCGCGTACGACGGCTTCATGGACCTCGCGCATCGCCGTGCGGCGCCGCAAGCCCTGGCGCCCGCGCCCGCACCGGGGCCCGCGGCAGCACCCGAGCCGGCCGCCGCGCCGGCCAAGCGCTCGCGGTCGCGCTCGCGCCGGGCCAAGCCGGCTGCCGCCTAGGGCCTGAAATCGGCGCCCCATGAAAAACGGCGGCCCGCGGGCCGCCGTCGTTCTTGCGGCCCGCGCCGGTGGGGCGCGAACCGCTATGGCGACTGCTTACTTGGCGCCTTCGCCAGCGGCGGGCAGCTTGCCGGCCTTCGCGTCGGCCTTGGTCTGGGCCTTGCGCTCGGCGCGGGTCTTGGTCGAGGTGCTCTTCATCGGCTTCGCGTCGGTCGCGGCGTCGCCGGCGGCGGGAATGTTGCCGGCCTTGACGTCGGCCTTGGTCTGGGCCTTGCGCTCGGCGCGGGTCTTGGTCGAAGTGGCCTTCGACGGCTTGCCGTCGGTGGCGCCTTCGCCGGCGGCCGGCAGGTTGCCGGCCTTCTCGGCGGCCTTGGTGTCGGCCTTGACTTCGGCGCGGCTGGCCGGGGCCGAAGCCTGGGCGAACGAGGCTTGGGCGAACATTGCGGCAGCCACGGCGGCCACGATCGTGAGGGCGTTCTTCATTTGCATGTCTATCTCCTGTAGGACGAGGGTAGTCGGCTTGCTGTCGTCCCGCACGGGTTGCGGATCGGCTGAGCGCGGCACGTATTAGAACGCGAGATGCCAGATTCGGTTGACGAAAGCAGCAGTTTCAGCGTCGACGCCCGGGACGGGGCCCCGATATGTTGCGCCGATGCTGCATCGTAAACGATCACCGGGGATAATCCGGCCGGTGAAGCAAGCCAGACCGCCGCTGGTGCAAGGCCCGAAAGGGCGCACTGGAGGAAGGTCCGGACTGCACAGGACGGCGTAGCAGCTAACGACTGCCCACCGCGAGGTGAGGATCAGAGCAACAGAGACGAGCCGATTCAGTTCGGGTGAAACGGGCAATCTCTACGCGCAGCAACACCAAATAGGCCAGCGTGGCGGCGTTCGCGCCGCTGGAAGTGCGGTTCGCACAAGCTGGCGGGTAGGTGGCACCGAGCCGGGCAGCGATGCCCGGCCCAGAGGAATGGCGGTCACGGCCGAGGCGTCGCAAGACGCCCCGGCCGCACAGAATCCGGCCTATCGGCTCGCTTCACACTTATTCAGTCGGGGTTCAAGCGCCCTAAACTAGGGCGCTTGAATCCTGACGCCCACACCCTCTGGCGCGCACCGCGCTGGACCCTCACCGTCCTGCTGGCCTGCCTGAGCATGCTCGGGCCGTTCTCCATCGACACCTTCCTGCCGGCCTTCACCGGCATCGCGCACGCGCTCGACGCGACGCCGGTCCAGATGCAGCAGACGCTGTCGGCCTACCTGTTCGGCTTCGCGGTGATGAACCTGTTCCACGGCTCGCTGTCGGACAGCTTCGGGCGCCGTCCGGTCGTGCTGTGCGGGATGGCGGTGTTCGCGCTGGCCTCGATCGGCTGCGCGCTGTCGCAGCACATCGGCCAGCTCGTGTTCTTCCGTGCCGTCCAGGGCATCTCGGCCGGCGCCGGCATCGTCGTCTCGCGCGCGGTGATCCGCGACATGTTCCCGCCCGCCGACGCGCAGCGCGTGATGTCGCAGGTCACGATCTATTTCGGCGTCGCGCCGGCGATCGCGCCGATCGTCGGCGGCCTGCTGTTCGTGCACGTCGGCTGGCATTCGATCTTCTGGTTCCTGACCGCGGTCAGCACGCTGCTGTGGGCCTTGAACTACCGGATGCTGCCGGAGACGCTGCACGCGAGCCAGCGCCAGCCCTTCAACGTGCCCAACCTGCTGCGCGGCTACTGGGAGATGGGCTCGAGCGCGCGCTTCATGATGCTGGCGCTGGCCAGCGGCGTGCCGTTCAACGGCATGTTCCTGTACGTGCTGTCGGCACCGGTCTTTCTCGGCGAGCACCTGAACCTGCCGCCGCAGCGCTTCTTCTGGCTGTTCCTGCTGACGATCTGCGGGATCATGGGCGGGGCGCGGCTCTCGGGCCTGCTGGCCGGGCGCGTCAAGCCGCGCCACCAGATCCGCCACGGCTTCCTGATCATGCTGCTGGTGTCGATTGCGAACCTCGTGCTGAACCTGTTCTTCACGCCGCAGGCCTGGTGGGCGCTCGCGCCGATCGCGATCTACGCGTTCGGCTGGGCCCTGATGGTGCCGGTCGTGACGCTGATGGTGCTGGACTTGAACCCCCAGCGGCGCGGCATGGCCTCGTCGTTCCAGGCCTGCATCGGCAGCCTCGCGAACGGCCTCGTCGCCGGCGTGATCGCGCCGCTCGTGATGCATTCGACGATCGCGCTGGCGGCGGCGTCGTTGCTGATGATGAGCGTCGGCCTGCTGGCCTGGATCTGGGTCAAGCCGCGCCTGCAGCGCGACTGAAACTCCGCTCAAGCCCCTCCGAAGGGGGTCGATATGGAAGCGAGACGTCTTGTTCTTGCGCCGGAGATCCGCGATGCCCCCGATTCTTTCCCTGCGTCCGCTGCACTGCGCGCTGGTCGCGGCGTGTCTCGTCGCCGGGGCCGGGCTGAGCCAGGCGGCCGAACACGCGGAGGCGCCGAAGACGGTGGCTTCGGGCGCCGTCGCCGAGCACGGCGCGCTCGAAAAGACGGCCAAGGCCGAAAAAACCGAAAAGGTTGAAAAGGCCGAGAAGGTCTCCGCGCCGGAGAAGCTCACGGAGCGCGGCCCGCGCGACCCGATGGACATGTTGCGCGAAAAGCTCGCCGCCAAGCTCGGGGCGGCTCGAAACCCGGACGGCAGCGTCGTGCGCGTCGTCTCCAAGGCGAGCGCCGAGGAGGCCGACGACGATCGCGCGACCTTGACGCTGGCGCCGCGTCCGTCGCGCCGCAGGCCGGCCCCGATCGCCCGCGGCGAGCCGCACGAGGCGCCGCGCCCGGTGAACTGGGACTACGGCGGCAGCGGCGGCCCCGACGCCTGGGGCCAGATGAAACCCGAGTTCGCGAAGTGCTCGAGCGGCACGCGCCAGAGCCCGATCGACATCCAGGACGGCATCAAGGTCAACCTCGATCCGGTCCAGTTCGACTACAGGGCGAGCGGTTTTCGCGTCATCGACAACGGCCACACGGTGCAGGTCAACGTCGCGCCCGGCAACACGATCGACGTGATGGGGCGGCGCTACGAGCTGATGCGCTTCGATTTCCAGCGGCCCTCCGAAGAGCGCATCGACGGGCGCCAGTTCGACATGGGCATCCACCTCGTGCACAAGGACGCCGACGGCCACCTCGCGGTGGTCGCGCTGCTGCTCGAACGCGGCGCCGCCCAGGCGGTCGTGCAAAGCGTGTGGAACAACCTGCCGCTCGAAAAAGGCGATGAACTGGCGGCGCGCACGCCCTTGAACCCGGCCGACCTGCTGCCCGTCGATCGTGGCTACTTCACCTACATGGGCTCGATGACGACGCCGCCGTGCAGCGAGGGCGTGCTGTGGATGGTGATGAAGCAGCCGGTGCAGCTCTCGGCCGAGCAGCTCGGCATCTTCGCGCGGCTGTATCCGATGAACGCGCGGCCGATCCAGTCGGCGTCGGGCCGGCTGATCAAAGAATCCAACTAGCGTCATGGTGCCCCTCGGCGAGCGGGTACGCTCGCCGATCCCCCGAGGGGATGCGGGCCGGCTT
>DASYCA010000086.1:0-5854 GCA_036500445.1 Burkholderiaceae bacterium | reverse complement strand
GACGCCGCTGGCTGGGCAGCCTGATCGCGATCGTCTGTCTCGCGCTGCTCGGTGGTCTGGCCTGGTACCTGACGCACCAGCCGCCGGCCGGCACGCGCGCGGGCATGCCGGTCGGCGCGCCCGGGGGCCCCGGCGGGCCGGGCGGCCCCACTGGCGGCGGCGGGCGCGGCGCGCCGCCGAGCACGGTCGGGGTCGCGACCGCGCGCACCGCCGACATCCCGGTGCTGATCGAGGCGCTCGGCACCGTGACCCCGGCCGCGAACGTCACGGTGCGCCCGCAGGTCTCCGGCGTCATCACGCAGGTGCTGTTCAAGGAAGGGCAGATGGTCAGACGAGGCGACCTGCTCGCGACGATCGACCCGCAGCCGTTCCAGATGGCGCTGACGCAAGCGACCGGTGCGCGCCAGCGCGACGAGGCGCAGCTCGAGGCGGCCCAAGTTACGCTCAAGCGCTACCAGACGCTGCTGACGCAGGACTCGATCGCGCGCCAGGACGTCGACACCCAGGCCGCGCTCGTCAAGCAGCTGCAGGGCACCGTCACGATGGACCGCGCGAACGAAGGCAGCGCGCGGCTGAACGTCGGCTATGCGCGCATCGTCTCGCCGGTCAGCGGCCGGGTCGGGCTGCGCCCGATCGACGCCGGCAACTACATCGCGGCCGGCGATGTGAACGGCGTCGGCGTGATCACGCAGGTCGCGCCGATCGACGTCGAGTTCTCGATCCCGCAGGACCGCGTGCCCGACATCCAGTCTCGCGTGACCGCCGGCGCGCAGCTGCAGGTCGCCGCGTACGACCGCGCGCGCATCAAGCGGCTGGACACCGGCACCTTCTCCACGCTGGACAACCAGGTCGACACTGCCACCGGCACCGTGAAGGCCAAGGCGCGCTTCGCGAACGCCGGCGGCGCGCTGTTCCCGAACCAGTTCGTCAACGTGCGGCTGTTGCTGGACACGATCTCCGGCGCGGTCGTCGTGCCGGTCACCGCGCTGCGGCACGGGCCGAACGGCGACTTCGTCTACGTCGTCTCCGAGGACAAGACCGTCTCGCTGCGCAACGTGACGCGCGGCCAGGCCAGTGTCGACAACGTTGCGATCGCCAGCGGCCTGGCGCTCGGCGAGCAGGTCGTGACCGAAGGCGGCGACCGGCTGAAGGACGGCGCGCGGGTCCAGACCAGCGCCGACCGTCCGGCCGGCGCGGCTTCGGGGGCGGCGTCCGGCGGCCGCGGGCGGCGCGGGGCGGGGGCCAGCGCGCCCTTCGGCGCGTCCGCCGCGTCCGCCGCGTCCGGGGCCGGTTGGCCCGCCAGCGGGGCGTCCGGCGGCGAGCACCGCCGCCATCGGGCCTCGGATGCTGCGAGCTGAGTCGCCGACGACGAGGCCGTCATGAGTCCTTCACGTCCTTTCATCCAGCGGCCGGTCGCGACCTCGCTGCTGATGCTGGCGATCGTCCTCGCCGGCCTCGTCGGCTTCAAGTTCCTGCCGCTGTCCGCGTTGCCGCAGGTCGACTACCCGACGATCCAGGTCCAGACGCTGTACCCGGGCGGCAGCCCCGAGGTCATGAGCAACACCGTGACCGCGCCACTGGAGCGCCAGTTCGGCCAGATGGCGGGCCTCGACCGGATGGCCTCGACCAGCGCGGCCGGCGTTTCCATCATCACCTTGCAATTCACGCTCGGGCTCACACTCGACGTCGCCGAGCAGGAGGTGCAGGCCGCGATCAACGCCGGCGGCTCGCTGCTGCCGGCCGACCTGCCGGCGCCGCCGGTCTACGCCAAGGTGAACCCGGCCGACGCGCCGGTGCTGACCCTGGCGATCACGTCGGACACGCTGCCGCTGACCGACGTGCAGAACCTCGTGAACACGCGGCTGGCGCAGAAGATCAGCCAGGTCAGCGGCGTCGGCCTCGTTTCACTGTCGGGCGGCCAGCGGCCGGCGGTGCGGATCCAGGCCGACACCCAGTCGCTCGCGTCCTACGGCATCGGGCTGGACACGCTGCGCACCGCCATCACGTCGGCGAACTCGAACGCCGCGAAGGGCAGCTTCGACGGCCCGAAGCGCGCCTATACCATCAACTCGAACGACCAGCTCGTCACGGTCGACGACTACAAGAACCTGATCGTCACGTACAAGAACGGCGCGCCGGTGCGCATGGTCGATGTCGCCAACGTCGTCAACAGCGCCGAGAACAACCAGCTCGGCGCCTGGGCCGGCACCGACTGCGACGAGGGCCACACCGGCTGCTTCGGCAACCCGTCGCGCGAGCTGCAGCCGTCCATCATCATGAACGTGCAGCGCCAGCCGGGCGCGAACGTGATCGCGACGGTCGACGCGATCAAGAAGCTGCTGCCGACCCTGCAGGCGGGCCTGCCGAGCGCGGTGAAAATCGAGGTGCTGTCGGACCGCACGATGGGCATCCGCGCGTCGGTCGAGCACGTCGAGATGGAGCTGATCCTCGCGGTCGTGCTGGTCGTGCTGGTGATCTTCGCGTTCCTCGGCAGCCTGCGCGCGACCGTGATCGCGAGCATCGCGGTGCCGATCTCGCTGATCGGCAGCTTCGGGCTGATGTACCTGCTCGGCTACAGCCTGAACAACCTGAGCCTGATGTCGCTGACGATCGCGACGGGCTTCGTCGTCGACGACGCGATCGTGATGATCGAGAACATCGCGCGCTACATCGAGGAGGGCGAGCCGGCGATGCAGGCGGCGCTGAAGGGTGCGACGCAGATCGGCTTCACGATCATCTCGCTGACGGTCTCGCTGATCGCGGTGCTGATCCCGCTGCTGTTCATGAGCGACGTCGTCGGGCGGCTGTTCCGCGAGTTCGCGGTCACGCTGGCGATCACGATCCTGATCTCCGCGGTGGTCTCGCTGACGCTGGTGCCGATGATGTCGGCGCGCTGGCTGAAGGCGGATCACGACAAGGCGGAAGCGAAAAAGGCGCGCAGCACGAGCGGGCCGGGCCGCGTGCAGCGCTTCTTCGCCGCGCTGATGCAGCGCTACGACCGCTCGCTGGTCTGGGTCATCGACCACCAGTTCATCACGCTGATGGTGGCACTCGCGACCTTCGCGTTCACCGTGGTGCTCTACATCACGATCCCGAAGGGCCTGTTCCCGACCCAGGACACCGGCCAGCTGCAAGGCCGCATCCAGGCCTCGCAGGACGTCTCGTACGACCGCATGGCGCAACTGCAGCAGGACGCGGCGAAGGCGATCCTGGCCGACCCGGACGTCGAGAACCTGAGCTCCTTCGTCGGCGTCGACGCGGCCAACAACACGATGCTGCACGCCGGCAGCATGCTGATCAACCTGAAGAAGAGCCACGGCGACCAGCAGGCGCTGATGGACCGGCTGCGCGACCGCGTGCGCCAGGTCGCCGGGGTGACGCTCTCGCTGCAGCCGACGCAGGACCTGACGATCGACGCCGAGACCGGCCCGACCCAGTACCGCGTTTCGCTCGAGGGCGTCGACAGCGCGACGATCACGCTCTGGATGGGCAAATTGATCGACAAGCTGCACGACGCCAAGCAGGTGCGCAACGTCAGCAGCGACGCCGGCGCGCAGGGCCTGGCGGCCTATGTCAACGTGAACCGCGACACCGCGTCGCGCCTGTCGATCACCGCGAGCTCGGTCGACGACGCGCTCTACAGCGCGTTCGGCCAGCGCATCGTCTCGACCATCTTCACCGAGACGAACCAGTACCGCGTGATCCTGGAGGCGCAGCCGGGCCTGGCCGGCAGCGCCGAGGGCCTGGGCAAGCTGAACCTGATCGCCGGCAACGGCGCGCCGACGCCGCTCGCGGCGTTCTCGCAGATCACCGAGCAGCAGGCGCCGCTGCAGATCACGCACGTCTCGCAGTACCCGGCCAGCACGCTGAATTTCGACACGGCGCCCGGCGTCGCGCTCGGCGCCGCGGTCGACGAGATCCGCCAGGCGGCCAAGGAGATCGGGCTGCCGAACAGCGTCACGATGACCTTCCTGGGCGCCTCCGGCGCGTACGAGAAATCGCTGTCGAACCAGCTCTGGCTGATCCTCGCGGCGGTGATCTGCGTCTACATCGTGCTCGGCGTGCTGTACGAGAGCTACGTGCACCCGCTGACGATCCTGTCCACTTTGCCGTCGGCCGGGGTCGGCGCGCTGCTCGCGCTGATGGTGACCGGCAACGACCTCGGCGTGATCGGGATCATCGGCATCATCCTGCTGATCGGGATCGTGAAGAAGAACGCGATCATGATGATCGACTTCGCGATCGACGCCGAGCGCAACGAGGGCAAGAGCGCGCGCGATGCGATCCACCAGGCCGCGATGCTTCGGCTGCGGCCGATCCTGATGACGACGCTGGCGGCCTTGTTCGCGGCGGTGCCGCTGATGCTGAGCTGGGGCGATGGCGCGGAGCTGCGGCGGCCGCTGGGCCTGGCGATCTTCGGCGGGCTGATCGTCAGCCAGCTGCTGACCTTGTTCACGACGCCGGTGATCTACCTCGCGTTCGACCGGCTCGGCGGCGGCAGCACGCGGCGCGCGCCGAGTGACGAGGCGGCCGCGTGAACCTGTCGGCGCCGTTCGTCCGTCGGCCGATCGGCACGGTGCTGCTGACGGTCGGCGTCGCGCTGGCCGGCATCGGCGCCTTCTTCGCGCTGCCGGTCTCGCCGCTGCCGCAGGTCGACTTCCCGGTCATCTCGGTCAGCGCCGCGATTCCGGGTGCG
This sequence comes from Burkholderiaceae bacterium, assembly GCA_036500445.1. Lineage (GTDB taxonomy): Bacteria > Pseudomonadota > Gammaproteobacteria > Burkholderiales > Burkholderiaceae_C > LMDS01. The sequence continues at coordinate 1,158 of DASYCA010000086.1, read as the reverse complement.
AGCCCGGACACGATGGCCAGCAGCGTCGCGACGCCGCTGGAGCGCCACCTCGGCTCGATCGCCGGCATCAACGAGATCACCTCGTCGAGCTCGACCGGCTCGACCCGCGTCACCCTGCAGTTCGACCTGAGCCGCAACATCGACGGCGCGGCGCGCGAGGTCCAGGCCGCGATCAACGCGAGCCGGGTCGATCTGCCGGCGACACTGCGCAGCAACCCGACCTACCGAAAGGCCAATCCGGCGGCGGCGCCGGTGATCATTCTCGCGCTGACCTCGAAGACGAAGACGCCGGGCCAAATCTACGACGCGGTCTCCAACATCGTCAGCCAGCGGCTGTCGCAAGTGGACGGCGTCGGCGATGTCGAGATCGGCGGCGGCTCGCTGCCGGCGGTGCGCATCGAGCTCTCGCCGTTCGCGCTGAACAAGTACGGCATCAGCACCGAGGACGTGCGCGCGGCGGTCCAGGCGAGCAACGCGGTCCGGCCCAAGGGCCTGATCGCCGGCAACGGCCGCCGGCTGCAGATCTACACCCAGACGCCGGCGCTGCGCGCGAGCGACTACGCGCCGATGGTGATCGCCTGGCGCAACGGCGCCGCGGTGCGCCTGGCCGACGTCGCCGACGTGCAGGACGGCGTCGAGGACACCCGCACGCTCGGCCTCTTCAACGGCCAGCCGGCGGTCGTCATTCTGATCACGCGCCAGCCCTCGGCCAACGTGATCGAGACGGTCGACGCGATCCGCAAGCTGCTGCCCGAGCTGCAGGCCGATCTGCCGGCCGACGTGACGCTGCAGGTCGCCTCGGACAGCACCAACTCGATCCGCGCCTCGTTGCGCGAGGTCGAGTTCACGCTCGTCGTGTCGGTGATCCTGGTCGTGCTGGTCGTCAGCCTGTTCCTGCGCAGCGTGCGCGCGACCGTGGTGCCCGCGGTCGCGACGATCGCCGCGCTGCTCGGCACCTTCGGCGTGATGTACCTGCTCGGCTTCTCGCTGAACAACCTGAGCCTGATGGCGCTGACGGTCGCGACCGGCTTCGTCGTCGACGACGCGATCGTGGTGCTGGAGAACACCAGCCGCCACATCGAGGCCGGCATGACGCGCATGCAGGCCGCGCTGCTCGGCGCGCGCGAGGTCGGCTTCACGGTGCTGTCGATCAGCATC
>DASYCA010000085.1:0-3126 GCA_036500445.1 Burkholderiaceae bacterium | reverse complement strand
CGAACATGCCCAGGCGCCTCGCGAGCTCGCGCAGCAGCTGCATGCTGGTGCCGCGCTGCACCACCACGCGCTGCAGCGCGCTGCCGGCGTCGGGCGCGGCGTCGACGTCGGGCGTGAAGCCCGCCTCGGAGAACAGCGCGGTGACGATGTCCTGCGGCGCCATGTCCTCGAACAGCGCCACCTTCTCGTCGCGATCGAGCTGCACGCTGTCGTCCTGCACGATCAGCGTCATCGCGCTCTTGTCCGGGTCGGACTTCATCTCGTAGCGGTTGCCCACCAGCAGGCCGTCGATCAGCGGGACGAAGTCCGCGTCGGCCACCTTGACCTCGATACGCACGCGCGTGAACGCCTGCGCGTGGCCGTCCTCGATGCCCGGCCACAGCCCGGTGGTGTCGGTGCCGATCGCCAGGTCGAGCTGGGCCTCGGCCGCGATCCCGATGCCCTGGTCGATGCGGATCTCGGAGAAGCGGGCGAGCTCCTCCGGCGCCGCGGGCGCGTTGTCGAACCAGACGCGATATTCGGCCTTGGCCATGGCGGCTCAGCTCCTGGGAACGGGGATGGGCCGGCCGGCCGGCTTCAGCAGCGAGGCGGCCTCGAGTTCGGTGTTCGCGTCGGCGATGTGCCAGTAGCGCGTCGCGTTGCCGTAGCGCTGCTCGCTCATCGCGTCGAGCTGGTCGTGCGACTGCACGGTCACCGGGTCGCCGGGCGTGGCGGGCAGCGGGCGCAGCCTGACGGCGCTGACCGTCGCGCCGGCGCGGTCGGTGGCGTCGAGCGTGGGCAGGCCGGCGTAGCGCGAGGTGCTGAGGAACATGTCGGCTCCTAGAACGGAATGATGTCGACGGCGAACTCGATCACCTTGGCGAGGTTCAGCGTCGCCTGGGTGTCCTTGATCATCTGCGTGTACTGGTAGGCGCCGGCCCCGACGACGTCGTCGGCGGGCGCCTGGCTCGACACCTGCATGCCGATGCGCACCTCGGCCTGCACCGGGTTGAGCAACATGTCGTACTTCTGCTCGGTGATCGTCATCGACGTGATCGTCACCGGCAGCACCCGCGACGGGCCCCAGATGAACAGGATGCGCGGCAGCGGCACGCGCGGCACCGGTTGCGACGGGGCCGGCGCCGACGGGCCGGACAGCGCCGAGCCGATCGCGTCGATCGCCGCGCCGATCAGGCCGCCGGGCGTGGTCTGCGGATAGACCATCTTCTCGAGCGCGGCGATCTGCGGCCCGACGCCGAACAGGCGCGGGATGGCCGAGACGGCGCCGCCCGCGCCGAGGTCGTCGGCGGCCGAGAAGCGCGCGGTGACGTCGAAGGTCTCGGACGGCGGCGCGGCGGCGGCGTGGGTCTCGGTGCGCGGCTGGGCCGAGGCCGGCGGCGGCGGCTGCGGGATGGCGATCGTGCGCACCAGTTGCTCGGGGTTGAACTGGAAGATGACGATGTTCGGGATCGGCCCGAGGATGTTCATGCCGTATTCGACGAGCACGCCGCGCATGGGGAACAGGGCCATCTCAGCGTCCTTCCGCGGTCGTGGCCGCGTCGGTGCTGCCGGACTTGGCGCCGTGCTCGTGCGAGACCCAGTCGGCCAGCCGCGCGGCGATCATCTCGGCCAGCGCCGGCGCGTCGACCTTCGCGGGCGCGTCGATGACGCCCAGGTCGGCGTGCGCGAGGCCGGCGCCGGCGGTGGCCAGCTTGAGCGACGACAGCCGGCGCGTCAGCGCGTCGGCGAGCAGCCCGGACGCGCGCTCGCCGAGCTCGGGCGACACGCCCTGCAGCGTGATCGCGATGTGGTCGATCGCCAGCGTCATGACGCGCTCTCCAGCAGTGCTGCGTAGCGGCCGAACTGCTCGGGGCCGGCGACGCGGCTCATCTTCTCGAGCTCGCGCCTGATCGCCACGAGCATGTGCGGCATGTCCACGCGCGCCGGCTCGCCGCGGCCTTGCGCGGCGGCCGCGAGCAGGCACGCGTTGAACGCGGCCGACCGGATGTGGCCGCCGGCCATGTCGAACTGCTGCGCGAGCCAGCGCAGGTCGAGCGAGGCGATGTCGACCTGCGCCGGGAACACCTGCCGCCACAGCCGCTCGCGTTCGCCGGCCCCGGGCACCGCGAACTCCACGATGTGGCGCAGGCGGCGCGTGAACGCCTCGTCGAGATCCTTGCGGCGGTTGCTGGCCAGCACAGCCAGGCCCTTGAAGCGCTCCATGCGCTCGAGCAGGTAGCTGACCTCGATGTTGGCGAAGCGGTCGTGCGCGTCCTTGACCTCGGTGCGCTTGCCGAACAGCGCGTCGGCCTCGTCGAAGAACATCAGGCAATCGCTCGTCTCGGCGGCGTCGAAGATGCGGCGCAGGTTCTTCTCGGTCTCGCCGATGTACTTGTTGACGACCTGCGACAGGTCGATGCGCACCATCGGCAGCTGCAATTCGCTGGCCAGCGCTTCGGCGGCCATCGTCTTGCCGGTGCCCGGCGCGCCGCAGAACAGCACCGACAGGCCGCCCTCGTTCCACGCGCGCGCCGTGCCCCACTCGTGGTGCACGCGGCCGAGCGCGCGCATGGCCGCGACGATCTCGCGCAGCTGCCGTGCCTGGGCCGGCGCCAGCACGAGCTCGTCCAGCTCGAAGCGCGGCACGACGGTGTTGGCCAGGCCGTCGAGCTCGACACGCGCCTCGGCGCGACACAGCTCGAACAGATCCGCGGCGCCGGCGCCCGCATCGAGTTCGGTGGCGGCCGCGGCGACGCGCCGCAGCGGCAGGTCGGCCAGCCGGAAACGGCGTGCCGCTTCGGGGACGGCGTCGCGCAGCGCCGGCACGCCGTCCGCCAGGGCGGCCTCGAGCACTGCGGCGCGCGCGGCGACGTCGAGCGCTGGCAGCACGCAGGCCGGCAGCAGCAACTGGTGCGGCACGCCGCGCACGGCGGTGCCGTCGATCACCGGCAAGTACCAGCGCAACGGCAGCGCGCTGGCCCGCGTCGCCCAGTGCTCGCCTGCCGCGGCGCAGCAGCTGTCCTGCCAGTGCTCGGGCAGCAGCAGGTCGACGCCGCGCAGCCAGCTCGCGGTCGCGAGCGCCGCGAGGCCGCGATCGGGTTCGACGTCGTCGCCGACGATCGCCAGCGCGCGGCCCTCGGCCGCCGC
>DASYCA010000084.1:0-2680 GCA_036500445.1 Burkholderiaceae bacterium | reverse complement strand
AGAAGTCGATCAAGGTGCTGGTGTATGTGCGTTGCGCGACCCGCACCGTGGCGACGGCGCAGACCGTGCCGTACGCCGAGATGTATGGGGCCGGCGACGCCGGCGCACCGGTGCAGCATGCCGTGCAGGCCAAGGATTTCGCGCCGCCCGCGCCCGGCAGCGTCAGCGCCGACTGGGTTCAGCTGGTGTGCCGCAAGCCGGCGGCCAAGCGGCGTTAGGCGCTCTTCAAAGGCGCGGCGTCGGGCGCTCTTCAAAGCCGCGCCGTCTCGCCCGGCGCGTTCTGCCAGGCGTCGTGCCGGCCGTCCTGGTAGACGATCGTCAGCGCGGCCTTGAACTCGTCCGTCAGGTCGTCGAAGCACGCGACGTTGACGGCGTAGAACGGCTCGGGAAAGTGCTCGCCGTCGCCGAAGCCGAACAGCTTGACGCCGCAGTGGCGGCAGAAGCGGTGCGCGATGCGGCGGCCGGCGAAGCGGTACTCGGTCAGCGCCGCGTCGCCCTGCGTCAGCGTGAACGCGGCGGCGGGCACGAAGGCCTTCCAGAAGCGCGTCTTCGCGCAGATCGAGCAGTTGCAGCGGCTCGTCGGTTGCGACGCATCGAGCTCGCAGCGAAAGCGCACCGCGCCGCAGTGGCAGGAAGCGTTGAACGTGGCCTTCATGACGCGGCTTCGTGACGACGAGCGAGCTCCGCGGCGAGGTGGTCGAGCACCGCGCCCCAGCCCAGCGTGTGGCCGTCGCGCATCGCCTCGGACTCGAACGGCGCCTGCTCGAACGTGAGCCGGGTCTGATCGCCGGCCAGCGCCTCGAAGCGCACCGTGATCACGGTGTCGGGCGACGGACGCGGCGCCCATTCCCACTGGAACGTGAAGACCAGCCGCTTGGCCGGCACGATCTCGCGGTACACGCCGTGCGCCCAGGTCTCCTCGCCGTCGGGCGAGCGGATGCAATAGCGGTAGGCGCCGCCGACGCGGAAGTCCATCGCGAACGAGGTGCACTGGAAATCCCGGCCCTTCTGGCGCGGGAACCACCAGCGCTGCGCGTGTTCGGCCGAGGTCCAGGCCTCGTAGACCAGATCGACGGGGGCGTCCAGCGTGCGGACGATCGACAGGGCGTGGGTGCTCATGGGGGAAGTCCTCGGTTCAGGCCTTGGGGCGGCGCGTCGCTTTCAACTCGCGCACGTAATCGTCGAGACGGTCGAGCTTGGTCTCCCAGAACGGCCGGTAGTGCTCGAGCCAGTCGGTCGCCTCCTTCAGCGGCCGCACGACGAGGCGGCGCGGCCGGGCCTGCGCGAGCCGGCCGGTCTCGATCAGCCCGGCGCGTTCCAGCACCTTCAGATGCTTGGAGACGGCCGGCGCGCTCATCGCAAACGGCTCGGCGAGCTCGGCGACGGTCGCGTGCTCGGTCGTCGCCAGCCGCGCGAGGATCGCGCGGCGGGTCGGGTCGGCGAGGGCGCCGAACGCGAGGCTCAGGGTGTCGAGGGCCATGGATCACCTGTTGGGTTGAGGGGTCGATCGAGTAAATAACCGAATGGTTAAATAACTATTCGGTTTTTAACAGTGCCGGCGCCCGCCGTCAAGTCCGACTCCTTTCAGGCTTCCATTTCGTCTTGTCTGCAGACGCGTCGCGCCAGCCGCGTCGCCCACTCCACGAGAGAAATCTGAATCATGAAGCTGAAGAACAAGGTGGCCATCATCTACGGTGCCGGCGGTGTCGGCGCCGCTGTCGCGAGCGCGTTCGTCCGCGAGGGCGCGACGGTCTTCCTGGCCAGCCGAAGCCTCGCGAGGGCCCGAGCGGTCGCCGCCGAGCTCGGCGCGGGGGTCGAGGCGGTCGAGCTCGACGCGCTGGACGAATGGGCGATCGACAGCCACCTCGACCGGGTCATCGAACGAGCCGGACGGGTCGACATCTCGTTCAATGCCGTCGGCATTGCGAACACGACGCTGCAGGGCGTCTCGCTCGGCACGCTCGATGTCGACCAGTTCCTGCTGCCGATCACGACCTATGCGAGGTCCTATTTCCTGACCTCCCGGCTGGCCGCGCGCCACATGGTCGCGCGCAAGTCCGGCGTCATCCTGACGGTCACTTCCGGGCCGTCGCGCACCGGCATCCCGATGATGGGCGGCGTCGCCCCGGCGATGAGCGCGGTCGAAAGCCTGACGCGCGGGCTGTCGGCCGAGCTCGCGCCGCACGGTGTCCGCGTGGTCGGTCTGCGCCCGCTGGGCATGCCGGACTCGAGCACCATCGACGAGGTCTACGGGCTTCACGCCAAGGCCTGGGGCATTTCGCGCGCGCAGTTCCAGGAGAAGATCGTCGGCAGGACGCACTCGCGGCGGCTCCCGGCGCTGCGCGAGATGGCCAATGCCGCGGCCTTCGCGGCGTCGGACGACGCGAGCGCGATGACCGGGACGATCCTCAACCTGAGCATGGGCAGCCTGGACGACTGACGTCATCATCACGCGGTGACGTCGGGTGCTGCGGGCCGACCCGACGGTCGCGTCGGTGGCCAGCAAGGTGCTGGACTGGTCGGGCGAGCGCGTGGACTACGTGGACGCGGGCCTGACCTGGTTCGGCATGGGCTACAAACCCGACGCGGGCAAGCCGCTGGCCGACCTGCGCACCGACCGGCACGAGGCGCCCAGGGACGTGCTGTTCGCCACCGGCGCCGCGATGTTCGTGCGGGCCGA
>DASYCA010000083.1:0-11901 GCA_036500445.1 Burkholderiaceae bacterium | reverse complement strand
GAAGGTCGCGACGGCGTCGGTTTGCGAGGCGTCGCGCCCGGCGACGCAGATCGCGATCTCGTCGCCGCCGAGCCGGGCGACGCACACCGGCGAGCCGAGCAGCAACTCCTGGAGCCGGCGGCCGAGCACTTGAAGCACTTCATCGCCCGCCGCGTGGCCGAGCGTGTCGTTGACGTCCTTGAAGCGATTGACGTCGAGCAGCAGCACGCAGAATTTTCCGCGGCTGGTCGAGCTCGAGATCAGGTTGTCCATGAACTGCAGGAACGCGTACCGGTTCGGCAGGCCGGTCAATTGATCGTGGCGGGCCAGGTACTCCTGGCCGGCGACGTAGGCCCCGTGCTCCCGGATCGAACGGCGCAGCAGCAGGCCGAAGACGAGCAGGGCGAGCAAGCCGGTCGCGAGCACCGCGGCGGGGGCCATCGAGTTCGACATCCACTGCGCGGTGAGCGCCGATTCGGGGACACCGGCCGAGACGATCAGCGGAAGGTCGGCCGACCTCGAGTAGCCAAAGACCGTGGCGCGGCCGTCGACGGTGCTGTGGGACGCAAAGCTGCCGTTCGGCGCGCTCGCCGTTCGCGTCAGCACGGCCGGCGGCACGCGCTTGCCATTGGGCTCCAGCAGCTCGCTCGCGTTCATGAAGCGGAGCAGGCGTTCGCCGTCGGTCGTGAACAGCGTGAAGAAGCTCTCGGGCCGCACCCTCAGGCTCTCCGCGCCGCCCAGCAACCGATTGGTCGGAACCAGCGCGAACAGAACGCCTCGCGGCGCGCGCGCCGGCGCATCCAGCAGCAGCGGAAGAAACCAGCGCGGATCGCCTTCGATGCGCAGCAGCTTGCCGAAGCGGACGCGGTGGCCATCGGGTGCCGACGTCGGCACCGAGCCCAGATCGATCTCGCTTCCCTGCGGCCATTGCACGCCGCGCGCGCCGACCAGGATCGTCTCGGAGGGGCTCTTGAAGCCCAGATAGGCCGAGATCGAATCGAAACGCGCCGCCTCGCCGAGCGCCGCCAGGGCCGCCGCGCTCGACCAGCTCGGCGCCGCCTCGAAATCCGAGCGCACGCCCTGCAGGCTGAACAGCGACTGCGTCAGCACCGCGGTGATGGACGACTGCATCGAGCTCGCCTCGTCGCGCATGTTTTCGTGCGCGGTGCGCCAGACCTGCACGCGCTCGTGGACGACCAGGTCCATTGCGGTCACGGTCAGCAGCGCGACCGCCAGGCCCAGCATCCAGGCGGGCCTTCTGAAACCGGCGCAGGGCTCGACCACGTCGCCGGGGACGGCGACTGGTTTCAGAACGACTCCCACTCGCCGGGGCCCGCGCCGGCCGCCGCCGCCAGCGCCACTGTGCGCACCGGCTCGGCGAGCGCCTTCTTCAGCGGCGCCCGCGCGCGCGCCGGGGCCGCGGCGGCGACGCGCTTCGGCGCGGCGGGCAGCTGCGGCGCGGCTGCTGCCGTCGCGCTGCCCACGTTGAAGATGGAGACCGTCTGCGCGAGTCGCTGGGCCTGGTGCTTCATGCTGTCGGCGGCCGCGGCCGATTCCTCGACCAGCGCCGCGTTCTGCTGCGTCACCTGGTCGAGCTGCGCGACCGCCGCGCCGACCTGGGAAATGCCCTGCGACTGTTCGATGCTGGCCGACGAGATTTCGCCGACCAGGTCGTGCACGCGCTGGACCTGCGCGACGATGTCCGCCATGGTCTTGCCGGCATCGGCGACCTGCCGGCCGCCGGCCTCGACACGCGCGCTGCTCTCTTCGATCAGGCCCTTGATCTCCCGGGCCGCGGCGGCGCTGCGCTGCGCCAGCGAACGGACCTCCGAGGCGACGACCGCGAAGCCGCGCCCTTGCTCGCCGGCGCGCGCCGCCTCGACGGCCGCGTTGAGCGCGAGGATGTTGGTCTGGAACGCGATGCCGTCGATCACGCCGATGATGTCGGAGATGCGACTGGAGCTGTCGGTGATCGACTGCATCGTGACGACGACGTCGCCGACCACCGTCCCGCCGCGCGTCGCCACTTCGGTCGCGCCGAGGGCGAGCTGCGCCGCGGCGCGCGAGTTGTCGGCGTTCTGCTTGACGGTGGCCGTCAGCTCTTCCATCGACGCCGCGGTCTGTTGCAGGTTCGAGGCCTGCTCTTCGGTGCGCTGGCTCAGGTCCAGGTTGCCGGTCGCGATCTGCGCCGAGGCGGTGCCGACGGATTCGACGCCGCTGCGGACCTCGGAGACGACGCTGCGCAGCTTGGCCACCATGTCGCCGAGCGCGCGCATCAGCTGGGCGACCTCGTCCTTGCCGCGCGCGGTCGGCGAGCGCGTCAGGTCGCCCTGCGAGACGGCTTCGGCCAGCGCGACCGCCTCTCTCAGCGGCATCGAGATCGCGTTGCTGATGAGCCACCCGAGCGTGACCGCCACGAACACCGCGAGCGCGACGCCGCCGGCGATGCCGTAGCGGCTGTTGCTGTAGATATGCTGGGCGACGGCCGCGTCGGCCGTGGCCTGGGTGTCGTTGTATTCGGAGATCTTCTTGATCGCGTCGAGCGCGTCGTTGAAGCGCTTCGACGCGTCCGCCGGCAGCAGCGCCGCCGCGGCGTCGTCGCGCCGGCCGGCCGCCGCCGCGGCGGTGGCCTTCGTCGAGTCGGCCATGTACGCGCCCCAGCGCTGCATCGCGGTGTCGTACAGGCCCTGCTCGACCGGATCGGCGATGGCGCTCGCGTAGTCCTTGCGGGCCGCCTCGAACTGGCTCCGGGAGGTGGCGACCTTCTCGAGCATGTCGGGCAGCTTGGCGGGCTCGGTCACGAGCAGGCGGAATTCGCGCTGGCGCAGCAACGCGGCCGCGCCGTACATGCGCTGGCTGTCCCGAACCCCGGGCAGCCGGTAGACCAGTACCGACTCGGTCTGCGCATTGACGCGGCCCAGCTGCCAGACCGCCAAACCTCCCAGGAGCACCATCAGGAAGAGGACGCAGGAAAAGGCAAAACTCAGTTTGCCGCGCACGGTCAGCGCGTTCATGAAGCTCAATTCGGACCCCGGAAGTTTTGATGTGACCTCGGGGTTTTCGTCCCAAAGATTGTTAACTTGAGTTAAATATACGCGTAAATTTACGAATATTCATGCGCACATTGTTAGTGCCGCGGCGGGCGCTTGTCCGTAAACTGCGCGGATGCCTGGAACCCACAAGAAAAAATCGACCGGCACCCGTCCCAGGGTTCGCCGCGGCAACAAGGAAGACGCCGAGGCGATGCGCGTGGCGCTGTTGGATGCGGCGGCCACGCTGTTCGCGGAAGGGGGCCTGGACGCCGTCTCGGTGCGCGCGGTGGCGGGGCGCGTCGGCGTCTCGATGATGACCCCGTATCGCTACTTCGCGGACAAGAACGAGCTGCTGGGTGGGCTGTTGCGCGCCGTCTATGCCGAGACCTCGAAGCGGATGGAGACCGCCGTGGCCATGCACACCGGTGCGCGCGATCGCCTGCGCGCCTCGATGGCGGCGTTCTTCGCGTACTGGGAGGAAAACCCGGACCACTACCGGCTGGTGTTCCTGACCGAGCAGAACACGCGCCACGCGGGCGCGACCGCGGACTCGTCCCACTCGATCTATGCCGAAATCCTGGCCGAGCAGGAGCGGCTGTGCGTGCCGCTGGCCGAAGCGATCGGCGCCGGCCGCGAGCATGTCCGGCTGGCGTGCGACGTGCGCCGCGCGATGGCGCTCGGCTTCCTCTATGCGATGCACGTGAACCGCCGCTATCCGTGGTCCGACCGCAAGCAGCTGTGCGCGACCTACGTCGAGCAGACGCTGCTGGCGATGGAGCGCTGCCTGCTCGACGGGCCGCCGGCCGCCGGGCCGGCTTAGGCGCCCGCGTTGTCGAGCGTCCGCTCCGGGTCAGCTCGCCATTTTATGTCACGTTGTGATACTCTTGGGTCCCGATTCGATTCCGCCGACGCATGCCGCCGCCCCAGCAAAAGCCCTTGACGAAGACCGAGTTCGAGGCGCTCTCCGACTTCCGATTCCGCATCCGCCGCTACGAGCGTTTCTCCGAAGACATCGTGCAGGCCGCCGGCATCACGCCGCTGCAATACCTTTTGCTGCTGCACATCAAGGGCTATCCCGGGCGGGCCTTCGCGACGGTGGGCGAGCTGGCGCACCGGATGCAGGCCAAGCCGAACGGCGTGGTCGCGCTGGTGACGCGCTGCGAGGAGCGCGGCCTGGTGCAGCGCCGCACCGGCGAGACGGATCGTCGCCGCGTCGAGATTCATCTGCGGCCCGACGGCGAGCGCCTGCTCGAGCACCTGGCCGCGCTGCACCGAACCGAGTTGCAGACGCTGGGCGACGTCTTTCCCGTCCCGAACATCAACCGGTGACTCCACCCATGTCTTCAGACAGTACCTCGCCGTTGCGCGATCCCTTGCGCGCCCAAGGCGAACGGCGCGATTTCGCGACCGCGAGACGGCTCCCTGCGATCGCCGCGATCGCCGCGGTGGTCGGCGTGCTGAGCACGTTGGCGGCGTGGGTGCTGCTGCACCTGATCCGTTTCTTCACGAACCTGTTCTTTTTCCAGACGCTGTCCGATCGCGCCGTCTCGCCGGCGGCCAACACGCTGGGGCTGGCGGTGATCGCGGTGCCGGCGATCGGCGGCCTGGTGATCGGCCTGATGGCGCGCTTCGGATCCGAAGCCATCCGCGGCCACGGCATTCCGGAGGCGATCGAGGCGATCCTGTTCAACAAGAGCCGGATGTCGCCCAAGGTCGCGGTGCTCAAGCCGATCTCGTCGGGCATCGCGATCGGCAGCGGCGGCCCGTTCGGCGCCGAGGGGCCGATCATCATGACCGGCGGCGCGCTCGGCTCGCTGGTGGGGCAGTTCTTCCACATCACCGGCGGCGAGCGCAAGACCTTGCTGGTGGCCGGCGCCATCGCCGGGATGACCGCGGTCTTCGGCACGCCGATCGCCGCGCTGATGCTGGCCGTCGAGCTGCTGCTGTTCGAGCTGCGCCCGCGCAGCCTGCTGCCGGTGGCGATCGCCTGCTGCGTGGCCGCGGCGGTGCGGCCGCTGATCCTGGACGGCGGCGCGTTGTTTCCGATGCAGAGCAGCACGCCCGACCTCGCGACGCTCGCCTCCTGCATCGCCGCGGGGCTGGCCGCGGGCGCGTTGTCGTGGACGGTCTCGACCAGCCTGTACAAGGTCGAGGACCTGTTCGGGCGGCTGCCGCTGCACTGGATGTGGTGGCCGGCGCTGGGCGGGCTGGTGGTCGGCGTGGGCGGCTGGCTGGAGCCGCGCGCGCTGGGCGTCGGCTACGACGTCATCGGCGACCTGCTGGCGAACCGGCTCGCGCTGGACGTCGTGCTCGCGCTGATCCTGTGCAAGGCCGTGATGTGGGTCGTGGCCCTCGGCTCGGGCACCTCGGGCGGCGTGCTCGCGCCGCTGTTGATGATGGGCGCGGCGCTCGGCGTGCTGGTCGGACCCTGGCTGCCGGGCAGCCAGCCGGCGCTCTGGCCGCTCGTGTTCATGGCCGCGACCTTGGGCGGCATGATGCGCGCGCCGGTGATGTCGGTGATGTTCGCGCTCGAGCTGACGCACGACATCGACGCGCTGCTGCCGCTGCTGATCGCGTCGGCCGTCGCCTATGGCTTCACGGTCGTGACGATGCCGCGCTCGATCCTGACCGAGAAGATCGCGCGCCGCGGGCGCCACATCTACCGCGAGTACGGCATCGACCCGCTGGAGCGGCACATCGTCTCCGAGGTCATGTCGACGAACGTCGTGACGATGGACGGCGAGTCCGCGCTGGCCGACGCGCTGCAGCGCCACTTCGGCAGCGCGCAGCGCCATCGCGCCTATCCGGTGCTGGTCGACGGGCGCTTCATCGGCATGATCGACCGCGAGGGGCTGCTGGCCGGCCTGGATCGGCCCGGCGCCGCGCGCGTCGCCGACCTGTTCGGCGCGAACGTGCCCGCGATGGCGCTGCCCGACGAGAACTGCCGCATCATCGCGACGCGGCTGGCCGTGCATGGCCTGGAGCGCCTGCCGGTGGTGAGGGATGCGAGCTCGCGCCGGCTCGTCGGGCTGATCTCGCGCAGCGACCTGATCAAGCCGTCGATGGCGATCGGCGAGGAGGAAGAGGTGACCGAGCGGTTCTTCGAACTGCCGCTCGGCTCGGCGCGCTCGCGCTTCGATGCGCTGACCGGCTCGTCCCGCTTCGGGGACCGCGATGAGTGAGGCGGGCGGGCGCGGCCTCGCGCAATGGCTGGGCAGCTTCGTGCCGGCGCCGGTGAGCGTGTCGCGGCGCGAGATGGCGCTGAGCTGCCTGGGCGCGCTGCTCGGCCTGTTCGGCGCCGCGTGGTTCAGCCAGCGGCTGCTGGCCGGCTTCAACCCGTGGTTCATCGCGCCGATGGGCGCCTCGGCGGTGCTGCTGTTCGCGGTGCCGGCCAGCCCGCTGGCGCAACCCTGGTCGATCATCGGCGGCAACATCGTCTCCGCGCTGATCGGCGTCACCTGCGCGGCGCACGTGCCCGACATCGCGCTGGCCGCCGCGCTGGCCGGCTCGCTGGCGATCGGTGCGATGTTCCTGCTGCGCTGCCTGCACCCGCCCAGCGGCGCGGTCGCACTGACCGCGGTGCTCGGCGGCCCGGTCGTGAAGGCGCTCGGCTACACCTTCGTGCTGTGGCCGGTGGCGCTCGATTCGCTGCTGCTGCTGATGGCCGCGCTGCTGTTCAACGCCTCGGCACGCCGCCGCTACCCGCACCGGCCCGCGGCGCCCGCGCCCGCGCCGGCGCACCGGACCCTCGACGCGGCGCCGAGCGCGCGCGTGGGCCCGACGCTGCAGGATCTCGACGCGGCCTTGCGCGCGCGCGGCGAGCTGCTGGACGTCAGCGCGGACGACCTGAAGGCGTTGTTCGTCGAGGCCGAAACCATGGCCTGGAAACGCCGCTTCGGCAGCCTGCGCTGCAACGAGATCATGTCGCACGACGTGATCACCGCGCTGCCCGCCACGCCCGCCCGGGAGGCCTGGCAACGCATGATCGCGCACGCGGTGAAGGCCTTGCCGGTGGTCGACGGCCGAGGCCGCCTGCAAGGCATCGTCACGATGCACGACTTCTTCATCGGCCATGAAATGCACGCCGGCGAGGCCGGCAACGCCGCCTGGCTGGTCGGCGACATCATGACGCGCGACGTGCTCACCGCGAGCCCGGCGCAGGAGCTGGTCGAGCTGATTCCGGCGTTTTCCGACGGCGGGCGCCACCACCTGCCCGTCGTCGATGCCGATACCAGGCTGGTCGGCATGCTGACCCAGTCCGACGTGGTCGCGGCGCTGTTCCGCGCGGGCATCGAGCGTGCGTCGCCGGTGGCTCCGTAGGCGTCCATCCCGCCCGTCGGGGCCTCGCGCTCAGGCATACTGAGCCGGCATGAACACTCGACAACGCAACAACGTCCAGTGCATCGGCGACGGGCCGACGACGATGGTCTTCGCGCACGGCTTCGGCTGCGACCGCGACGTCTGGCGGTTGCTGTCGCCCGATTTCGCCGCGCGCTACCGGCTCGTGCTGTTCGACCTGGTCGGCAGCGGCGCGTCCGACCTGACGGCCTACGACCGCGAGCGTTATTCGTCGCTGGACGGCTACGCCGACGATCTGCTGGAGATCGTCGACGAGTTCGGCCGCGGGCCGGTGATCTTCGTCGGCCACTCGGTCAGCGCGATGATCGGCGTGATCGCGCACATCAAGGCGCCCGATCGCTTCAAGGCCCACGTCATGCTCGCCCCCTCGCCGTGCTACATCGATGACGGCGAGTACGTGGGCGGCTTCACCCGCGAGGACATCGGCGCGCTGCTCGACGCGCTGGAAGAGAACTACCTGGGCTGGTCGAGCAAGATGGCCCCGGTGATCATGGGCGCGCCCGATCGCCCGGCGCTGGGCGCCAGCCTGACGCAAAGTTTCTGCCGCACCAACCCCGAGATCGCCAAGCACTTCGCCCGCGTGACCTTCCTGTCGGACACCCGCGCCGATGTCGCGAAGCTCGGCGCGCCGACGCTGATCATCCAGTCGACCGACGACGTGATCGCGCCCCGCGTGGTCGGCGAGTACCTGCACCGCCAGTTGCCGAGCAGCACCTTGAAGATCATCGAGAACGTCGGCCACTGCCCGCACCTGAGCGCTCCGGCGGCCTGCGCCGAGGCGATGAACGGCTTCCTTCTGACGCTCTGATCAGGGGGCGAGGGCGCAGGCGATCACGTCGTCGCCCGAGCCATTTTCTTCAGACGGTTCAACGCTTGCGCACGGGCGCGGCCGGTGCGTTCTTGCCGCGTGACCGGCGCGCATCGGTGGGGGATTCATCCTCCGCGCCCATGTCGCCCGCCGTGGCGGCGGTCTTGGTGCTCGCGGACGGAGTCGGCCGGGTCGAGGCCGGTTTGCTTTTCGCTTTGCGGATGGGCATGGTGTTCTCCTCCGATCACGGCGCGACGTCGCTGCGCCCGGGCTCGCGCCATTCGGTGCGGCGGTCGAACCCGGTGGCTTGCATCAGCGAGTCGACCCGCGGGCGTTCGGCTTCGTCCTGCAGCGTGACGCTGACGACGACGCCGCCGCGACGCAAGGTCTCCTCGAACGCGCTCGCGTCCGGATGCGGCGACGGGCCCCATTCGAAGACACCCTGGAACAGCTCGAGCAGGTTCGTCACCAGCCCGCCGGTGACCTGCTCGTCGACCTGGCGGGCCGTTGCATGTCTCGTGACCGATTCGTTGGCGTGCACGTCGACCGCGGTCGTCGGCGGCGATGCCTCGCGCAGCACGGCGGCGGCGCGTTCGCCGCTCGCCTTGTCCTCGAAGCCGAACAGCGCGTTGGTCATGGGGCGATTCCGGTACAGAAGGAGGTCATGGCCGGAACGGGCATTCGGCGTTCCCGCGCGCTGGCGCACGGTGTGCCGCGGTGTCGGAAAAACTTACCGCAAAAAGCCGGATGCCGCGTCATTCGAACACTCATCTCCTTCGCGTGCGGCCGCTCGATGCGCTTCGGTATGGCGCTTGCTGCAAGCGATTCATCGTCACCCCTCCAACCATGTCCGACATCAAGGCGTTCGCACCTCGCCCCCGCGCGGACCCGGTGGCCGCGCCGAGCCCGCGACCGGCGCGCACGCCGCGCGGCCCCATCACCGGGATGCTGGCGCTCGCGGCCGTGCTGCTGTTGAAGCTCACCGCGGCGTTGACGCTGCCGCTGCTGTGCGCGCTGTTGCTGTTCATGCTCGCGAGCCCCGCGATGGAGGCGCTGCAGCGGCGTGGCGTGGCGGGCTGGCTGGCGGCGTCCGCCCTGGTGTTCGCGCCCGCGTCGGCGGCATTGGTGCTCGGCGCAGGGATGGCGCCGGCGGGCGTGGCCTGGTGGCGCGCCACGCTGGCAGCGCTTGCGCGCCTCGCGAATCAACTCGCCGCGACGCCCGGTGCCTCGGCGGGACCGATTCGGGGTGGCGACTGGCTGGCTTCACGCCTGGCATCGGCGGAGGCACAGCTTCGCACCGCGACCGACGCCTGGTTCGCAGGCGAGGCCTTGCCCGTGGCGCTGCGCGCGGTCACCGTGCTGATGCTGGTGTTCTTCCTGCTGCTCGCGCAGCGGTCGCTGCTCGCGAGCCTGCTGCGCGCATTGCCGCGGCGGCGCACACGGGTTCGATGCGTCGCGATGCTGCGCGACATCCGCACCGGGATCGCCGGTTGCGTCGCGACGACCGCGCTGGTGAACCTCGGCCTTGCGCTGTGCACCGGCGCGGCGCTGGCGGCGATCGGTCGCGCCGGCGTCGGTGCCTGGATCGGCGTCGTGTTCGTGCTGCTGTTCATTCCGTATCTCGGGCCGCTGATGATCATCGTGCTGCTCGCGGTCACCGGTGGCTCGAGCGGGCTCGGCGCGTTGCTCGCGCCGGCGATCTTCCTGCTGCTGCACGCGATCGAGGCGCAGTTCGTCAGCCCGTTCGTGCTCGGCGGGCGCTTGCGGCTGGGCCGCCCGGCCTTGCTGGTGGCGGTGCTGGTGGCCGGCTCGATCTGGGGCGGCGCGGGCGCCGTGCTGGCGGTGCCGCTGCTCGTCGTCACGCGGGCCGTGTGCCGGCGCGGGCGCGGCACGTCGGTCGCGCTGGCGCTGATGGCCGGCGAGCGCCCGCTCGCGCAGACGCTGGAGTCGGTGGCGGCCGCCGCGATCGTCGCGGCCCCGCGGGAACGCGGAATGCCATGGAGCGTGACATGCGAGTCGCCTTCGTCACCGAGACCTATCCGCCCGAGATCAACGGCGTGGCGATCACCGTCGCGCGAACCGTAGCCCATCTGCGCGCCCGCGGCCACGAGGTCGAGGTGGTCCGCCCGGCGCAGCAGGGCGAGGCGCGCGGGTCGGCGCCGGATGGCAGCTCAGGGTGGCTGAGTACCGGGTTCCCGATCCCGCTGTACCGCGACATGCGCTTCGGCCTGGCCAGCCCGGCGACGCTCGCTGCGCGCTTCGCATGCGGCGGGATCGAGCTCGTTCACGTCGCGACCGAAGGCCCGCTCGGCGCGGCGGCGATTGCCGCGGCGCGCTCGCTGGGCATCGCCGCGACCTCGGATTTCCGGACCAACTTCCACCAGTACAGCCGCTACTACCGGCTCGGCTGGCTCGAGCCGGCGATCGCCGCCTACCTGCGGCGCCTGCACAACGCGACCGCGCGCACCTTCGTGCCGACCCGCGCGACCCGGCGCGAGCTCGCGTCCGCCGGCTTCGAGCGGCTGCACGTGGTCGGACGGGGAGTCGATCTCGAGCGCTTCTCGCCGGCGCATCGCGACGAAAGCGTGCGCCGGCACTGGGGCATCGCCGGCCCGGTGCTGTTGTATGTCGGCCGGATCGCGGCCGAGAAGCGGGTGGACTTGGCGCTGCGCGCGTTCGCCGCGGCGCGCGAGCGCGACCCGCGCGTCGGCATGGTGGTGGTCGGCGAGGGCCCGCGGCGCCGCGCGCTGGAGCGCGAGTTTCCGGAGGCGCGCTTCGTCGGCAGCCGGAGCGGGGCCGCGCTCGCGGCCTGCTACGCGAGCGCGGATCTGTTCCTGTTCCCGAGCGAGACCGAGACCTTCGGCAACGTCACGCTCGAGGCGCTCGCCTCCGGGCTGCCGGTGGTCGCGTTCGATCTCGCCGCGGCGGCCGAACACGTGGTCGACGGCGTCGGCGGACGCGTCGTTCCCGCCGGTGACGACCTCGCGTTCGTCGCCGCGACCTGCCAGATGGCCACTGCGCAGCGCGATCTCGCCCCGATGCGCGCGGCGGCACGGCGCAGCGTGCTCGAACAGACCTGGGACGGCGTGCTGTCGCGCTTCGAAAGCCAGTTGACGGAGGTCGCCGGCGATGCCGCACCTGCCCGACGCGCCGCCGTCGCTGCATAGGTGGGTCGAGCGCGACCGCTCGCTCGCCCAGCGGCTGCACCGCGCCAGCGCCGCGCCGCTGCTGGTGCTGCTGCTCCGCGCGGCGAGCCGCCTCGGCGACGGCGTGATCTGGTACGCGGCGATCGTGCTGCTGCCCTGGCTCGGCGGAGCGTCCGGCACCGCCTGCGCGCTGCGCATGGCGCTGCTGGGCGTGGTCAATCTGGCGATCTACCGGGTCGTCAAGCGCCACTTCGCGCGCCGGCGGCCGTTCGTCGCCTGCGAAGGCGTGAAGGCCTGCGCACGTTGCCTGGACGAACACAGCTTCCCGAGCGGCCATGCGCTGCACGCGATCGCGTTCGGCGCGATGCTGTGCGCGTACTACCCGAGCCTCGCCTGGATCGTCTGGCCGTTCGTCGCGCTGGTCGCCGCGTCGCGCGTCGTGCTGGGGCTGCACTACCCGAGCGACGTGGTGGTCGGCGCGGCGATCGGCTGGGCCACCGCGAGCGCGGTGCTCATGCTGTTCTGAGCGCCACCGCGCGCGCACGCTCGCGGCGCAGCCGGACCGCGAGGTCGGCCA
>DASYCA010000082.1:0-2568 GCA_036500445.1 Burkholderiaceae bacterium | reverse complement strand
GGGCTGATCGAGCAGGTGCTCGCCAACCTGATGGAGAACGCGGCCAAGTACACGCCCGTCGGCACGGCGATCACGCTGTGGGCGGAAGTGAGGGCCTCGGCGCGCGGCGACGAGGCAGTGATCGCGGTGGAGGACGCGGGGCCCGGCCTGCCGGAGGGCGATCCCGAGCGGCTGTTCGACAAGTTCTACCGCGGCAGGCCCGAGGGCGCGATCGGCGGCGTCGGCCTCGGCCTCGCGATCTGCCGCGCCATCGTCCGCCTGCACGGCGGGCGCATCTGGGCCGAGCGGCGCCCGGGCGGCGGCGCCGTCTTCAGCTTCGCGCTGCCCCTCGAGAGAGCGCCCGAGGTTCCGCCGGAATCGGCTGCATGACCGAGCCCCGCGCCACCGTGCTGGTCGTCGAGGACGAGCCGGAGATCCGCAGGTTCCTGCGCTCCTCGCTCGGCGCGGAGGGCTACCGCGTCTTCGAGGCCGAGACCGGCGAGCGCGGCGCGATCGACGCCGGCACGCACAAGCCCGATCTCGCCGTGGTCGACCTCGGCCTGCCCGACCTCGACGGCATCGAGGTGATCCGGCGCATCAGGTCCTGGTCATCCATGCCCATCGTGGTGCTGTCGGCGCGGGCGCAGGAGCGCTCGAAGATCGAAGCGCTCGACGCCGGCGCGGACGACTACGTGACGAAGCCCTTCGGCGTCGGCGAGCTGCTCGCGCGCGTGCGCGCGGCGCTGCGCCACGCGCTGCGCCCCGGTGCCGGAAAGGCGCTCGCGTTCGGCAACGTGAAGGTGGATTTCGAGAAGCGCGAGGCCGAGCGCGCGGGCGCGCCGGTGCATCTCACGCCGCTCGAATTCCGGCTGCTCGGCTGCCTCGCGAAGCACCTGGGACTGGTCGTCACGCACCGGCAGCTCCTGCGCGAGGTCTGGGGGCCGTCCCACGTCGAGCATACGCACTACCTGCGCATCTACATGAAGCAGCTGCGCGACAAGCTCGAGGCCGATCCGCTGCGGCCGCGGCATTTGCTCACCGAGACCGGCGTCGGCTACCGGCTCGTCGCCGACGAGGCCGAGGCGGGCGCCGCCTAGATCTCGACCCGCGTGCCGAGCTCGATCACGCGGTTCGTCGGGATATTGAAATAGTCGGTGATGTTGCCGGCGTTGCGCGCCATCGCCGCGAACATGCGCTCGCGCCACATCGCCATCGACGAAGGCCCGCCCGGCACCGGCACGATCTTCTCGCGGGAGAGGAAGAACGAGGTCTCCATCATGTTGCAGTCGAGTCCCATCGCCCCGCACAGGTCGAGCGCGCGCATGACGTCGGGCCGGTTCATGAAGCCGTAGCGCACGCGCACGCGCCAGCAGCCGTGGCCTAGGCGCTCGCACTTCACCCGCTCGGCGAACGACACCCACGGCACGTCGCGGAACTCGACGGTGAGGAACACCACGCGCTCGTGCAGCACCTTGTTGTGGTTCAGGTTGTGCAGCAGCGCGTGCGGCGTGACGTCGGGGGTCGCGGTCAGGAACACCGCGGTGCCCGGCACGCGCCCGGGCGGCTGGCGGAACAGCGACTCGATGAACGGCTCGAGCGGCACCGACGAACGGCGCAGCCGGTCGAACAGGATCTCGCGCCCGCGCCGCCAGGTCGCCATGACGATGAACACGCCGGCGCCGATCAGCAGCGGGAACCAGCCGCCGTCGTCGATCTTGGTGAGCGTGGAGGCGAAGAAGGACAGGTCGACGATCAGGAAGAAGCCGGTGGAGAACACGCAGAGGATCAGCGGATAGCCCCAGCCGTAGCGGATGACGAAGAACGTGAGGATGGTGTCGACGAGCATCGTCGCGGTGACCGCGACGCCGTACGCGCCGGCGAGGCGCGACGCCGAGCCGAAGCCGATCACCGACGCGATCACCGCGGCGCACAGCAGCCAGTTGACGCCCGGCAGGTAGACCTGGCCCACCTCGCGCGCCGAGGTCTGCACGAGATTCATCCGCGGCAGGAAGCCGAGCTGCATCGCCTGCTTGCTGAGCGAATAGGCGCCCGAGATCACGGCCTGCGAAGCGATGACGGCGGCAGCGGTCGCGAGCGCGACCATCGGGTAGAGCGCCCAGTCGGGCACCAGCAGGTAGAAAGGGTTGCGCACCAGGTCGGGCCGCTCGACGAGCAGCGCGCCCTGGCCGAAGTAGTTCAGCATCAGCGCCGGCGCGACGATCGCGAACCAGGCGATGCGCACCGGCCCCTTGCCGAAATGGCCCATGTCCGCGTAGAGCGCCTCGGCGCCGGTGACGGCGAGCACCACGGCGCCGAGCACGACGAACGACGCGGTCCCGTGCCCTGTGACGAACGCGAACGCGTGCAGCGGGTTGAGCGCGCGCACGATGTCCGGGTGATGCGCGATGCCGCCGATGCCCGCGGCGCCGATCGCGATGAACCACAGCAGCGTCACCGGGCCGAACAGGCGGCCGACGACCGCGGTGCCGCTCTGCTGGATCGCGAAGAGGAAGAACAGCACGACCACCGCGATCGGCACGACGTAGGGCTTGAACGCGGAGGTGCCGACCTCGAGGCCCTCGATCGCCG
>DASYCA010000081.1:0-12387 GCA_036500445.1 Burkholderiaceae bacterium | reverse complement strand
ATCCGGCGCAGCGCCGGCGCGGCCAGGCCCGAGATCGCCGACCAGGCCTGCGCGATCAGGTCGATGCGGCACTCCACGTTGGTCTGCGAGCCGAGCGGCGTGCCGTCGTCGAAGAAGGCGCGGCGGAACCACGCGCCGTCCCAGGCCTCGTTCTTCAGCGCGGTGCGCCAGACCAGCGCCTCGTCCTGCCAGCGTTTCACGCGCGTGGTCTCGCCGCGCGCCTGCGCGATCGGCGCGAAGTCGTCGACCAGCTTGCACAGGAACCAGGCGAGCCAGACCGATTCGCCGCGGCCCTCGATGCCGACCCGGTTCATGCCGTCGTTCCAGTCGCCACTGCCCATCAGCGGCAGGCCGTGCGCGCCGTGCTTCAGGCTGCGGTCGATCGCGCGTGCCGCGTGCTCGAACACCGTCGCGTCGCTGGCGCTGATCGACGGCACGTAGTAGGCGTCTTCGGCGCCTTCGGGAATCGGCCCGCCGTCGATGAAGGGCACGCGCACGTCGAGCACGCCGGCGTCGCCGGTCGTCTGCACGTACAGGGCGCAGGCGTAGGGCAGCCACAGCAGGTCGTCCGAGAAATGCGTGCGCACGCCGGCACCGGTCGGCGCGTGCCACCAGTGCTGCACGTCGCCCTCGGCGAACTGGCGCGAGGCGTTCAGCACGATCTGCTCACGCACCAGCTTCGGCGCCGACCAGGTCAGCGCGAGCGCGTCCTGCAACTGGTCGCGGAAGCCGAACGCGCCGCCGGCCTGGTAGAAGCCGGCCTTGGCCCACATCCGGCAAGCGACGGTCTGGTACAGCAGCCAGCGGTTGACGAGCGCGTCGAACAGCGGGTCCGGCGTCTGCACCGTGCTTGCGCCGAGCAGATCGTCCCACATCGCGCGCGCATCGCGCAGGCGCTGGGCGGCCGGCACCGTCGCGGCGCGGGTCGCGAGCTGGCGCGCCTGCACCGGGTTCTCGCCGAAACCGAGCAGGAACACGCACTCGGTGGTCGCGCCGGCGGCCAGCGTGATGCGCGTCGCGAGCGCGGCGCAGGGGTCCAGGCCGGCACCGCTTTGCGCGCCGAGCAGGTCGGGCACGGCGAGCCGGCCGCGCGCGTCGAAGCATTCGCGCCGGTCGGTCGTCCAGTCACGGTCGTCGTCGGCGTCGCCGGCGAGCGCGAGGAACGCGGTGCCCTCGCCGAAGCCGCCCGCGCGGTCGCGCTGCGTGCAGGTCAGGGCGAGCAGCGAGCGTGGCGCGGGCGGAGCGCCGGCCTCGGCCGCCGCGGCTTCGGCCGGCAGCCGCTGCGTGAACGACCCCGTTGTCGTCGTGCTGCGCTCGCCGCGGCTGCTGCCCATCACCCACTCGGCGATGCCGATCGCGCGCAGCCGCAGCGTGCGGTTGCCGTGGTTGACCAGGCGCAGCACGATCTGCTTGACGCCGCTCGTCGCGTCCACGCACCAGCGCGTCTCGACGTCGAGCTCGCCGCGCCGGTGGCGCACGCTGGTGTAGCCCTGGCCGTGGGTGACGCGGTATAGCGCCGCGGGGTCGTTGCCGATCGACGGCACGACGCTCCACAGCTCGCGCGTCTTCAGGTCCTGCAGCAGGAACCATTCGCCGGGCGGGTCGGCGACCGGGTCGTTCGACCACGGGGTGAGCTGGTTCATGCGGCTGTTCAACGCCCAGGTGTAGCCGCCGCCGGCTTCCGAGATCTGCGCGCCGAAGCCCGGGTTCGCGAGCACGTTGACCCAGGGCCGGACCGGGCGCTGGAACATGCTGACGTCGAAATGGAACTCGCCGCGGTCGGGCGCGGCGGCGCCCGCGGCGAAGCGGCCGCGCGCGCGGCGCACCTGGTCGGCCGCGATCGCGACGATCGGCAGCGGGGCGATCGACATGCCCAGGCGCTCCTCGAGCGCGCGCTCGTGCTGCTCGGCCCACTCGGCCATGTGGTGGGTCAGCGGCCGGCCGTCGGCGTTCAGGCGCACGCGGGCGAGGGCGCGCAGGGTCGTCAGCTCCAGCGCCGAGAGCTCCTCGGCGCGCAGCACGTGAAAGCGCGTCAGCGCGGCGCCGGGATGGCCGGCGTTCATCGTCGCGTCGAAATCCTCGCGCAAGTGCGAGACGTCGCGCTGCAAGGCCATCAGGTAGGAGGTCGGCTCGGCGTTCACGACCACCAGGTCGCAGGCGACGCCGGCCCAGGACCACAGCCGCAGCGCCTGCACCAGCGAGCGCAGCAGCCCCATGCCCTGCGGCGCGCCGGCCGAGACGAGCACGATCGGGCGGTCGCCGGAGATGCCCAGCCGCCACAGCGAGCGGCGGTCGCAGGCCTCGGTGTCGGCGCGTTCGCTGCGCGAGGCGAGCGGGCGGGTCACGGTCAGCAGGATCGCGGTGCTCAGCGTCTGGATCGCCGCGAGCGTGTCCGCGCCGATCTTGTAGTCGCGCATGCGGATGCCGTTCAGCGTCGCCGACATCAGCGAGGCGCGCGCGATCGGCGGGCTCTGGCGGTACTTGTCGATCACGGCGTGCAGCGTCGCGGAGGTGTCCGCCGCCGCGGTGCAGAAGGTCAGGCGCTTCTTGCTGAGCGGGGCGAGCTTGACGCGCACGCTGAGCGCGCACATCGGGTCCAGCCCGGTCTCCAGTTCCGTCGTCACGCCGCCGTCGAGCGGCGGCGGGAAGCTCGCGAGCGGTCGACCGGCGTCGTGGTTGCGGCCGTGCCAGCCCAGGCGCCGGGTCTGCGCGCGCAACGCGTTCAGCGCAGCGTCCGGCTCGCCCCCGGTCTCGACCAGGAAATGCGCCGCATGATGGGCCGGGTCGGTCGCCAGGCGCGGCTTGCGTTCGAACACCAGCGCCTGGTGCGGGCCGCGCCACTGCGCCCGCAGGAACAGGTTCGAGAAGGCCGGGTGCGATTCGTCGGCCTTCGGATCGGCCAGCGTGATCTCGAAGGCCGACATCAGCTCGAGGTCGAGCTCGCGGTCGCCCAGGTTGCGCAGCTCGACCTGGCGGATCTCGACGTCGTCCTCCGGGCTGACCCAGACCGTCGTCGTCGCCTCGATCTCGGGCCAGTGCGCCTCGAAGCTGACGCGGTCGGCGTGGTAGGTGCTCTTGTAGTGCGCGGCCGGGTCGGGGGCCGGGTGCTGGGTCAGCGAGACGGCCTGCGGCTGGCGGTCCCAGCGCAGGTAGAAGAAGCTGCCGCAGGCGTCGCGCAGCGCGTCGTCGCGCCAGCGGTTGATGCCGACACCGCCCCAGCGGCTCCAGCCGGCGCCGTTCGCGCGCAGGGTCACGCTGTAGCGGCCGTTCGAGAGCAGGTGGGTCGGTGCCATCGCGGTGACGCCCGGCAGCACGGTGCGCAGCAGGCCCGGGGTGCGGCGCTGGCGCGCGTCGAGCGACGGGCTCAGCGGCGGCGCGCTCAGCACCGGCACCTCGCGCGGCGCACGCTCGTGCAGCAAGGAGGCCACCGCCTGGACGTGCGCGTTGGCCATGCCCCAGCGGCGCGGCGCGGCGTCGAGCAGCACGTTGGCGATCGAGACGATGCTCATGCCCTGGTGGTGGGCCATGAAGGTGTAGACCGGCACGAAGCTCTTCGGCGCCGACTGGCGCGCCGGCGTGAAGTCCAGCGCCTCGATGAAGCCGTAGCGCGAACGCGCGCCGCGCCGCTCGAGGATGTTGAAGTTCGCGACCGCGCCGTGCGGCGTGATCTGCGCCGCGAGCGCGGTCGCGTAGGGTGCCACGACCAGTTCGTCGCGCGGCGTGCGCCTGAGCGCCAGGCGCGGCACGCCTTGCGGCGCGTACTGGTAGGCGAGCGTGTGGTCGCTCGCCGCGTAGGCGGATTCGGAGATGCCCCAGGGCTGGTGCTGCTCCTGGCCGTAGGCGATCTGCTCGCGCAGTGCTGCATGGCCGGCGTCGTTCAGCACGCTGCCGTGCGGCTCGTGCAGCACCAGCGTGGGCATCAGGTACTCGAACATCGAGCCCGACCACGAGCGCAGCCCGGCGCGGCTGCCGACGGCGTAGAACGGGCGGCCGAGCGCGGCCCAGTGGGCGACCGGGACATCGCCCTTGGCGATCGCGAGCAGGCTGGTCAGGCGCGATTCGGACGCGAGCAGGTCGTAGTAGCTCGCGTCGAGCTGCTGCTCGACGACGCGGTAGCCGATGTGGAACAGGTGCCGCTTGCGGTCGTACAGGAAGCCGTAGTCGGGCTCCCACGCGAGCGCCTCGAAGCGCGCGGCGAGCGCGTGCAGGCGCAGGCTCGCGTCGTGGCCGTCGCTGTGCGTGTGGGCCGCGTCGGCGCGCGCGTCGCGCAAGGCGCTGCGGATCGTCGCGAGGTGGTCGGCCGCGCGCCAGGCGAAATCGTTCGCCGCGCTCGGCGTCAGCGCGGCGGCATCGTCGGGCATCTGCGCGGCGAGCAGGTCGACGGCGTGGTGCAGCTGCGCGTCGAGCGCGTCGGGCGCGCGCGCGGCATCGCCGAGCGGGTCGGGCAGCGTCAGCAGGCGCTTCAGCGCGTTCTCGGGCAGCAGCTCGGGGGCCTCGGCCGAGACCCGCGCGAGCGTCGGTGCCAGGCGCCGCTGCGACGCGGCCAGCGCCCGCTGCGCGGCCTGGGTGTCGTAGGGCGCGCGGGCGAGCTCGCGGCAGGCCTGGGCGATCGCGAGCAGGTGGCCGCTGAGGTTGCCGCTGTCGACCGTCGAGACGTACATCGGCAGCAGCGGGGCGAGCGACTGGGTGTCGATCCAGTTCACCAGGTGACCGCGGTGGCGCGGCAGCTTGTTCAGCGTTTCGAGCGTCGCCTCGAGCCGCTCGAGCAGGTCCTGGGTGCCGATCCAGCCGAACTGGCGCGCACACGCGACGCTGAGCAGGTACAGGCCGATGTTGGTCGGCGAGGTGCGGTGCGCGACCAGGGTCTGCGGCCAGAGCTGCAG
Source organism: Burkholderiaceae bacterium (assembly GCA_036500445.1). Classification (GTDB taxonomy): domain Bacteria; phylum Pseudomonadota; class Gammaproteobacteria; order Burkholderiales; family Burkholderiaceae_C; genus LMDS01. The sequence continues at coordinate 7,504 of DASYCA010000081.1, read as the reverse complement.
GTTGTCGGGCGGCAGGTGGTTGTCTTCCGGGCCGACGCAGCGCTCGAACAGGCGCCAGGTGTCGCGCGCGAGCGCTTCGAGCTCGGCCTGGTCGGCGGCCGGCAGGCCTTCGGCGTGGCGCCGCGGCACAGGCCGGCTGACCCACCAGACCCACAGCGGCGACGCGGCCCAGAGTGCGCACAGCACCAGCGCCAGGCCGGGGAAGGGCGTGCCCAGACCCCGCAGTGCGAGCCAGATCGTGAGCGCGGCGACCGGCACGATGGCATGGTGGCGTGCGAGCACGCGCAAGTCGGTCGACGCGCTCGCCTCGGTCGCCGCCGCGGTGGTCCATTCGAGCAGGTCGCGCCGGCTCACCGCGAGCCGGTAGACGGCGCGCACGACCGCGTCGGCGCCGGCGATCGCGAGCGCCAGCAGCTGCGCCATCAGCCACATCCCGCTGCCGATCACGCGGCGCAGATCGGTGAGCGCGGCGCGGTAGAAGTGGCGCTTCGCGATGCGGTCGTGGCTGGGCGCGAAGCCGGCGATCGCCCCCATCAGCGGGCCGGCCGTGAACGCGCCGAAGACGAGCCCGAGCGCGGCGCCCGGCGAGACGACCTTGCTCGCCAGCGACAGCAGCAGCAGCGCGAGCGCGGCCGGCGCGACGAGCGAGCGGCGCAGGCTGTCGATCATCTTCCAGCGGTTGATCGCCCGCATCGGGTACGCGCCGGGCCGCGCGAGGAAGGGCAGCAGCTGCCAGTCGCCGCGCGTCCAGCGGTGCTGGCGCGCGGCCGCGACGTCGGCGTGGAACGGCGCGTCCTCGATCACGTTGATGTCGGTCACGGCCGCGCAGCGCGCGAGCGACCCCTCGAGCAGGTCGTGGCTGAGCACCGCGCCGTCGGGCAGGCGGTGTGCGAGCACCGCGTGCATCGCGCGCACGTTGAGCAGCCCCTTGCCGCTGAAGCTGCCTTCGCGGAACAAGTCCTGGTAGACCTCGGAGCTCGCGGTGCTGTACGGGTCGATGCCGCAGCGGCCGGCGAACAGCCAGTGGTACAGCGTCAATTCCTTCGGCGCCGGCAGCGGCGTGTCCACGCGCGGCTGCAGGATGCCGTAGCCGCGGGTCACGACGCGGCGCACCAGATCGATGACCGGCTGGTTGTGCGGGTGCGCGGCGACGCCGACGAGGTCGTGCAGCCGGCCCGGCGGCAACTGCGTGTCGCCGTCCAGCGTCACGACGTAGGGCGTGCCGGGCTCGACGCGCGAGGCTTCGCCCAGGTCGATGAACGCGCGCGCGGTCTCGGCCGAGGGCTCGGCGAGCAGCGCGATCAATTGCTCGAGCTTGCCGCGCTTGCGCTCCCAGCCGATCCAGCGCCGCTGGGTTTCGCTGAAGGCCCGCTCGCGGTGCAGCAGGATGAAGCGCGGCGCGCGCGGCGGCGCCTCGGGCGTCTCGACCGCCGGCGCCGGGTAGCGCGCGTTCAGCGCCTCGATCTGGTGCTGCGCGGCCTCCAGCAGCGCGGCGTCGGCGGGCTGCGTCGGCGCGTCCGCGTCGGCCCAGTCGGTCAGCAGCGCGAACTGGGCGTTCGGTTCGGGGTTCGCGAGATGGTGGAGCTCGAGCCGGTGCGCGAGCTCGGCGGCCGAGTTCGGCCCGGTCAACATGCCCGGGATCACGACCAGCACGCGGTGCTCGGGCGGGATGCCGTGCGGCAACGCGAGCCGCGGCAGGTGGCTGGGCCGGGTCGATTCGCTGATCAGGCGGTTGATCAGCGCGATCACGCCCTCGGACGCCGGCACCGTCATCAACGCGGCGCTCGCGAGCGTGAGCCACAGCGAGGGCGCAAGCGGGCTCGACGCGGCGTGGTGGGTCAGGATCCACGCGACCAGGCCGAGCGTGCCGGCGGCGATCAGGGCCAGGTACACCGGCAGCGCGGCGTGGCGGCGCATCCGGTACCAGACCACGACGGCGTTGTCGTGCAGGTCCAGCCGCTCGAGCAATTGATGCCGGCCGGGGCCGTACAGCCAATGGTTCGGGTCGTCGCTCGCTTCGGGCGCGGCGAGGTCGCCGCCCTGCATCAGCCCGAGCAGCGTGCGCGCGATCTCGGTCTCGGGCCGGCCGCTCAGGCGCGCGAGGCGCTCGACCGCGTGCAGCGTGACGTCGCGCGTGTCGCTGCGTTCGGCCGCGAAGGTCGGCGAGCCGAGCAGCAGCTGGATCGTCGCGCTGCAGTGGCAGACCAGGCTTTGCCAGTCGGCGTTGTTGATCGCGCGCAGCGCGCCGATCGCGTTGCTGACGCTCAGGTTGTCGGCCGCGAGCTCGGCCGGATGCTGGGCCTGGACGGCGGCGAGGTCCGGCAGATTGCGCTGCAGCCACTCGCGCGAGGTCGTCGGGCCGCTGGCGCGGTGGTCCTCGAGGCGCTGCGCGATCTGGATCAGGAAGCTGTGGCCGACGCTGCGCCGGTTCATGATCTCGAGCAGCGCGTCCAGGCGGCCGGCGCTCCAGCGCTCGAGCTGGTCGCAGACCAGGTTGGCGACTTCGCGCGCCGCCTTGTTGCAGGCCAGCCGCTCGGCCAGCCGGCGCAGGTTCTCGACCAGCACGACGCGCAGCGTCGTCGGCAAGGCCCACAGCTCGCCGAGGTCGAGCGGGCGCGTTTCCTGGTAGGCCTTCAGGTAGTGTTCGAGCAATTCGTCGTCGAAAGCGCCGTCGGTGTGCGCGACGAAGGCCCAGGCGACGCCGTAGATGCGCGGCAAGCCGGCGAGCGGTTCGTCGATCAGGGTCGGCAGGCGGCGGAAGTAGCGCCGCGGCAGCCCGTCGTGGATCGCATCGAGCTGACTCTCGATCAGGTGGAAGTTGTCGAGCAGCCATTCGGCCGCCGGGCTCACCTGGTAGCCGGTCTGGGCCTGCTCGCCGATGTACGCGTGGGCCTCCCGCAAGGTGCGGATGTTTTCTCGCAGGCGCGGGAAGAAGGCGCCGCGCCCGGCGCTGAGCACCGTCTCGGCGCGATGGGTCTCGCCCAGGCTGCGGCCGTGCTGTGCGAAGCGTTCGCGGCCGAAGATTTCGGAGCGGATCGGCGCGTCGAGCGGGCCGCGGCCCGGATCGAGAATGGCACGGACGTCGGCTGGAATGTCGGGAATCAGCCGCTGCAGTCCGGCCTGAATCATCGTCGAGGCGCGGCGCGGTCCGCCGCTCAAAGCCAGATCGACGCGACGCCGATCGCCGCACCGGCGATCAGCAGCGACGTGACCAGGCGCCTCGCGAGAAAGCCGTGCAGCGCGTCGGCGACGCAGCCCAGCGTGAACCAGGCGCCGCGCGAGCCGTTGCAGCGGCTCACGTGCGCGCCCAGAGCGTCGAGCTCGGCCGGCGTCGTGTCACCGGCGTCGGCCAGCGTGGAGGTGGACCAGCGCGGCCAGTTGATGGCGTGGGAGTTCATCGGTCGGACCTCAGCTCTTGCGCAGCAGGCCGAACAGGAAGCTGGCGATCGCCAGGACCGCGAACAGGATGAACAGCAGCTTGGCGATGCCGGCGGCACCGGCGGCGATGCCGCCGAAGCCGAACAGCGCGGCGATCAGCGCAATCACGAAGAAGACAACGGCGTAGTGCAGCATGGTGGGGCTCCTGGTTTGATGTCACCCCGAAGCGGAGGCGATGGAGTGACTATGAGCGGCGCCCCGGCTGGCCGCGATAGGTCGCGTCGCCGCGGCCCTGTGGGCCAAGTGACAACGCATATGTAGGACGGCGCGCCGGGGTGGCAGGCGTCAGGCGTTGATGCGGTTCTCGGGCGAACTGTCGAGCGAGCTTTCCGGCAATTGGGCTTCGATCGCCGTGCCCATCCCGGGCACCGAACTCAGCATCATGCGGCCATTCTCGGATTCTAACCGATAGCGCATGCCGAGCAGGCCGTGCGCGCTGGTGCGCGGCTTCCCGACGTCGAAGCCGGCGCCGTTGTCGCGCACCGACACGCGCACGACGCCGCCGGCCGCGCCGAGCTGGACTTCGACCTCGGTCGCGCGGGCGTACTTGCTGATGTTGGTCAGCGCCTCCTGGACCAGCCGGTAGATCGTCAGCTCGCCGCTCGGGAGCAGCTTGACCGGCTCGAGCGCGCTGACGACGCGGACATCGGTGCGCGCCGACCATTCGGTGAGCAGGATGTCGAGCGCCGCGACCAGGCCGAGGTTGCTGAGCGAGGACGGCCGCAGGTCCTCGATGATGCGGCGCTTCAGTGCGATGCCGCTGTTCAGCGCTTCGTTCAAATGCACGATGCGCTCGACGACCTCGGGCGTGGGCTCGCGCAGGCGCGACTTGAGCCGGGCGACGTCGAGCTTGGCGGCCGTCAGCAGCGCGCCGAGCTCGTCGTGCAGCTCGCGGGCGAGGTGGCTGCGCTCGTCCTCGCGCGCCGTCTGCAGGTGGCGGGCAAGTTCGGTGAGCTGGTCGGTGCGCTGCGTGACCTCGAGCTCGAGCTGGTCGCGCTCGGCCTGCACGACGCGGCGCTGTTCGTCGCGCTGCGTGACGAGCGCCGAGGTCTGGCGCAGGTACATGAACAGCGCGAGCAGGCTCAGCGCCGTCATCGCCGAGACGCCGATGCGGTTCAGCAGCAGCGCGTCGGAGACGCTGCGGCGCGCCACCGTCACGCGCTCGCTTTCGAGCTTCAGCAGTTCCTCGCTGAGCCGGCGCACCGTGTCCATCTGCTCTTCGCCGATGTTGGTCAGCAGCAGCGAGTGCCAGGCTTCGGTCTTGCCTTCGGCGTACAGCTTCAGCGTGGTGTCCAGCTCGGACATCTTCGCGTGGGTGGCCTGGGTCACGCGCGTCATCAGCTCGACGGCACGGGCATCGTCGGCATAGTAGGCGTTGAGCCAGTTCAATGCGTATTCGGTCTGGCCCTCGCCGGCCTTGTAGGGTTTCAGGTACTCCGCGCGGCCGGTCAGCAGGTAGCCGCGCTGGCCGGTTTCGGCGTCGGTCAGCGAGCGCCAGAGCTGCTGGATCGTCAGGCGCGCGCGGCCGTGGACTTCCAGGCCGTCGAAGGTCGAGGCCACCTGGTGGTAGGAGCTTTCGCTGATCACCAGCATGGCCAGCGCCGCCAGCGCCGCCAGCGGAAACGCGAACGGGCTGCCGCGCAGGCGCGAAAGTAGTTTCTTCGGCATCATCAGCGGCTTAGACTCAGCATCGAACACACTTCGGGGCGAACACCATGATTCGAGTTGCCATCGTCGACGATCACGCGATCGTGCGGGCCGGGTTGCGCCAGTTTCTCTCCGAGCAGGTCGACCTGACGGTTGTTGCCGAAGCCGCCAATGGCCGCGAGGCACTCGACATCGTGCGCCAGGGCGAAGTCGATGTCATGGTGATGGATTTGTCGATGCCCGACCAGAGCGGCGTCGACGCGCTGGCGGGCATTCGCGCGCGCGCACCGGATCTGCCGGTGCTGATCCTGAGCGGCTACCCGGAAGAGCACTACGCGACGACGCTGCTGCGCCAGGGCGCGAGCGGCTACCTCAGCAAGGAGTGCGACCCGGAGGAGATCGCCAAGGCGATCCGCACCGTGCACCGCGGGCGCAAGTACATCACCGCCGGCGTCGCCGAGCTGCTCGCCGAAGGGCTGGGCGGCGGGGGCGACAAGCCGGCGCACGAGCAGCTCTCCGAGCGCGAGTTCCAGGTCTTCCTGCGCCTGGCCAAGGGCGAGACGATCGGCCACATGGCCGAGAGCATGTCGCTGAGCGTCAAGACCGTCAGCACCTACCGCACCCGCGTGATGGAGAAGATGGCCTTGTCGTCGAACAGCGACCTGACCTACTACGCGCTGAAGAACGGCCTGATCCAATAGCAGTCCCCGCAGCCGCGAACGAGCGGCCACGCGCCTCACGGCGTCTCGCCGTCCGCGAGGCGTGCGCAGTACTGGATCAGCGAATCGATCTCGTTGGACTTGTCGAACACCCGGTGCGCGCCGAGCGCCATGCACTTGCGGCGCATGTCGGGCGTGGCGTAGTTGCTGAGCACCACCAGGCTCATGTGACGGCTCATCGTGCTGGCGCTGCGCAGCACGCCCAAGCCCGAGCCGGACTTCAGGAAGATGTCGATGATCACGAGATCGCAGGGGTGGCTCGCGTCGCCGAGCCAGCTCAGCGCCGCCGGCTCGTCCGTCGCGGTGGCGACGACCTGAACCGGCGCGAGCTCTTCGAGCGCGGCGATCAGATTCTCGCGGATGACCGCGCTGTCTTCGACGAGAAGGACTTTGAGGGGAGGCATGAGCGATCGGGCTGCGGGCGAAGGCAGGGGCAAAAAAGATCGGGCGCTTCGGCGAATGCAACCACGATCGCAGGATGCATGATGACGGTCGGCCGATTCTTGCCTACTCCGGACAGACATTCAATCTCGGCCCGCCTCGACCTGCCGTCGGACAACGCCTACAACAATTCGCCTGCCAGAATCGAGCCCATGCCGTCGCTTGCCGCCCGAATCCCTCGCCACATTGTCGCCTGGCTGCTGAGCTCGGCGCTGCTCGCGGCCCACGCCGCGCCGACGGTCGTCGTCGGCTCCAAGCGTTTCACCGAGTCGTACATCCTCGGCGAGATCGTGCGCCAGACACTGCAGGCGCAAGGCGTCGCGGCCGAGCACAAGCAGGGCCTGGGCAACACCGGCATCCTCGAGCAGGCGCTCGTCAGCGGCGCGGTCGACGTCTACCCCGAGTACACCGGCACGATCGTGCGCGAGCTGCTGAAGCGGCCGCAAGCGCCCAACAACCCGAGCCTGGCCGAGCTGAACGAGTGGCTCGCGCCGCGCGGGCTGAAGGCCGGCGTGCCGCTCGGCTTCAACGACAGCTATGCGCTGGCGATGCTCGAATCGCGCGCGGCCGAGCTCGGCATCACGAAGATCTCCGACCTGACCGGGCCGAAGGCGCAGGCGCTGCATCTGGGGCTGTCGCACGAGTTCCTCGAGCGCGGCGACGGCTGGCCGGCGCTCAGCGCGGCCTATCACCTGACGCTGGCGACGCCGCAGGGCCTGGACCACGGCCTGGCCTACGACGCGGTCAAGGACGGCCGCGTCGACCTGATCGACATCTATTCGACCGACGCGAAGGTCGGCCGCTACAAGCTGCGCGTGCTGCAGGACGATCGCGACTTTTTTCCCAAATACGACGCGGTGCTGCTGATGCGCGCCGGCCTCGACATGCGCCCGCTGATGGCGCTCGAAGGCCGTATTCGCGAGGCGCAGATGATCGCGATGAACGCGCAGGTCGAGCTCGACGGGCAAAGTTTCGCGGAGGTCGCGCGCCAGTTCGTCGCGGGCACGCTGCCGGCCGCCGGAAGCGCGTCGAATCCGGACAAGCGCCAAGGCTTCATCGCGCGCCTGTTCGCGCCCGACCTGTCGAAGCTGACGCTCCAACACCTGATGCTGGTCTTCGGCTCGCTGCTGATCGCGATCGTGGTCGGCGTGCCGCTGGGCATCGCCGCGTGGCGCTGGCCGCGCAGCTCGGGCTGGCTACTGGGCGTCGTCGCGGTCCTGCAGACGGTGCCCTCGCTCGCGCTGCTCGCCTTCCTGATC
>DASYCA010000080.1:0-14363 GCA_036500445.1 Burkholderiaceae bacterium | reverse complement strand
TCGCGCGTCGCCTCCCAGAGCTCGAGCACGCGCGCCTCCTGCTCGAGGCGCAGGTCCACGGCATCGTCCGGGTGGTAGTGCACCAGGCACTTGACGACCTGCTCGCGCGGCCAGTGCGCGAGCGTCGAGCCGAGCGAGTGCGTCGCGTCGAAGCGCAGCGGGCGCGAGCCGGGCAATTCGACCGGGCGGCCGACCCACCAGCCGCGGCCGGTCGCCGCGTGCAGCGCCTGTTCGCCGTAGCGCCCGTCGATCAGCACGCCGGTGCGGCCGCTCAGGCCATGGCTGCGCTCGACCTGCGCGACCGCGCGCACCAGCAGGCTCTTCAACGTGGGAAGCCGCGCCTCGCCGGTCTCATCCAACCCAGCTTCGCGCGCGAGGTCGAAGAACTGGCTGCGGTGATCGAAGGCCATCACGTTGAGCTCGCTCCAGGCGGCGCGCGGGGCGGTCGTGCGGTGCAGGTGGGCGAGCCGTGCGTCGGCGTCGACTTTTCGATCGCGCGAGCCGCCGAACCAGTGCACGAGTTCGGCCGGCGTCGGCATCGCCGGCGCGCAGGCGTGGCGCGAGACGACGATCGCGCCGCAGGCATTGGCGAGACGCGCGGCCTCGCTGAAATCCTTGCCCGTGAGCAGGCCGGTCATCAATCCGGCCGCGAACGCGTCTCCCGCGCCGAGCACATTCAACACCTCGACGCGCTCGCCGAGCACGGTCAGCGCGTCGTCGAGGCGCGCGGGCACCGCGCCGGGCACGACGCTGCAGCCGAGCGCTCCGCGCTTCACGACGAGCGTGGCCTGCGTCACCGCGCGCACGGCGCGCAGCGAGGCCGATAAGTCGGCCGGCACGCCGCCGGCGATCATGAATTCCTCTTCGGTGCCGATCAACAGATCGAACTGCGGCAGCATCTCTTGCAAGCTCGCGGTCACCCGGTCGGCGGCGACGAAGCGGTTTTCGCCCTCGCCGCGTTTGGTCAGGCCCCACAGCACCGGGCGGTAGTCGATGTCGAGCACGCGCACGACGCCGTGCTGCGCGGCGTAGCCCAGCGCCGCGCTCGAGGCCGCGCGCACGCCGGGCTGCGACAGGTGCGTGCCGGTAATCAGCAGCGCGCGGCATTCCTTGATGAACGCCTCGCGGATCAACGCCGGATCGATCGCCATGTCGGCGCAGTTCTCGCGGTAGAACAGCAGCGGGAAGGTGTCGCGGTCTTTCAGCGCGAGGATGGCCAACGCGGTCAGGCGCTGCGGATCGATTTGAATCGCCGAGGTGTCGCAGCCCTCGCGCTGCAGGGTGTTCAACAGGAAACGGCCCATCTGCTCGTCGCCGACGCGCGAGATCATCGCGCTGCGCAGGCCCAGGCGCGCCGCGCCGAACGCGATGTTGGCGGAACTGCCGCCCAGGTATTTCGCGAAGCTGCTGGCGTCCTCGAGCGAACAGCCGACCTGTTGCGCGTAGAGGTCGACCGCGAGGCGGCCGAGGCAGGCGAGGTCGTGGGTTCGACCGTTGGGGAAGTTCAGCGTGCTCATCGGTTCGGCCTTCAAATCGTGACGCCCTCGAGTTCTTCCATCATCGTCTTCATCTCCGCGCCGCCGGCCATCATGTCGAGCACGGCGTCCTTGCTGACGTCGGCCTTCGCGAACGTGCCCATCGAGCGGCCGCGGTTCAGCAGCGTGAAACTGTCGGCGATCGGGTAGGCGTGGTTGACGTTGTGGGTGATGAAGATCACCGAGATGCCCCGCGCGCGTGCGCGGTGGACCAGTTTCAGCACGTTGACGCTCTGCTTCACGCCGAGCGCGGCGGTCGGTTCGTCCAGGATCAGCACGCTGGCGCCGAAGTGGATCGCACGCGCGATCGCCAGGCACTGCTTCTCGCCGCCGGACATCGTGCCGATCATCTGGTCGGCGTCGCGCACGCGGATGCCCATCTCGCTCAACTTGGCCATCGCGGTGCGTGCGGCCAGTTCGTGGTCCATCACCGGCAGCAGCCCGAAGAGCTTGCGGCGCGGCTCGCGGCCCATGAAGAAATTGCGTGCGACGCTCATCAGCGGCACCAGTGCGAGGTCTTGATAGACGGTTGCAATGCCGGCGTCCAGCGCCTCGCGCGGCGATCTGAAGCGCACCGGCTTTCCATTCACGAGGTACTCGCCCTTCTCGGGCGTGTGCACGCCGGCCAGCGTCTTGATCAAGGTGCTTTTTCCCGCGCCGTTGTCGCCGAGCAGACAGTGGACTTCGCCACGTTTCAATCGCAAGGTCACGCCGTTCAGCGCGATCACCGGGCCGAAGTACTTGCTGATGTCTTCGAGCTGCAGGATGTAGTCGGTGCTCATGACGACTTCCGACTCAGATCCGCCCGAGCGCGACGCGCCGGCGGATGTAGTTGTTGAACAGCACCGCCGCGAGCAGCATGCCGCCGAGGAAGACGCGGTACCAGTTGTTGTCGATGCTGGTGTAGCCGATGCCGATCTGCACGACGCCGAAGATCAGCGCGCCCAGCGAGGCGCCGATCACCGAGCCGAAGCCGCCGGTCAGCAGGCAGCCGCCGATGACCGCGGCGATGATCGCCTCGAATTCCTTTTGCAGCCCGCGGTCGGCCGCGGCGGAGCCGGCGTCGGCCACCTGCAGCACCGCGAACAGCGCGGCGCAGAAGGCCATCGCGACGAACAGCGAGATCTTTACTTTCGCGACCGGGATGCCGACGTTCTTCGCCGCGTTCGCGTCGCCGCCGATCGCGAGCACCCAGTTGCCGAAGCGGGTGCGGGCCAGCATGAACGCGCCGATGGCCGTGAGCAGCGCCCACCAGACCATCACCTTGGGCACGCCGATCGCGAGTGCCGCGCCGTCGTCGCGCGCGGCCATCCAGCCGGCGTGGGCGAGGGTGTTGAACAGGCCGGTCAGCACATGGCCCTGGAACAGCGCCTGCACGACCGGATCGGCGACGACCAGCTCGCGCAGCACGGCGCTGCCGTTGCTCGACAGGATCGTCTTGCCGGTCATCAGCACCGAGATCGCGAGGCTCAAGCCGCGCAGGATGAAATAGAACGCGAGCGTGACGATGAAGCTCGGCAGCCCCGTCTTGATCACGAGCCAGCCGTTGAGCCAGCCGAGCGCCATCGCGGTCGCGAACGCGAACAGCACCGCGAGCCAGACCGGCCAGCCCCAATACAGGCTGGGGATCGCCATCATCATGCCGGCGAAGCCGATCATCGAGCCGATCGACAGGTCGAACTCGCCGGCGATCATCAGCAGCGAGGCGCCGACCGCGAGGATGCCGAGGAACGCGGCGACCGTCCCCCAGTTGATCACGCCCTCGGCGCTGAACATGCCGGAGCCGCCCGCGCTGAGGCCGAACAGCAGGAACACCAGCACGGTGCCCGAGACGGCACCGAACTCGGGCCGCGCGAGCAGCTTGCGCACGCGGCCGACCGAGCGCATGCGCTCGTCGGCCGCCGCGGGTGCCGTGGTGGGCATCGTCACGCTCATGTCATCGGCTCGGTGAGGTTCAGCGAGGGGTCAGCGATATTGGCCGGCGTACTTCTCGACCTTGACCAGCGTCTCCTTCGTGACGAAGCCCGGGCCCGAGCCGATGTTGCGCGGGCCGTAGTCGGGTGCCAGGCCGTACTCGGTGAAGCGCGCCTTGGTCTTCGCGTTGGCCTGGATCGCCGCCTCGACGGCCTTGATGTCGGTGCTGTTGGTGGCCTTCATCGTCGCCATCACCGCGATCGGGATGTAGCCCTGCAGGTAGGGCTGCTGGTCGATCGCGAACTGGATGGAACCATCCTTGATGCCGCGGCCGATTTCGTCGGAGAGGTCGAAGGTCGCGAACCAGATCTTGCCCTTCATGCCGTTCTTCTCGAGCGCCTTCAAGGTCGGGTGCGCCGACGAGGGCCCGAGCGTCAGCACGGCTTGGGTCTTCGGGTTCAGCCGCAGGTAGGTCGTGACCTTGGATTCGACGCCGGTCGGGTCGTCGCCGCTGTCCAGCGTGCTCGTCTTCATGTCGGCGCCGATCGCGTCGGCGAAGCCGCGGCAGCGCTCGAACGAGGCCGGGTTGGTCGCGTAGTGGTTGACGCACAGAAAACTCTTGATGCCGGCGGCCTTCGCGCGCTCGCCCGCGCCCTTGCCGGCCTCGTACTCGGGCTGGCCGACGTGCATGATCGCGCCGAGCTTGGCGCTTTGCTCCGCGGTGCCGGAGTTGATCGTGATCAGCATGATCTTCTTGTCGGTGACCTTCTTCACCGCGCCCTGCAGCACGTTGTAGTCGGCGATCGTCGTGACGACGCCGTCGTAGCCCTGCGCGGCGGCCTGCTCGATCAGGCGCGCCATGTCGGCGAGGTCGCCGTTCGGCGGGTTGCGGTAGTCGACCGTGACGCCGTAGTCCTCGCCGGCCTGCTTGACCGAGTTCTTGATCGTGTTCCACCACGAATCGGAATCGGGCGCGTGGCTGATCAGCACATAGCGGCCGGCCGCCTGGACCGATCCGGCGGCCAGGCCGGCGGCCAAGGCCAGGGCGGTGAACGCGATGCGTTGGTTGAAAGAGCTCATCGGTTGTCTCCACAGATGTTGTTGGTCGTGAGGCCTGCCGGCGACGTGGCCGCAGGCCTGCAAGCAGTCTAGGCGGCGCGGAAGTGAATTTCTGTTAGTGGTAGTACGTAGAAAAAATGTTCTAATTTTCAGCCGCGCCGACTATCATTCCGACCCCATGAAGTCCTCTCGCCCTCTTCGCGCCGTGCGTTCGACCCCGCCGCCGCCGCGCGCTGCCGTCGATGCGCTGCTCAAGCGCGTCACCGACGAATACGCCGGTCTGAGCAAGCAGCTCAAGCTGATCGCCAAGCACGTCGAGCAGCACCGCGACCACCTCGGCCTGGAGAAGATCCAGGACGTCGCCGCGCGCTGCGGCGTGCAGCCCTCGGCCGTCGTGCGTTTCGCGAAGCACTTCGGCTTCAGCGGCTACAGCGAGCTGCAGAAGATCTTTCGCGACGGCATCTCGCAGCAGATCGCGCCGAGTCGCAACTACCAGGCCCGCATCCGCGACGTGATCGAGCAGGCGGAGGGGCGCTTGTCGAGCGCCGACATCGCCTATGAATTCATCGGTGGCGCGATCGCCGGCATGCACGAGCTGCAGCGCGACCTGCACGGCTCGACCCTGGGCGACGCGGTCGAGCTGCTCGCGCAGGCGCCGGCGCTGTGGGTCGTCGGCGCGCGGCGCTCGTTCCCGGTCGCGGCGTACCTGGCGTACGCGCTGCAGCACACCGACAAGCCGGTCCAGCTCGTCACCGGCCTGGGCGCGATGCACGAGGGGCAATTGCGCGGCCTGCGAGCGCAGGATGTCGTGATCGCGATCAGCTTCGCGCCCTATGCCGAGGAGACGCTGTTCGCCGCGCAGCTCGCCGCCGCGCGCGGTGCGCGCCTGATCGCGATCACCGACAGCCGCATGAGCCCGCTGGCCGCCGAAGCGCAGGTCACGCTACCGGTGCACGAGAGCAGCACCTTCGGATTTCGCGCGCTGACCAACGTGATGGCGCTCGCGCAAAGCCTGTTCATCGCGCTCGCGTACCGGCTCGAGCTCGACGACCCGAGCTCCCCCGTTCTTCCCACGTCCGCCACGGAGTCCCCATGAAAAACGTCGCCGTCTTCGGCGCCGGCCGCATCGGCCGGATCCACGCCGCCAACCTCGCCGCGTTGCCCGGCGTGTCGCTGAAGTTCATCTGCGACCCGGTCGGCGACAGCGCCGCGCAGCTGGCCGCGCAGCTCGGCGCGAGCGTCTCGACGCCGGAGGCGGTGTTCGCCGATCCGAGCATCGACGTGATCGCGGTCGCGTCGCCGACCGACACCCACAGCGTGCTGATCAACCGGGCCGCCGCGGCGAAGAAGCACATCTTTTGCGAGAAGCCGATCGATCTGTCGGTCGCGCGGGCGGCCGCCTGCGCGCAGGCCGTGAAGGACGCCGGCATCGCCTGCATGATCGGATTTCAACGCCGATTCGATCCGACCTTCAACGACGCCAAGGAGCGGCTCGCGCGCGGCGAGATCGGCGCGCCGGAGATGCTCGTCATCACCAGCCGCGACCCGGGCGCACCGCCGGCGCACTACCTGAAAGGATCGGGCGGGATCTTTCGGGACATGCTGATCCACGACTTCGATATCTTTCGCTGGATCCTGTGCGGCGACGGCGACGAGGCGGCGACGCTGTACGCGACCGGCTCGGTGCTGATCGATCCGGAGATCGCGAAGGTGCCGGACATCGACAGCAGCGTCGTCACGATCCGCACGAAACAAGGCCGGCTCGCGCAGATCAACACCAGCCGGCGCGCCGCCTACGGCTACGACCAGCGCTTCGAGGTGCTCGGGTCGACCGGCATGCTCCAGTGCGGCAACCACCGGCCGAGCGAGGTCGTGCAATCGGATGCGAACGGCGTGCACGCCGACAAGCCGGAGCACTTCTTCCTGCAGCGCTACCGCGAGGCGTATCGGCTCGAGCTCGTGCACTTCTTCGAGTGCCTGCAATCGGGCGCGCCGTTTCGCACCACGATCGCGGACGGCGTCGCGGCGCAGAAGCTGGCCGACGCGGCCGCGCGCTCGCTCGAATCCGGCCAGGTGGTGGCGCTGTGAGCGCGCCGCTGAAGGATCGGCGGCTGCGCGTCGGCATTGCCGGGCTCGGCCGGCTCGGCAAGCGCCACGCCGAACAGCTCGCGCGGCGCACGCCGGGCGCGCAGCTCGTCGCGGCCTGCAGCCCGGTCGCGGGTGAACTCGCGTGGGCGCGCGACCACCTCGGCGTCGCGACGCTGCACGCGGACTTCGCCGCGTTCGTGCGCGATCCTCAGCTCGACGCCGTCGTGCTCGTCACGCCGACGACGCTGCACGCCGAGCAGGCGATCGCCGCGCTGGAGGCAAATAAACACGTGTTCGTCGAGAAGCCGCTGTCGCTGGACGTCGCGACCTGCGAGCGCGTCGAGGCGGTGGCGCGCCTGCGGCCCGATCTCGTCGCGATGGTCGGCTTCGTGCGCCGCTTCGACGCCAGCTACGCGCAGGCCCGCGCCGACATCGAGGCCGGCGCGATCGGCCGGCCCTTCCTGGTGCGCTCGCAGACCTGCGACATGAACGACCCCGAGGGCTTCTTCGTGCGCTTCGCGCCGAGCTCCGGCGGCATCTTCATGGACTGCAGCGTGCACGACATCGACCTCGCGCGCTGGATGCTCGGCAACCCGAAAGCGACGCGCGCGTTCGCGAGCGGCACGATCGCGCTGCACCCGGGGTTGGCCGCGTGCGGCGACGTCGACAACGGGCTCGCCATCGTCGAGTTCGAGGGCGGCGCGCGCGCGGTGTTCTACGCCAGCCGGACGATGGCGCATGGGCACGAGACGACGACCGAGGTGATCGGCACGGCGGGCTCGCTCCAGGTCGGCGTCGGGGCGCACCGGGATCGGGTCCAGACGCGGGATGCGAACGGCGTGCACCACCGCGCGCTGGGCGATTTCTTCGAGCGCTTCGGCGAGGCGTTCCAACGCGAGATGGACGCCTTCGTCGCCGCCTGCCGCGGCGCCCGGCCGGCCCTGACCTTGAACGATGCGACCGAGGCGACGCGCATCGGCCAGGCGATCACGCGTTCGTTGAAGAGCGGCCTGCCCGAGCCTGTGTGAGCGCGTAGTCCACCACCGCGCCGACCATCGTCTGCAGATTCCTCTGCAACGCGTCGAAGCCCGCCGTCTTCTCGCACGTCCCCTGATCGACATACAGCCGCTTGTTGACCTCCACCTGCAGGCTGTGGCGTCGCCCCGCCGGGTTCGAATACGCGCGCACCAGTTCGACGCCCTTGTACGGCTTGTTGACCTTCACGTCGTACCCCATCCCGCTCAGGACCTGATGCACGAAGGCGGTGAAGCCCGGTTCGCAGGTGCTGCCGTCGCGATCGCCGAGCACGAAATCGGCACGCGCCGTCCCAGCGCCGCCTTCGCCCTGCACCCCGGCGACGGCGTTCATCGAATGGCAGTTGATGTGATAGCTGACGCCGAAGCGCGCGTGCGTCGCCTCGATCCGCTCGGCGACTGCCCGGTGGTACGGTGCGTGGCAGCGCTCGATGCGCCCCAGCACCTCGGCGACCGTGAGCCGGCGGCCGTAGATCGGCCGGCCGTCGTCGAGCGTGCGCCAGATCAGCGCCTTGCCGATCGCCGCCTTGCCGCTCGGCACGACCTCGCGCGGCCATGCGCCGCCTTCGATCAGCGCGAGGTCGATGTCGCCCGCATGCCGGTTCGGGTCGATGTAGGTGCGCGGGACTTGCGCGGCGACCAGGCTCACGCCGCGCTCGGCGGCCGGCGCGTACAGCTCGTCGATGAAGCAGTCTTCGCCGTCGCGCAACTCGTGTTCGCTGACGATCGCGTCGAAGTCGGCCGGGAACTGCCGCCCCGAGTGCGGCGAATCGAGCAGCAGCGGCACGGCCGGCTCGGCCGGGCCATGAAACATCAGCGTGGAAGGGGTCGGCATGGGTCGAGGCGGGAATGCATGTGATGCGTGCAGCTTACAGGCGCGGCCGCGGCGCGTCGATCGTGAACTGTTCGCGTTTCACCCGCCCGCTCGGCTGCGCGCGGTAGGATGTCGGCGCTTTTCTATCGGAGGACACCAAAATGATCGCAGCTCTCTTTTCATCGCGCCTGCGCGCCACTGGCCTCGCGTTGCTCGCGGCATGCGCGCTCTCGGGCTGCGGCTACAACAACTTCCAGACGCTGGACGAGCAGGTCAAGGCGAACTGGTCCGAGGTGCTGAACCAGTACCAGCGGCGCGCCGACCTGGTCCCGAACATCGTCGCGACCGTCAAGGGCGAGGCCAGCTTCGAGCAGGACACCCTGACGAAGGTGATCGAGGCGCGCTCGAAGGCGACCAGCATCCAGGCCACGCCCGAGCTCGTCAACGACCCGGCCGCGTTCGAGAGATTCCAGGCGGCGCAAGGCCAGCTGACGAGCGCGCTGAGCCGCCTGATGGTCGTCTCCGAGCAGTACCCGAGCCTGAAGGCGAACCAGGCCTTTCAAGACCTGCGCGTGACACTCGAAGGAACGGAGAACCGCATCACCGTCGCGCGCAACAAGTACATCGGTTCGGTCGAGAGCTACAACGTGCTGACGCGCAGCTTTCCGTCGAACCTGACCGCGATGATCTTCAGCTACAAGACCAAGCCGAACTTCACGGTCCAGAACGAGGCGCAGATCTCGACACCACCGGTGGTCAATTTCGACAAGCCGGCTGGCAAGTGAGCCGCCGGTGACGACGATGCGCCGCGTCTTCGGGCTCCTGGTCGCCCTGGTGGTCGCAAGCTTCGCGTTGCTGGGCGAGGCCGCGCACGCGCAGGCGGTGCTGCCGATCCCGAAGCTGACCGCGCGCGTGATCGACCAGACCGGCACGCTGAGTGCCGCGCAGATCGATGCGCTGACCGTCAAGCTCGCCGCGATCGAGACCAAGCGCGGCTCGCAGATCGTCGTGCTGATGGTGCCGACGACCCAGCCGGAAGACATCGCGACCTACGGCTTTCGCGTCGCCGACGATTGGAAGGTCGGGCGGCGCGACGTCGGCGACGGGCTCGTGATCATCGTCGCGAAGAATGACCGGCGCGTGAACATCGAGGTCGCGCGCACCCTCGAGGGCGCGGTGCCGGACGTGCTCGCGGGCCGCATCATCAGCGAGCAGATCAAGCCGGCCTTCAAGGCCGACGACTACGCGGGCGGCCTGGGTGCCGCGATCGACCGGCTCGACAAGGCGATCGGCGGCGAGGCCCTGCCGGCACCGACCGCGGCGCCGCGCGCGGCGGCGAACGGCGGCGGCTTCGACCTGCAAAGCCTCGGCATCTTCCTGCTCGTCGGCGTGCCGGTCGTCGGCGGCATCCTGACCGGCGTCTTCGGCCGCAAGCTCGGCTCGCTGCTGACCGGCGGTGCGGTCGGCGGCATCGGCTACCTGCTGACCGCGAGCCTGATGATCGCCGGCGGCGCCGGCTTGATCGCGCTGTTCCTGGTCGGCGTCGTCGGGCTGGGCGGCGGGCGGCTCGGCGGTCTCGGCGGCGGCCCGGTGATCTGGGGCGGCGGCGGGGGCGGACGTGGCGGCGGCTTCGGCGGTGGCGGTGGCGGTGGCTTCGGATCGGGCGGCGGCGGCAGCTTCGGCGGCGGCGGCGCCTCGGGGAGCTGGTGATGGGCACGACCCCGACCACGACGAACCGCTGGCTGCGCCTGCTGAAGCACCGGCGTCTGGACGACGGCGATGCGAAGCGCCTGCTCGGCGCCGGCGCGCTCGAGCGCATCCAGGCGCGCGTCGCGGCGAGCGAGGCGACGCACAGCGGCCAGATCCGCGTCTGCATCGAGGCCGGCCTGCCGCTGAGCTACCTGCGGTCACGGGCGACGGCGCGCGATCGCGCGGTCGCGATGTTCGGCAAGCTGCGCGTCTGGGACACGGCACACAACAACGGCGTGCTGATCTATCTGCTGCTGGCGGAGCACGCGATCGAGATCGTCACCGACCGCGGCTTGCAGGCGCACGTCGGCGCCCAGGAGTGGCGCGAGGTCGCGGCCTCGATGGAGACGGCGTTCAAGCGCGGTGACTTCGAAGCCGGCTTGAACCAGGCGATCGACGCGGTCGGCGCCCTGCTCGTTCGCCACTTCGCGCTCGTGCCCGGCGCGGTCAACGCCAACGAACTGCCGGACGCGCCCGACGTCCGTTGAGTCTTTTGCTCACTCAGTTCGGGTGCGCGTCGGCGGCCGCCGGCTGGGTGCGCACGGCCCAGACGACGCCGGCGACCAGCAGCGCGACGCCGATCAAGGTTTCCACTTGCGGCACGCGCCCGCGCAGCCAGAACGCGTAACTCAGCGCCGCCAAGGTCTCGAACACGATCAGCTGACCGGACAAGGTCGGCGGCAGGCGCTGGCTCGCCTCGTTCCAGCACAGCGTGCCGAGCCACGACGCAAACAGCCCGATCGCGAACATCAGCAGCAGGAAGTCGACCGGCCGCGGGCCGAACGGCATCGGAAACGCGGTCGCGTTCGGCGCCGCAGCGCCGCCGCCCCACGCGCTCCACGACCACGTGAGCGCATAGCCGAGCAGCGCCAGCGGCAAGGTCATCAGCCCTTGCGCCGTCGCCCAGCCGCGCGGGCTGCGCTCCGGGTGCGCGCGCAGCCATTCGGCGTTGCGGATCGGGTACCAGGTCCAGCACGCGACCGCGCCGGCGGCGAGCAACGCGCCGAGCGCGTAGCGGCCCTTGTCGGCGTGCGGATCGGCGCGCAGCTGATCCAGCTCGACGTGGTTGACGAGCGCGATTCCGAACCCGATCAGCACCAGCGACGGCAGCAGGCGCCGCCACGCCAGTGGCGCCTCGGGCCGCGCCCCGGGCGCCGCGGCACGCAGCTTCGAGGTGATCGCGATCACGACCGGCAAGGTGCCGATGATCATCGTCGGCAGCGGCCCGCCGGCGCGTTGAATCGCGCTCGCGAGGAACAGGTAGTAGACGATGTTGCCGACCAGCGCGAGCCGCAGCGCCTCGATCCAGTCGGCGCGCGTCAGCTGCTTCAGCTTGTCGCGGTCGAACCAGCCCAGCGGCAGCGCGATCAGCCCGAACGCGAGGTAGCGGCCGAAGGATTGCAGGGTCGCCGGGTACTCCGGGAGCATCAGCGGCCCGACGAACACGAGCCCCCACATCAGGCCGGCGGCGAGGGCATAGAGAACGCCGGAGAACAACGGGGCGGTGAACGGCATGGGACCGGCAGTGTCGCCGATCCCGCCGCGCTCACCGCGCCCACCGCGCCGTCACCCCCCGAGGAGTTACCAGGGCAGCGGGTCGTTCAGGTGGAAGAAGCCGCCGTTCGGGCCGTCGGCCGGCAGGGTCGCGAGGATCACGCTGGTCTTCGCGCCGTCCGGGATGCTCATCGGCGCCGCGCTGCCGCCCATCGCGGTCTGCACCCAGCCCGGGTGGGCCGAGTTGATCTTGACCGTCGTGCCCTTCAGCTCATGCGCGAGGTGCACCGTGTAGGCGTTCAACGCCGTCTTCGAGCTGTCGTAGGCGGTGGCCTTCATGTCGTAGATCGTCGAGGCCTGGCGTCCAGGCCCGCACTGGGGTCGCCTTCGAGGAGCACGCCGGCGTTGTTGATCAAAATGTCCAGCCGCCCGGCCTTGTTCTCGAAGTAGGCGATCGCGGTGGCGTGGTCCGCCTGCTTCGTGACGTCGAAGACGATCGCTTCGGCGTCGACACCGGCCGCCTTCAGGTGCGCGACGGCGTCCTTGCCGGCCTGCTCGGTGCGCGCGCCGATGACCGGGAACACCCCGAGCGCGCCGAGCTGCTGGGCCGTTTCCAGCCCGATGCCGCGGTTGCCGCCGGTGATGAAGGCGATTTTCTGGGTGAATGAGGGGGTCATGGCAGGGCTCCTGCTCGGTGAGGAAAAGGGTTGAGGAGGACGATGCGTTTCAGCTGGCGGAGGCCGTCGCGGTCGGCGCGTCGCCCCAGCCGCCGCCCAGCGCACGAATGAGGCCGACCGTCGCCTGGTACTGCGCCGCGCGCAACTGCACGGCCTGGCGCCGGTTCGCCAGCTCGCTGCGGCGTGCGTCGAGGAACTCGAGCTGGCTCACGAAGCCGTTGCGGTAGCGCGAGTTCGACAGCACCGTCGCACGCGACGCGGCGTCGACGGCCTGCGTCTGCGCGCCCGCCTGGTCGGTCAGCAGGCGCAACTCGGAGAGTTGGTCCTCGACGTCCTGGAACGCGGTCAACACCTGCTCGCGGTAGCTCGCGGCGGCGGCGTCCCAGAGCGCGTTCGCGTTCTGCAGGCCGGCCTCGCGCCGCCCGCCGTCGAAGACCGGCAGCGACAGCAGCGCGCCGATGCCCCAGGAGCGCGCCGACCACTTGAACAGGTCGCCGAGGTCGGTGCTCGCGAAGCCGCCGTTCGCCGTCAGCGCGACGTCCGGGAACCACGCCGCCTGCGCGACGCCGACGCGCGCCTGCGCCGCCCGCATCTCGCTTTGCGCGGCCGAGACATCGGGCCGGCGCGTCAGCACCGTGCTCGGGATGCCGGCCGGCACGCTCGGCAGCGCGGTGCGCCACTCGGCCTCGGCGAGCGTGAAGCCCGAGGGCGTCGCGCCGAGCAGCACCGCGAGCGCGTGTTCGGTCTGCGCACGACGGCGGTCGAGCGCGAGCGCCTGCGATTCGGTCGCCGCGACCTCGGCCTGCACGCGTGCGAGGTCGAGCTCGGCGACGTCGCCGGCCGCGTAGCGGCGCTCGGTCAGGTGCAGCGTGTCGCGGTAGGCGGCGACGGTCTCGCGCACCAGCGCCCGTTCGTCGTCGAGCGCGCGCAGCACGAAATAGGTCTGCGCGACGTTCGATTCCACCGCGAGGCGCGCGCCCTGCAGCAGCGCGGCGCGTGCGGCGGCGTCCAGCGTCGCGGCGTCGCTCGCCTTCGCGAGCCGGCCGAACAGATCGGGCTCCCACGAGACGCTCGGGCCGGCGCTCAGGATCGTCGTCGGCACGGTCGCGCCGGGGATCAGGTTGTTGCCGCGCGCCGCGCCGGCGCCGATGCCGATCTGCGGCAGCTTCTCGGCATCGGCCTCGCGCAGGAAGGCCCGCGCCTGCGCGAGCCGCGCCGCGGCGAGCTGGATGCCGGTGTTGTCCCGGTCCGCATGCCCGATCAGGCCGTCGAGCACCGGGTCGGCGAACACCGCCCACCAGCGCCCGCCGGCGGGCACGTCGGCCTTCGCGGCCGTCGCCGCGCGCGCGTCGAGCTCCTTGAACGCGGCCGGGGCCGCGGGCGCCGCGGTCGGCGTGAAGTTCGCGCTGCTCGCGCAGCCGGCCAGCAGCAAGGCGGCCACGAGCAGGACGACGGTGGCGCTGAGCGTCGCGCTCAGCACCGAACTGATGTTGTTTCTGTTCATGATGAATTTACCCTTCGAACGGCGCCGCCGGCGTCGGCTGGACTTGAAAACCCCCGCCGGCCGCGGCGACAGGCACGCTGCCGTGCAGGCGCAGCGGGCGGTTGCCGGTGAGGCGGCGCAGCAGCACGTAGAACACCGGCGTCAGGAACAGGCCGAACGCGGTCACGCCGATCATCCCGGCGAACACCGCGGTGCCCATCGCGTGGCGCATCTCGGAGCCGGCGCCGGTCGCGAGCACCAGCGGCAGCACGCCCATCACGAAGGCCATCGAGGTCATCAGGATCGGGCGCAGCCGCAGCCGGCTCGCCTCGATCGCAGCCTGGACCGGCGTGCGGCCGGCGAACTCCAGCTCGCGCGCGAATTCGACGATCAGAATGGCGTTCTTACAGGCCAGGCCGACCAGCACGATCAGACCGATCTGGGTAAAGACATTGTTGTCGCCACCCGACAGCCAGACGCCGCTGATGGCCGAGAACAGGCCCATCGGCACGATCA
>DASYCA010000079.1:0-9620 GCA_036500445.1 Burkholderiaceae bacterium | reverse complement strand
AGGGCTCGATCGCCGCGCGCTTGCTCTCGTAGTAGGCGGTCTCCAGGAAATCGACCCGGCGCAGCGGCTCGCTCTCGCGCTTGCGCAGCCGCTGGCTCATCTCGCCCAGCCAGCGCAGGTAGACCAGGCGCTGCTCCATCGTGTCGAAGCCGGGGCGCGGCGGCGCGCTGTCGTTGACCGCGGCAGAGAGCGCGAGCCGGACCGAATCGGCCAGCGGCTCCTCGGCCTGCGCGCCGGCGTGCGCCGCGCGCATCGGCACCAGCGCGGCCGCGCCGGCGATCAGCAGCGAACGCCGGCCCAGGCTCATGCGTTCAACTTGGCTTTCAGCGTGGGCAGCAGGTCCGCCACCGCCATCTTGCTCGCCTGCGCGTCGCGCCGGCCCTGGTACTCGATCTGGCCTTCCTTGAGCCCGCGGTCCGACAGCACGACGCGGTGCGGCACGCCGATCAATTCCCAATCCGCGAACATCGCGCCCGGGCGCTCGCCGCGGTCGTCGAGCATCACGTCGACCCCGTCGGCCAGCAGGTCGGCGTGCAATTGATCGGCGGCGGCGCGCACTTCGGCCGAGCGGTCGTAGCCGATCGGGCAGATCACGAGCGTGAACGGCGCGATCGCGGCCGGCCAGACGATGCCGCGTTCGTCGTTGTTCTGCTCGATCGCGGCACCCAGCAAGCGCGTCACGCCGATGCCGTAGCAGCCCATCTGCATCAGCTGCGGCTTGCCGTTCTCGTCCAGGTAGGTCGCGTTCATCTTCTCGCTGTAGAACGCGCCGAGCAGGAACACGTGGCCGACCTCGATGCCGCGCTGGATCGCCAGCACCCCTTTGCCGTCCGGCGACGGGTCGCCGACCAGCACGTTGCGGATGTCGGCGACGACGTCCGGCTCGGGCAGGTCGCGGCCCCAGTTCGCGCCGGTGTAGTGGAAATCGGCCTCGTTCGCGCCGCAGATGAAATCGCTCATCTGCGCGACGCTGCGGTCGGCGACGATCTTGACGGGCCGCTTCAGCCCGATCGCGCCGAGGTAGCCGGGCTTGCAGCCGAAGTGGGCGTCGATCTCGGCGCCGGTCGCGAAGCGGAAGCCGCTTTTCAAACCGTCGATCTTGCCGGCCTTGATCTCGTTCAGCGAGTGGTCGCCGCGCACCAGCAGCAGCCAGACGGTGCTCTTCAGCACGTCACCGGCCTCGTTCGTCTCGTCGGTCGCCAGCACCAGCGATTTCACGGTGCGCTGCAGCGGCACGCCCAGCAGCGCGGCGACGTCTTCGCAGGTCGATTTGCCCGGCGTCGGCGTCTTCACCAGCGCGGCGCTCGGCGCGGCGCGCGGCGCGCTGGGGGCGACCGCTTCGGCCATCTCGATGTTGGCGGCGTAGTCGGAGGTCGGGCAATAGATGATCGCGTCCTCGCCGGTGTCGGCGATGACCTGGAACTCGTGCGAGCGCACGCCGCCGATCGAGCCGTTGTCGGCGACGACGGCGCGGAAGGTCAGGCCCATGCGCTCGAACACCTTCGTGTAGGCGTCGAACATCTGGTCGTAGCTCTTGCGCGCGGCCTCGATGTCGCGGTCGAACGAGTACGCATCCTTCATCGTGAACTCGCGCCCGCGCATCACGCCGAAGCGCGGCCGGCGCTCGTCGCGGAACTTGGTCTGGATGTGATAGAAATTCTTCGGCAGCGCGCGGTAGCTGCGCAGCTCCTGGCGCGCGATGTCGGTGATGACTTCCTCGCTGGTCGGCTGGATCACGAAGCTGCGGTCATGGCGGTCTTTCACGCGCATCAGCTCGGCGCCGTACTTCTGGAAGCGGCCCGATTCCTGCCAGAGCTCGGCCGGCTGCACGACCGGCATCAGCAGCTCGATCGCACCGGCCCGGTTCATCTCCTCGCGCACGATCGCCTCGACCTTTCGAATCACCCTGAGCCCCATCGGCATGTAGCTGTAGATGCCGGCGCTCAGGCGCTTGATGAAGCCGGCGCGCATCATCAGCTTGTGGCTGGTGACTTCGGCATCCGCGGGGGCTTCCTTGAGGGTCGAGATGAAGAACTGGGTGGCTTTCATGCAGCGTGCGGGCCTGTCGGTCGGATGAATCGGGGGTGAAGCTGGCGTGCGATCGGAACGCGGCGCGGCGACGCGCGGCACCGGCCGGATCGGCCCGAAAGACCGCGGGAAGCCGAGGGCTTGTATCCCGTCGCACCGGTGTAATAATGAATTCAACGAATGAATTGGGGTTGATTATGCTCGACCGTGAAGGGTTCAGACCCAACGTCGGCATCGTCCTGCTGAACCAGCGGAACCAGGTGTTTTGGGGCAAACGCATCCGGACCCACTCCTGGCAGTTCCCGCAAGGGGGCATCAAGTACGGCGAGACGCCCGAACAGGCGATGTACCGCGAGCTGCACGAAGAGGTGGGCCTGGTGCCGGAGCATGTGCGCATCGTCGCGCGCACGCGCGACTGGCTGCGCTATGAGGTGCCCGATCACTTCATCCGGCGCGACGCGCGCGGCCACTACCGCGGCCAGAAGCAGATCTGGTTCCTGCTGCAGCTGGTCGGCCGCGACAGCGACATGAACCTGCGCGCCACCGACCACCCGGAGTTCGACGCCTGGCGCTGGAACGAATACTGGGTGCCGCTCGAGCTGGTCATCGAGTTCAAGCGCGACGTCTACCAGATGGCGCTGACCGAGCTCGCGCGCTTCCTGCCGCGCGGCACTCACCACAACCGCTATCTGCGCTCGGGGATGCGGCCGCACCACCGGGACGACGCGCATCCGCACGAGGATGCGCCAGGCGACGAGCCCGCGGTGGTGCCGCCGGACAAACTGGCCGATTGACAGCGGGACGGCGTTCAGCCGCTCAGCTCAGCACCATGTTGTCGCGGTGGATCATCTCCGCCTCGGCGGTGAACCCGAGCAGCGCCTCGAACTCCTTCGAGGGCTTGCGCGCGATCAGCCGGGCCTCGCTGCTGCCGTAGTTCGCGAGGCCGCGTGCGATCTCGGCACCGGCGAGCGTGCGCACCGCGATCACGTCGCCGCGGTGGAATTCGCCCTGCACCTCGGTCACGCCGATCGGCAGCAGGCTCTTGCCCTCGTCGATCAGCTTGCGCGCCGCGCCGTCGTCGACGACCACCGCGCCGCGCAGCTGCAGGTGGTCGGCCATCCACTGCTTGCGCGCCGCGAGCTTGGGGGTCGCCGCGGTCAGCGCGGTGCCGATCGCTTCGCCCGCGGCCAGGCGGATCAGCACATCCACTTCGCGCCCATAGGCGATCACCGTGCTCGCGCCGCTGCCGGCCGCGCGCTTGGCCGCGAGGATCTTGGTGAGCATGCCGCCGCGGCCGATGCTGGAGCCGGCGCCGCCGGCCATGCGCTCGAGCTCGGGCGCGCCGGCGCGGGCCTCGTCGATGAAGCGGGCGTCCGGGTCCTTGCGCGGGTCGGCCGAGTACAGGCCGCGCTGGTCGGTCAGGATCACCAGCACGTCGGCGTCGACGAGGTTGGCGACCAGCGCGCCCAGCGTGTCGTTGTCGCCGACCTTGATCTCGTCGACGACGACGGTGTCGTTCTCGTTGATGACCGGGATGACCTTGTGCGAGAGCAAGGTCAGCAGCGTCGAGCGCGCGTTCAGGTAGCGCTCGCGGTCGGCCAGGTCGGCGTGGGTCAGCAGCACCTGGGCGCTGCCCATGCCGTACTCGCGCAGCTTGGACTCATAGATTTGCGCCAGCCCCATCTGCCCGACGGCGGCGGCGGCCTGTTGCTCGTGCACTTCCTTGGGCCGCACCTTCCAGCCCAGCCGCTTCATGCCCTCGGCGATCGCGCCGCTGGAGACCATCACGACCTCGCGACCCTGGCCCGCGAGCACCGCCATCTGGCGGCACCAGTTGCCGACCGCCTCGGCGTCGACGCCGCGGCCGTCGTTCGTCACCAGGCTGGAGCCGACCTTGACGACGATGCGGCGTGCGTCCCGCATCGCGACACTCATGTCGTGCTCGCCTCGTCGAAGCGCGGATCCGGGTCGTCCGGCACGACGTTCTTCAGCTTGGCCACGTGCTTGTAGATCGCATGGATCAGCGGCTCGCAGCCCTCGCGCGTCAGCGCCGAGATCTGGAACACCGGGCCCTTCCACTTGAAGCGCTTGACGAAGTCCTTCACGCGCGCCTCGCGCTCCTCCACCGGCACCATGTCCATCTTGTTCAGCACCAGCCAGCGCGGCTTGTCATACAGCGCCTGGTCGTACTTCTTCAGCTCGCCGACGATCGCCTTGGCCTGCGCGACCGGGTCGACGTTGTCGTCGAACGGCGCGAAGTCGACCAAGTGCAGCAGCAAGTGGGTGCGCTGCAGGTGGCGCAGAAACAGGTGACCGAGGCCGGCGCCCTCGGACGCGCCCTCGATCAGGCCCGGGATGTCGGCGACGACGAAGCTCTGCTCCGCGGCGACGCGCACCACGCCCAGGTTCGGGTGCAGCGTCGTGAACGGGTAGTCGGCGATCTTCGGCCGGGCGTTCGAGATCGCGGTGATCAGCGACGATTTGCCGGCGTTCGGCATCCCGAGCAGGCCGACGTCGGCGAGCACCTTCAGCTCCAGGCGCAGCTTCTTCTGCTCGCCGGGCCAGCCGGGCGTCTTCTGGCGCGGCGCGCGGTTCGTGCTGGTCTTGAAGTGCAGGTTGCCGAAGCCGCCGTCGCCGCCCTTGACGATCAGCACCTTTTCGTCCGGCACCAGCAGCTCGGCGACGACCTGGTTCGTTTCGGCGTCGGTGATCACGGTGCCCATCGGCATGCGGAGCAGGATGTCTTCGGCGGCGGCGCCGTACTGGTCCGAGCCGCGGCCGTTCTCGCCGCGCCGGCCTTCGTGGCGGCGCGCGTAGCGGAAGTCGATCAGCGTGTTCAGGTTGCGGTCGCCGACCGCGAAGACGCTGCCGCCCTTGCCGCCGTCGCCGCCGTTCGGGCCGCCGAAGGGCAGGAACTTCTCGCGCCGAAAGCTCATGCAGCCGTTGCCGCCGTCGCCGGCGACGACGTCGATGGTGGCTTCGTCAACGAATTTCATGGGTGTCGATCAGGTAGGGCGCCATGGTAAATCAGCGCGGAAAAAACAAAGCCCCGGAGGGCCGGGGCTTCGTCCTGGGCGCACCGCTCGCGCGGCGCGCGGATCAGAGTGCCGTGACGAAGACCGTCTGGCGGTTGCGCGGGCCCTTGACGGCGTAGCTCACCTGGCCGTCGACGAGCGCGAACAGCGTGTGGTCCTTGCCGATGCCGACATTGGTGCCGGCATGGAACTTGGTGCCGCGCTGGCGCACGATGATCGAGCCGGCCGGGATCTTCTGGCCGCCGAACACCTTCACGCCGAGCATCTTCGGTTGGGAGTCGCGGCCGTTCCGTGTCGAACCGCCGCCCTTTTTCTGTGCCATGGATCAGCTCCTTGTTAGGCGTTCACCGCACCGATTTGGATCTCGGTGAAGTTTTGCCGGTGACCTTGCCGCTTCTGGTAGTGCTTGCGACGGCGCATCTTGAAGATGCGCACCTTGTCATGCCGGCCATGAGCCACGACGGTGGCCACCACGCTTGCGCCCGTTACCAAGGGAGTCCCAACCTTCAGGTCGGCGCCGGCACCAATGGCCAGCACCTGGTCGATCGTGATCTCTTGGCCAACTTCCGCAGCAATCTGTTCTATTTTGATCTTTTCGCCGGCTGCAACCTTGTATTGCTTGCCACCGGTTTTTATGACCGCGTACATATTAGCCCTTTCGATGATCCCCACGTAAGAAATACGCAGAGCCCGCGATTCTAGCATGTGTGGCGTTCGCTGCAACTTTACCCCGGTCGGGCGCGGCCACTTTCTATAATCGACGGTTAACACCCGAGCCCAGCGTGCACCCGACTTCCCCCGCCACCTCCCCCGCTGTCGAGCTGCCCGCACTCGGCGCCGCCGCGTTGATGGCCGCCGACATGACCCAGGTGGACGCCGTGATCCGCCGCCGCCTGTCCTCGGACGTCGCGATGATCAACCAGATCTCGCACTACATCATCAGCGCCGGGGGCAAGCGCATCCGGCCGATGCTGGTGCTGATGTTCTCGAGCGCGCTCGGCTTCAAGGGCCCCGAACGCTTCGAGCTCGCCGCGACGGTCGAGTTCATCCACACCGCCACGCTGCTGCACGATGACGTCGTCGACGAATCGGCGCTGCGCCGCGGCCGCCAGACCGCCAACGCGCTGTTCGGCAACGCCGCGAGCGTGCTGGTCGGCGACTTCGTCTATTCGCGCGCCTTCCAGATGATGGTGTCGGTGAACCGCATGCGCGTGCTCGAGGTCCTGGCCGACGCGACCAACGTGATCGCCGAGGGCGAGGTGCTGCAGCTGATGAACATGCACGACGCCGATCTGTCGGTCGACGACTACCTGCGCGTGATCCGCTTCAAGACCGCCAAGCTGTTCGAGGCCAGCGCGCGCATCGGTGCGGTGCTCGCCGAGGTCAGCCCCGAGGTCGAGGAGTGCTGCGCCGACTACGGCCGCTCGCTCGGGACCGCGTTCCAGCTGATCGACGACCTGCTGGACTACGAGGGCACGACCGAGCTGCTCGGCAAGAACGTCGGCGACGACCTGCGCGAGGGCAAGCCGACGCTGCCGCTGCTGCACGCGATGGAGCGCGGGACCCAGGCCGAGCGCGAGCTGATCCGCCACGCGATCGAGCACGGCGAGGTCGCGCGGCTGCCGGAGATCGTCGAGATCGTGCGCCACACCGGCGCGATCGCGGCGACGCGCGAGGCCGCGCGCGCCGAGGCCGACAAGGCCGCGCTCGCGCTTCGGGTCTTGCCCGAATCGGTGCACCGCGAAGCTCTGCTAGAATTGTGTTTTCGATCGGTCGATCGCTCAGCGTGAACAACGTGTGAGCGCCTCGGCGGCGAACCTGCAGCTTGAGTTCCTCAAGTCGGCAGGGCCAGATCGGGGTGTAGCTTAGCCTGGTAGAGCGCTACGTTCGGGACGTAGAGGCCGGAGGTTCGAATCCTCTCACCCCGACCATTTCCTTGGCACATCGCGTGCTAAGCTGTTGATTCTTCGCGGTTCCTGATCTCGGCACCCGTCGTTCATTCTGTTTCAATTGGATGGAAACGGGCGTGAATTCTTGGCTTCGAAAAACGCGGCGCGCCTATACAGTCCGCGAGGTTGGGACCATCATCCTCCGTTTGGACAGCCTGGATTGAATCAGCAAGCCGTGGACACTTTGGCAGAAGCTCCGCAATCGTCGCTCTCGGGCGTCGCGCGCGTGCTCGTGCACGCCGGCAAGCTGAACTCGAAGCTCGCCGAAGACCTCGTCAAGAGTTCGCGCGAAAAGCGCAGCAGCTTCGTCTCGGCCGTGATCGCGGCCGGCGCCGTCTCGCCGGCCGACCTCGCCCACACGCTGGCGAACACCCTCGCGCTGCCGCTGCTGGACCTGGCCTCGGTCGACGTGCAGCGCCTGCCGCGCAACGTGATCGACGCCAAGCTCGCGACGCAATACCAGATCATCGTGCTCGGCAAGCGCGGCAGCCGCCTGTTCATCGGCGGCGCCGACCCGACCGACCAGGAGGCCGTCGAGCGCATCAAGTTCGCCACGCAACTCTCGCCCGAATGGGTCATCGTCGAGCACGACAAGCTCGCGAAGATCCTCGAGGCGAACGGCGCGAGCGCGAACGAGGCGCTGGAGTCGATGTCCTCCGGCGACTTCGAATTCGACGTCACCGACGACGTCACCGCGCCGCAGGAGGCCAACGAGCCGACCTCCGACGTCGAGGACGCGCCGGTCGTGCGCTTCCTGCAGAAGATGCTGATCGACGCGATCAACATGCGCGCGTCGGACTTGCACTTCGAGCCCTACGAGTACCACTACCGCGTGCGCTTTCGCGTCGACGGCGAGCTGCGCGAGATCACCCAGCCGCCGATCGCGATCAAGGACAAGCTGTCCTCGCGCATCAAGGTCATCTCGCGCCTGGACATCGCCGAAAAGCGCATCCCGCAAGACGGCCGGATGAAGCTGAAATTCGGCTCCAAGGCGATCGACTTCCGGGTCAGCACCTTGCCGACGCTGTTCGGCGAGAAGATCGTGATCCGGATTCTCGACCCGTCCAGCGCGAAGGTCGGGATCGAGGCGCTGGGCTACGAGAAGATCGAGAAGGACCGGCTGCTCAAGTGCATCCAGCGCCCCTACGGCATGGTGCTCGTGACCGGCCCGACCGGCAGCGGCAAGACCGTCTCGCTCTACACCTGCCTGAACATCCTGAACCAGCCGGGCGTGAACATCGCGACCGTCGAGGACCCGGCCGAAATCAACCTGCCGGGCGTCAACCAGGTCAACGTCAACGACAAGGCGGGGCTGAATTTCGCGGTCGCGCTGAAATCCTTCCTGCGCCAGGATCCGGACATCATCATGGTCGGCGAAATCCGCGACCTGGAAACCGCCGACATCGCGATCAAGGCCGCCCAGACCGGCCACATGGTGATGTCCACGCTGCACACCAACGATGCGCCGACCACGTTGACGCGGCTGCTGAACATGGGCGTCGCGCCGTTCAACATCGCCTCCAGCGTGCTGTTGATCACGGCCCAGCGCCTGGCGCGCAAGCTGTGCGAGACGTGCAAGGCGCAGGCCGACTACCCGCGCGACGCGATGCTGAAGGCCGGCTTCACCGAAGAGGAGCTGGACGGCACCTGGCGCCCGTACCGCGCCGTCGGCTGCTCGGCCTGCAGCAACGGCTACAAGGGCCGCGTCGGCATCTACCAGGTCATGCCGATCACCGAAGACATCCAGCGCATCATCCTGACCGCGGGGACCGCGATGGACATCGCCGCACAGGCCAAGCGCGAAGGCGTGCGCGACCTGCGCCAGTCCGGGCTGATCAAGGTCCGCAGCGGCGTCACGACGCTCGAAGAGGTGATTTCGGTCACCAACGAATGACTCTCGCGCAAAGCTTCACGGGCCGATAAGGCGCCCCACAGTTCACAATCACAGGGACGGGGAACACACCCTCGAGGACCATCATGGCGACTGCAGCGGCCGCGAAGAACATCAAGGAACTCGTCTTCGAGTGGGAAGGCAAGGACAAGAACGGCAAGGTCGTGCGCGGCGAGATGCGCGCCGGCGGCGAGGCCGTGGTCGGCGCCAGCCTGCGGCGCCAGGGCATCCTGGTCAACAAGGTCAAGAAGCGCCGCGTCAGCGGCGGCAAGGCGATCAAGCAAAAAGACATCGCCGTCTTCACGCGCCAGCTCTCCACGATGATGCGCGCCGGCGTGCCGCTGATCCAGGCCTTCGACATCGTCGGGCGCGGCAGCACCAACCCGCGCATGACGCGGCTGCTCAACGACATCCGCAGCGACGTCGAGACCGGCACCAGCCTGTCCTCGGCGTTCCGCAAGCACCCGCTCTATTTCGACGCGCTGTACTGCAACCTGGTCGAGGCCGGCGAAGCGGGCGGTATCCTTGAAACGCTGCTCGACCGCCTGGCGATCTACCAGGAAAAGACGATGGCGATCAAAGGCAAGATCAAGTCGGCCTTGATCTACCCGGTCGCCGTGTTGGTCGTGGCCTTCGTCGTGCTCGCGGTCATCATGATCTTCGTGATCCCCGCCTTCAAGGACGTGTTCTCGTCCTTCGGCGCCGACCTGCCCGCGC
>DASYCA010000078.1:0-16472 GCA_036500445.1 Burkholderiaceae bacterium | reverse complement strand
CGTCTCCAGATGCGGCGGCGCGAGTTCGGTGTGCGCCTGACGGTTCTCCAGGTACAGCAACCCGACGGCCTGGCCGTGGTGGTGGATCGGCAGCGCGACGATCGACTTGATCGCCAGCTGCGCGACCTGGGCGTCGCGACCGAAACGCGAATGCGTGGGCACATCGCGCAGCAACAGCGGCTGCAGGCTCTGCGTCAGGTAGTTCAGCAGCACGTCGGGCACCGCGGCTTCGCTGGCCGGCCGCATCGGCGCGCTGCCGAGCATGCCGATCCACTGGACGCCCGGCGCGAAGCCGGCGCGCTCGATCCAGCCGCCGTCTTCGAACCAGAACAGCCGGCCACGCTCGGCCGCCGCATAGCGCCGCACCAGGTCGAACAGCAGCGGCGTCAAGGCTTCAGGGTCGCGTTCGTGGGCCAGCACCTGCGCGGCCTCGGCCTGGCCGATGAGCTCGTGGCGCGCGCTGGCCACGCCATCGTCCAGCGCCGCTTGCGCGGGTGGAGCGCCGGTGAAGAGCGGATCGGCCCGCATCTGCGGCAGCTTGCCGTGTGCGCCCCACGCCTCGAAGGCGGCGAATGCCCGCGCGAAATACGCGCGCGCCGCGCCGTTGAGCCGCTGCGCCGCGTAGAAGCGCGCCGCCAGCTCGAGCGCGAGCGCGTGGTGGTACGGCCGGTGGTGCGCGTGGGCGCCGTCGATCGCAGCCTCGAAGGCCTCCGCCGCGCCGAGGAAGTCGGCGTCGGCCCAGCCGACCAGCGCGCGCAGCAGATCGCTCATGTGGCCGTAGTTCGCGGGGCATTCGAGCGCGTGCTCGGCAAAGCGCCCGAGCGCGACCGCGACCTCCTGGCGCAGCGCGGCGCGCGCCTCGGCCGCGCAGACCCGCAGCGCCTGCGCGAGCGAGATCGCATGGACCCAGTGCAGCAGCAGGTCCGGAAAGCCGATCGGAAACGCCCCGGCGGCGTCGCGGCCGAGGCGGCTGAAATGCAGCGCCGCGGGCCAGTCGCCGAAGATCGCGGCGGCCAGCCCGCGGTAGGTTCCGAAGCGCGCGAGCGCGCGCCGGTTCGGCCCGAAGCGCGCCGGCAGCGCGGCCTCGTCCACCTCGGCGTCGCCGAAGCTGCCGGGCGGCTGCGTCCGGCCGGCCATGCAGCGCGCGAACTGGCGCACCGGCAGGTAGACGGTCGGACCGAAGGTCTCGCGCAGCCGGCGGCTCGTCGCGTAGGCCGCGTCGATCTCGCCGAACACCCCGCTCAGTTGCGGGCTGCTCTCGGTCACGTCGGTCAGGATCGCGGTCCAGCAGAAGGCCACGTACTGGCCATCGCCGGCCTCGGCCAGGTCGCGCATCGCGCTGCGCGCCGACAGCGCGGTGCGCTCGACCGGCTCGAACCAGTAGCTCGCATCGGCGGTGGCGGCGAAGCGGGTGCGCGCGGCGCGCCACGGGTCCGGGTAGTGCTCGCTCAGGCGCAGCGCCGAACGGGCCAGCGCATAGCTGGTCGCGCGATCGCCGCGGCGCGGGCCGAGCACCATGCCGACCGACGCCAGCATCGCCGGGAACTGGCGCGAATGGCCGTGCTCCAGGCCGACGCGCAGCCCGCGCGCGACGGCCCAGCGCGCCATCAGGGGCTGCGCGCGCAGCGCCGGCGCGACCACGCCGAACAGCACGTCGACGGCGGCCGCCGCGCGTGCGTCGGTCGCGGGCGCTAGGCGCTCGAAGACGTCCGCGCCGCGCGCCGCGAGCGCGGCGTACAGCGCGTCGATCTCGGTCTCCAGCGCCGCTTCGACCGCGTCGTCGCCGGGCACCGCGATGCCGAGCGCGGCCGCGTGGCGCAGCGCCAGCTCGACCGCCTCGCGCCATTGCATCCGGCCCGCGGCGGCGCTGGCCTGGTGCAGCACGGCGTCGGCGATCGCGACCGAATCGTCGCCGGCGATCGCGACGAGCGCGGCGAACGAGGCATCGGCCTGTTCGTGCAGTGCGAGCCCGCACAGCGCGCGGTGGTGCGTCAACTCGAGCGCGAGCGCGCGGGGCGCATCCGCCGGCAGGCGGGCCGCCAGCGCCTGGGCGCCGTGAACGAAGCGCAGCGCGGGCTCGAAGCCGGCGCTCGCCAGCGCGTCGCGGGCCGCCGCCAGCAGCAGCTCGAAGACCCGCTGCGCCTCGTCCGGGGCCGTGATCGCCGCGATCGAGAGCGCGTAGTGGTTGGCCGCGCTGAAGCGCGGCGCCGCGGGCCCCTCGGACACCGGCGCGCGCCGGCCCAGCTCGCGCGCGATCGCGATGTGCCAGCGCACCCGCTCCGCCTCGTCCAGCGAGGCATACGCGGCCTGCTGCATCCGGTCGTGGCAAAAGCGCAGGCGCCGCGCGCCGCCGCGCGCCTGCAGCGTCGCGCCCTGCGCGTCCAGCACATCGGCCGGCGTGGTCGTGAGCAGGATGTCGCGCTGCAGTAGCGGCGTGAGCCAGGCGTCGATGCGCTGCGCCGGCGCGCCCGTCGCCGCGGCGAGGATGTCGACGTCGATCGCGCCGCCCAGGCAGGCACAGCCTCCCGCCAGGTGGCGGACGTCCGCCGGCAGCCGCCGCAGCTCGCGCAGCAGGTCGGCGACCACGTTCTCGGAGCCGGGCAGCGCATCGAGCGCGGCGGCGTCCCATTGCCAGCGCCCGCCGACGCTGCGCAGCTGGCCGTCCTCGCACAGGCGCCGCAGGTACTGCAACGCGAAGAACGGATTGCCTTCGGTGCGCCGGTGCAGCGCGTGGGCCAGCGGGCCCAGCGCGCCATGTTGATCGCTGGGCGTGCCGGCGAGCACGTCGGCGACGAGCTCGTGCGTCGCCGGCGCGTCCAGGTTGCCGGCGACGATGTCGACGAGCTCCGCGCCGGTCTCGCGCAGCCGTGCCAGCGCGGCGGCCAGCGGGTGCGCCGCATCCACCTCGTTGCTGCGATAGGCGCCGATCAGCAGCGGCGGCACGGCGTTCTCGGCGCTTGCGGCGGCCTCGAACAGATCGAGCGAGCCGGCGTCGGCCCACTGCAGGTTGTCGATGAACAGCACCACCGGCTGGCCGCGCTCGCGGATGACCAGGAACAGGGCCGCGAGCGCGCGCTGCAGCCGCTGCCGCATCGGGCTCGACGCGGCGCCGTCGTCCGGCGGCGCGCAATGCGGCGGCCACAGCACGCGCGCGAACGGCGGCGCCAGCCGTGCCAGCGCGGCCGCGTTGCTGCCGAGCGCGGCGTGCAGCTGCGCGCGCAAGCCCAGCAGGTCGGCCGGCGTCTCGGCGAGCCAGTAGTCCGCCAGGTCCGACAGCGCCTGTGCCAGGCCGCTGAACGGCGTCAGGCGCTGGTACTCGTCGTAGCGGCCGGCGGCGAAGATGCCGCCGCGCGCGCTCAAGGCCGGATACAGCCCGCGCACCAGCGTCGTCTTGCCCGCGCCCGAGAAGCCGCGCACGAGCACGACGCGGCCGCGCTCGGCGCTGCCGTCGAGCGCGCGCTCCAGGCGCGCCAGCTCGGCCTCGCGGCCGAACAGGCGCGAGGGCTGCGCCGGCTGGATGCGATGGTCGGACGCACCGAGGCTGAACGCGGCCGGCCGGCCGCGCAGGTCGCGCGCATCGAGCCCCGCGAGCGCCGATCGCAGATCGGCCGAGACGCCGTGCGCCGATTGGTAGCGGGCCTGAGGATCTTTCGCGAGCAGCTTGAGCAGCGTGGCCGACAGCACCGCCGGCACCGCGGGATTGAGCGTCTGCGGCACGGCCGGCGTGCGCGTCAGCAGGGCGTGCAGCAGCGCCAGCGGCTCGGTCTCCTCGAACGGGGCGTGCCCCGTCACGGCCCAGTACAGCAGCGCGCCGAGCGCGTACAGATCGGCCCGGTAGTCGACCGCGCGGCCCATCCGGCCGCTCTGCTCGGGCGCGCCGAACGCCAGCGTGCGGGCGAGCAGCGCCGGATGGACGTAGTCGAGGTCGATGTGGCTCTGGGTCACCGCATCGCCGAAGTTCGTCAGCGTGACCTGGCCGGTCGCGACGTCGAGGCAGACGCTCTCGGGATCGAGGTTGCCGTGGAACACGCGCGCCGCGTGCACGTTGCCCAGCACATCGGCCAGTGCGATGCCCCAGCGCAGCGCATTCGACACCTCGCGCAGCCAGGGGGCCGGCAGGCGCGCCAGCGGCTCGCCCGCGGCACGCGTCTTGACCAAGGTCGGGCCGGCGATGTCCAGGTGCAGCAGGCGCGGCACGCCGGCCACCGGTTCGAGCAGCGTCAGGGTTCGCGCCTCGGCGCGAAAGTCCGCGCGGGCGACCGCGGTGTAGGCCGCATCGCGCCCGACCTTGGCGACGCAGCGCGGGCCGCCATCGCCCCAATGGCCCTCGTAGACCGCAAAGCGCGGCGTGTCGCGCACGAAGCGCATCCCGATCAGGCGTGCATCGAACGCGGGAGGATGCTGGGGGTTCGCGGCGGTCGAATCCGAGGGCGGCATGGGTGGCGCGGATGGTACGCCGGCGCGGGGAGCCGCGGGTGTGAATCGGTGACGCGGCCCGGTGCCGACCGGCCCGGCACCAGCCGGTGTGTCGCCATCCTGCGGGAAAGCCCACCCTTGTGGCGTTGCGGGCGCGTTAGCGCTAGGCTCGCGCCTGTGCCCATCTGTCCAGGAGCCATGGACCCCATACCCGAGCCGCAACGCCCGGACGTGGCCGCCGTCGCACTCGACGAAGGCGTCACCCGAGCCCTCTTCGAAGGCCTGCGCGATGCGGTGGTCCTGACCGACCCGCATCGAAAGATCCGTCTCGTGAACCCGGCCTTCACGACGCTCTTCGGCTACTCGGCCGAGGAGGTGATCGGGCGCGATACCGACTTCCTGTATGCCGATGCGGCGGGCCACGAGAAGGTCTGGCGCGAGCGCCTCGTGCCCGGAGCACCGGCCGCGGGCGTGCCGCCGCCGGAGCGCTTGCGCCGCCGCGATGGCAGCGAGTTGTGGGCCGAGACCGTGGCGTTGCCGATGGCCGCGAACGACGGCCGGCCGCTGGGCCACCTGAGGCTGCTGCGCGACGTGACCGATCGCGAGCGCGAGCACGACCGCCTGCGCCTGTCCGAGGAGCTCTTCCTGACCGCGTTCGCGAACAATCCGGCGGCGATCGTGCTGACCCGCCTGGACAACGGCGAGACGCTCAACGTCAACGAGAGCTGGCTTGACCTGACCGGCGAGACCCGCGAGACCATCATCGGCAAGAGCGCGCGCTTCATGTGGCCCGGTGCCGACGATGCGGCCTGGTTCGTCACGAGCCTGCGCCAGCACGGCAGGCTGCAGGGCTGGGAGCAGCGGTTTCTCAGGCGCAGCGGCGAATCGTTCGAGGCCGAGATCTCGTCCCAGGTGCTGAAGATGCGGGGCGAGCCGGTCATCCTGTCGACCCTGGTCGACATCTCCAAGCGCAAGGCGCTCGAACGCCAACTGAGGGAGCTCGCCGCGACGCTGGAGCAGCGGGTCGACGAGCGCACGACGCAGCTCGAGTCGGCGCGCGACGAGGCCAAGGCGGCCAGCCGCGCCAAGAGCGCGTTCCTGGCCAACATGAGCCACGAGATTCGCACTCCGATGAACGCGATCATCGGCCTGACCCACATCATGCGGAACTCGGCGACCGCCCCGATCGATCGCGAACGCCTGCGCAAGGTCAGCGAGGCGGCGCAGCACCTGCTGGAGATCATCAACGGCATCCTCGATCTCTCCAAGATCGATTCGGGCAAGTTCGAACTCGAGGAACTCCCGTTCGACCTGGAGGCCTTGCTCGAGCGTGCGGCGGGCCTGATCGAAGCACCGGCGCGCAGCAAGGGGCTCGAAGTCGTGGTCGACTCCGAAGGCCTGCCGCGCAGCCTGAGCGGCGATCCGACGCGGCTTGCCCAGGCGCTCGTGAACCTGCTCGGCAACGCCGTGAAGTTCACGACACACGGCGTGATCAGCCTGCGCTGTTTCCTCGTCGGCGAGGAACAGGGGCGCTTGATCATCCGCTTCGAGGTGCGCGACACCGGGCCCGGCATCGCGGCCGATCGGGTCGATCGTCTCTTCCAGGCCTTCGAGCAGGCCGACAGCTCCACCACGCGCCAGTTCGGCGGCACCGGATTGGGCCTGGCGATCACGCGCCGCATCGCCGAGCTGATGGGTGGCCAGGCGGGGGTCGAGAGCCAACCCGGCGTGGGCAGCACCTTCTGGTTCACGGTCAGGATGCCGGTCGCGCAGACGGCGGTGCAGACCGACACGCTGTTGTACGGGCTGCGCGCGCTGATCGTCGACGACCTGCCCGAGGCCCGGTCCGCGCTGCTGCACATGCTCGATCGCTTCGGGATGTCCGCGCAGACCGCGGCCTCGGGCGAGGAAGGCCTGCAGCGTGCCGCGGCGGCGGCGCGCGAGGGCCGGCCCTTCGACGTCTGGCTGGTCGACTGGCTGATGCCGGGCCTGGACGGCATCGAAACCATTCGGCGCCTGCGCGCGCTGGCCGACCTGCAGGACACGCCGGCGATCCTGATTTCGGCCGCCGACGGCGTGCATGTCCGGGCCCGCGCGGCCGGCATCCAGAGCATCCTGACCAAGCCGGTGTCGGCGTCGGCGTTGCACGAGCAACTGCTGCGCGCGCTGGTGGGGCGCCGGATTGCGGATTCGGCGCTGGGCATGCTTCACGACCCCCCGTCGCGCATGCACCCCGGCGCCCGGGTGCTGCTCGCCGAGGACAACCCGGTGAACCAGGAGGTCGCCAGCGAGCTGCTGCGCATGGTCGGCATCGAGGCGGACATCGCGACCGACGGGCTGGCCGCGGTCCGGATGGCCGGCGACCGGCGCTACGATCTGATCCTGATGGACGTGCAGATGCCGGAGATGGACGGGCTCGAGGCGGCGCGCGCGATTCGCGCGCTGCCCGGCATGGCCGACGTCCCGATCATCGCGATGACGGCCAACGCGTTCTCCGAGGACCGCGAGACCTCGCTGGCGGCGGGCATGAACGATCACATCAGCAAGCCCGTCAGCCCGAACGAGCTCTATGGGGCGCTGGCCAGATGGCTCTCGAACCAGGGGGCGGATCGACCGGCCGACGAATCCTGAGACGCCGTTGAGCGCCTCAGCGGAAACTCCCGAACCACCGCATCGACAGCGCCGCTCCCGCCACGACCAGAACCGCCGCGATCGACGCCAGCACGGCCGTGACCTCGGTCTCGCGCGACTGCAGCTGCAGGTGCGTGCCCAGATGCTGGTAGACGTCGCGCAGGTCCTCGGCCGTGCCGGCGTGGTGATACTCGCCGCCGGTCATGCGCGCGACTTCGCGCAGGGTCGGCTCGTCCAGCTGCATGTAGATCGCCATGCCTTCGGGCGCGGCGGTGGCCCCGTCGACCGTGCCCAGGCCCACGACGTAGATGCGCACGCCCCGGTCGGCGGCCATCTTCGCGGCTTCGAGCGTGTCGACCCCGGTGGTGCGGCGTCCGTCGCTCAGCAGCACGATCGCCGCGGATTCATAAGAGCCTGGTGCGACGGGCG
This sequence comes from Burkholderiaceae bacterium, assembly GCA_036500445.1. Classification (GTDB taxonomy): domain Bacteria; phylum Pseudomonadota; class Gammaproteobacteria; order Burkholderiales; family Burkholderiaceae_C; genus LMDS01. Next base: position 8,996 of record DASYCA010000078.1, on the reverse strand, counting down.
CGACCGCCGGTGCCGGCGAGCCGCTTTGCGGTGCGTCCCGGCCGCGTGCCTTCTGCGGGGCGCCGAAGGTCATGTCCTCCAGCTTGATGCCCTGGTCCGGAAACAGCTCCGACAGGCACAGCACGATCGCGTTGCCGATGGCCGTGCCGACCTGCATCTGCACGGCGTCCACCGCGCTGGCCAACGCGTCGCGATCCAGCGTCGCGGCCTGCGCGACCGCCGCGCTGCCGGCGAACGTGACGACGCCGACATCGATGTTGCGGGGCAGGTCGTGCAGGAAGGTCTTCGCCGCCACCTGCGCCGCCTCGATGCGGGTCGGCTTGACGTCGTCCACGCGCATGCTGAGCGACACATCGATCGCCAGCATGATCGTCGACCGGGCCCAAGGCAGCGTCACCCGCAGCGTCGGGCGGGCGGTGGCGAACAGCAGCAGCGCGCAGGCCAGCCCCAGCATCGCCGGCGGGACGTGGCGGCGCCACCGGTTGCTGCGCGCCGCGCGAGGCAGCGCCAGGCTGCTGTAGGGCAGCGCCGATCGGCCGCGCCGCCGCAGCGTCCAGACGTACAGCAGCACCAGCGCGGGAAGCGCCGCCGTCAACCACAAAGCCTGAGGCCAAAGGAAGTTCATCGTCAGGGGGGCGGCCCCTCAATGCGCGTCCCGCTCCGGAAACAGCCCCGACCACCATTGTTTCGCACTGGCGATCACGATGCCCATCGCGTCCGGATCGCGCTTGGCGACGGCCTTGAAATAGGACCCGACCTGCTCGCGCGTGATGTGGGGCGGCACCGGCGGCACGTCGGGGTCGGTCACGAACTCGAGCACGGTGGGCCGGTCGGCGGTCAGCGCGGCCTGCCACGCCCCGGCGATGTTCTCGACCTGGTCCACGCGCTGGCCCCGCAGGCCCAGCATGCGGGCGTATTCGGCGTACGCGAACGGCGGCAGGTCCTGCGACTCGCTGAACTTCGGGTCGCCGGCGGTCGTGCGCTGCTCCCAGCTCACCATGTTGAGGTCGCCGTTGTTCAGCACCACGACGATCAGGCGGGGATCGCGCCAGGCGTGCCAGTCGCGCGCCAGGCTGATCAAGGCGTTGATGCCGATCATCTGCATCGCGCCGTCGCCGAGGAAGGCGATCGCGGGCCGATCGGGGAACGCGTGCTTGGCCGCGACCGCGTACGGCAGCGCGCAGCCCATGCTGGCCAGGCCGCCCGACACCGAGGCCTTCATCCCGAGCCGCAGCTTCAGGTCGCGTGCGAACCAGAACGCGGAGGTGCCCGAATCGCAGGTCAGGATCGCATCGTCGGGCAGCGCCGGCGAGATCTCCCAGAACACGCGCTGCGGGTTGATCGGATGGGCCGAGCTCATCGCACGGCCCTCGAGCACCTGCCACCATTTGCCCACGTGGCGCGCGATCTCCTCGCGCCAAGAGCGGTCCTTTTTTCGCTTCAGCAGCGGGATCAGTGCCTGCAGGGTCGCGCGGCTGTCGCCGACCAGGTTGACCTCCATCGGATAGCGCAGGCTCAGCCGGCGTGCGTCGACGTCGATCTGGACGCCGCGCGCCTGCCCTTCCTTCGGCAGGAACTCGGCATACGGAAAGCTCGAGCCGACCATCAACAGCGTGTCGCAGCGCTCCATCATCTGCCAGCTCGGCGCGGTGCCCAGCAGCCCGATCGAGCCGGTCACGAACGGCAGGTCGTCGGGCACGCTGGCCTTGCCGAGCAGGGCCTTCGCGATGCCGGCACCGAGGATGTCGGCGATTTCGAGCAATTCGTCGGTCGCCTGCAACGCGCCGGCACCGGCGAGGATCGCGACGCGGCGCCCGTCGTTCAGGAGGTCCGCGGCGAGCTTCAGCGCGTCCGTCCCCGGGACCTCCGAACTGGCGGTCACGCCGATGCCGCTGTGCAGCGAGAAGTGCTTGTGCGGCGGCTTCAGGACCGCCGGCAGCTCCTGCACGTCGTTCGGGATGATCAGGCAGGTGACGGTTCGTTCGTCGCGCGCGATCCGCACCGCGCGATCGACCAGGTGCCGGATCTGCGCCGGCACCGTCGCCATCTGGACGAACTCGCTCGCGACGTCCTTGAACAGCGACACCAGGTCGACCTCCTGCTGGTAGTCGCCGCCGAGCGCCGAGCGCGCCTGCTGGCCGACGATCGCGACGACCGGCTGGTGGTCGAGCCGGGCGTCGTACAGGCCGTTGAGCAGGTGGATCGCGCCCGGGCCCGAGGTCGCGACGCAGACGCCGACACCGCCGGTGAACTTCGCGTGGGCGCAGGCCATGAAGGCGGCGAGCTCCTCGTGGCGGGATTGGATGAACGACACTTTCTCGCGCGCGCGCTGGAACGCGCCCATCAGGCCGTTCGCGCCGTCGCCGGGATAGCCGAACACGCTGCGCACGCCCCAGTCGTGAAGGCGCTCGACGACCTGGTCGCTGACATTCGTGCTCATCGGACACCTCCATGATCGATTCGAGATGCTCGATCAAGGGGCGCCGCGGTGGCGTCGGAAGCGGCTGGGAGTGCGTGTAGGAAAAGGGCGGGCGCCGGCTACGGGCCGAGTGGGAACGTGAGCGCAGCGACCTCGGCCAGCGGGAGCCCAGCCAGCAGCGACGGCCGCAGCAGCAGCTTCGTCTCGCGACAGCCGGCGCCCATCACGACGCAAGGCCGCTCCATCACGGCCGCATCGACGAGGAGGCGCATCCCGGCGGGCAGGCCGAACGCGGTGATCCCGCCGAACTGCATGCCGGTGAGCTCGGTCGCGACCTCGCGCCGGGCCAGCGACAAGCGCCTGGCGCCGAGCGCCGCCTTGACCGCGCCGTTGATGTCCAGCCGCCGCGAGCCGAGCGTGACGACCGCGGCGAAGTGCTCGCCTTGCGGGCTGGTGTACTTGAGGACCAGCGTGTTCGCGCAATCCTCGAGGCCGAACCCGTAGCGGGCGCTGAACGCGGCGGTGTCGGAGTCCTCGTCGGCGCAGTGAAAGACCAGCACCTCGTCGCCGGGCAAGGCCGAGGCGACCGCGGGCGGCAGGTGCACCGATCGCTGCTCGAGCGGGATCGCCTCGAACCGGAACTGCTGTGCGAACGCGTGCATCGACATGATCAGACCACTTCCTCCACTTCGCCGGCGGTCCCGATCATCTCCCGGAACAGCGCCTGCCGCTCGGCCAGCTCGTCCGCCGTCCCGCTGTCCACGATCCGTCCGTGCACGATCAGCACGACGCGATCGAAGCGGTCCAGCAGGCTCATCCGGTGCACCGACGCGACCACGCACGCGCTCGGAAACGCCGCGCGGATGCGCTCGTAGACCTCTCCCTCGGTGATCTGGTCCAGCGCACTCGTCGGCTCGTCCAGCAACAGCAGCGAGCTGCCCTGCGCCGCGAGCACGCCGCGCGTCAGGCACAGGCGCTGGCGCTGCCCACCCGACAAGTTCGATCCGCCTTGCTTGATCGGCGTCGCCAGCCCCTGCGGCAGCGCCTTGATCACGCTGTCGAGCGAGGCGACGCGCGCGGCGGCGTGGATCTCGGCGTCGCTGTGGCCGAGGTCGAACGCGACGTTCTCGCGCAGGCTCGCCTCGAAGACCTGCGCCTCCTGCGGGATCAAGGTGGCGGCGCGGCGCAGGTCGCGCAGCGCGTGCGCCGGCCGGCCGTCGAATTCGAGGTGGCCGTGCGAGGGCTCGCACAGCCCGGCGAGCACGCGCAGCAGCGTGCTCTTGCCCGAGCCGCTCGGGCCGACCAGCGCGACCCGCTCGCCGGCGTGCAGCCGCAGCGACAGCTCGTGCAAGCCGCCGCGCGCGTGCGCGTCCTGCGCGTGGGCCGGCCCGCTGCCCGGATGGGTGTACGAGAGCGCGCACACCTCGAGGTGGCGCCACACCGGCAGCGGCGGCGCCGACGCGGGCTCGGGCAAGTGCTCGGGCAAGCGCTCGTGCGGCGCGGCCCAGATCGGCGCGGCGCTCGCGAAATCGGTGCGCATGCGCGAGAAGTTCTGCAGGTTCGAGGCCAGCGTGCCGATCACGCCGCCGGCCTGCTGCGCGTACTGGTAGACCATGAACACCCCGCCGAGCAGCAGCGCGCCGTTGGCATCGCTGGTGCGCCACGCGTACAGCGCGACCAGCCCCCAGCTCAACAGCACGCCCAACAGATCGACCGCGCACCACTTCCATTCGAGCAGCGTGATGCTGCGCTGCAGCGGCTCGACGATCGCGTCGAGCCGGCGCGCCAGCAGGCGGCGCGTCGTCTGCTGCAGGCGCAGGCTCAGCACCGTCGTGATGTTGGTCAGGCAGTCCAGCAGCGCCGCCGCGTGCGCGCGCTCGGCGCGGTTTTCTTCATTGGCGAGCCGCATCATCGCGCGGTCGAACGCGACGATCGTCAGCGCGACGACGCCGAGGCCCGCCAGCGCGCTCGCGCCGGTCAGGTGCGACAGCAACCACAGCGCGGTCAGCGGCCCGGCCAGGTTGACCGCGTTCTGCAGGTAGATGAACTGGCTCTGCGTGAAGTTCGTCAACGCGCCGGCGGCTTGCGACAACCGATGAGCGAGCTCGGCCGGGTGGTGCGTGCCGTGCCAGGAGAGCGGCGCTTCGCTCAGGCGCACATACAGTTTGTCGGTCAGCGCGCGCCGCACGCGCAGCGAGACGGTGCGCTCGATCACCCGGCCCGGGCCGTGCAGCGCCCAGCCGACGACGTAGACGCCGACGATGCCGGCCACCCACGGCAGGCACGCGCGCACGGCGCCGGCCTGGCCGCGCTGCAGCGTGTTGATCGCCTGCGCGGTGAGCCAGGGCATCAGCAGTTTCACCAGCTGCGACGCGACCAGCATGACCGAGGACAGCAGCAGCCAGCCGCGCGCGCCGGCCGCATAGGCCCACATCTGGCGGTACAGCATGAGGACGCTGACGCGCGGCTCGGGGGGCCCGGCCGGGGCGGCGCTCGGGTCGATCGGATCGGGGGTCATCGGGACGGGGAGGTCGGCGCGAGGTCGAAACGCCGATTGTTGCGGTTCCTCGCCGCAGCCGCGAGCTCATGAGATTTAGTCAGACTTAAGACCCATGAGTTTCGGGAATACCGGGGATTTCCCTAGATTTCGTCTTCATTAGTATTACTTAAACTCGCGCTCGTCTTCAGCAGTCAAGGCCCCGATGTCCGCTCCGAAAGTGAAATTGCGCTCCGCCGAGTGGTTCGGCACCGAGGACAAGAACGGCTTCATGTACCGCAGCTGGATGAAGAACCAGGGCATCGCGGACCACCAGTTCCGCGGCAAGCCGATCATCGGCATCTGCAACACCTGGTCGGAGCTGACGCCGTGCAACGCGCACTTCCGCAAGATCGCGGAGCACGTGAAGCAGGGCGTGTTCGAGGCCGGCGGCTTTCCGGTCGAGTTCCCGGTGTTCTCGAACGGCGAATCCAACCTGCGGCCGACCGCGATGTTCACGCGCAACCTCGCGAGCATCGACGTCGAGGAGGCGATCCGCGGCAACCCGATCGACGGCGTGGTGCTGCTGGTCGGCTGCGACAAGACGACGCCTGCCCTGCTGATGGGCGCCGCGAGCTGCGACCTGCCGGCGATCTGCGTGACCGGCGGCCCGATGCTCAACGGCAAGCACGAAGGCCGCGACATCGGCTCCGGCACCGTCGTCTGGCAGCTCTCCGAGCAGGTCAAGGCCGGCACGATCACGCTGCACCAGTTCATGTCGGCCGAGGCGGGGATGTCGCGCTCGGCCGGCACCTGCAACACGATGGGCACCGCCTCGACGATGGCCTGCATGGCCGAATCGCTCGGCGTCAGCCTGCCGCACAACGCCGCGATCCCGGCGGTCGACTCGCGCCGCTACGTGCTCGCGCACCTGTCCGGCATGCGCATGGTCGAGATGGTGCGCGAGGACCTGCGGCTGTCGAAACTGCTGACGCGCCAGGCCTTCGAGAACGCGATCCGCACCAACGCCGCGATCGGCGGCTCGACCAACGCGGTCATTCACTTGAAAGCGATCGCCGGCCGCATCGGCGTCAAGCTCGAACTCGACGACTGGACCAGCGTCGGCCGCGGCACGCCGACGATCGTCGACCTGATGCCCTCGGGCCGCTTCCTGATGGAAGATTTCTACTATGCCGGCGGCCTGCCGGCGGTGCTGCGCCGCCTCGGCGACGCCGGGCTGCTGCCGCACCCGGACGCGCTCACCGCGAACGGCCAGAGCCTGTGGGAGAACGTGAAGGACGCGCCGATCCACAACGCCGAGGTGATCCGCCCGCTCGACCGGCCGCTCGCCGCCGACGGCGCGATCTGCGTGCTGCGCGGCAACCTCGCGCCGCGCGGCGCGGTGCTGAAGCCCTCGGCCGCGACCGCGGCGCTGCTGAAGCACCGCGGCCGTGCCGTCGTGTTCGAGAACCTCGAGGACTACAAGGCACGCATCAACGACCCCGAACTCGCGATCACGGCCGATTCGGTGATGGTGCTGAAGAACTGCGGCCCCAAGGGCTACCCCGGCATGGCCGAGGTCGGCAACATGGGCCTGCCGCCCAAGCTGCTGGCGCAAGGCGTGACCGACATGATCCGCATCTCGGACGCGCGCATGAGCGGCACCGCCTACGGCACCGTGGTGCTGCACGTCTCGCCCGAGGCGCGCGCCGGCGGGCCGCTCGCGGTCGTGCGCGAAGGCGACTGGATCGAGCTCGACGCGATGGCCGGCCGCCTGCACCTGGACGTGCCCGAGGCCGAGCTCGCCGCGCGCCTGGCGGCGTGGGCCGAGGCGCCGCCGGTGGATGCGGCGGGCGCCAGTGGCTACCGCCGGCTCTATGTCGACCACGTGCTGCAGGCCGACGAAGGCTGTGATTTCGACTTCCTCGTCGGGTCGCGCGGCGCGAGCGTGCCGCGCCACTCGCACTGACGGGCAGATTCCAGGAGACAGACCGCATGGACGGCATCCAGCTCGTCGGACTCGACAAACGCTTCGGCAGCGTCGACGTCATCAAGAACTTCAACCTCGAGATCGAACCCGGCGAGTTGCTCGTCTTCCTCGGGCCCTCGGGCTGCGGCAAGTCGACCCTGCTGCGCATGATCGCCGGGCTCGATTCGGTCTCGGCCGGGCAGATCCGCATCGCCGGGCGGGACGTGACGAACCTGCCGCCCGGCGCGCGCGACGTCGCGATGGTGTTCCAGCATTACGCGCTCTATCCGCACATGACGGTGTTCGACAACATGGCCTTCGGCCTGCGCAACATCGGCATCGCGAAGGACGAGATCGCCCGCCGCGTGCAGGAGGCCGCGCGCATGCTCGAGCTCACGCCCTTGCTCGAGCGCAAGCCGGTGCAGATGTCGGGCGGCCAGCGCCAGCGCGTCGCGATCGGGCGCGCGGTCGTCAAGGAGCCGTACGCGTTCCTGTTCGACGAGCCGCTGTCCAACCTGGACGCCGCGCTGCGCGCGCGCACCCGCGTCGAGATCGCGCGGCTGCACCAGCGATTGAAGTCGACGATGATCTTCGTGACGCACGACCAGGTCGAGGCGATGACGCTGGCCACGCGCATCGTCGTGATGAACGCCGGCAAGGTCGAGCAGGTCGGCAAGCCGATGGAGATCTACCGCCAGCCGGCGACGCGCTTCGTCGCGAGCTTCATCGGCTCGCCCGCGATGAATTTCCTGGAGGTCGAGCTCGCGGCCGGGGAGGCCGGCGCGGCTGCCGTGCGGCTGCCCGACGGTTCGGTGATCCAGACCACGGTCGCCGCCGCCGCGCTGCCGAGCGGCGAACGCTTCACGCTCGGCGCGCGGCCGGAGGCGCTCGTGATCGAACGTCCCGGGCTGGCCGGCCTGATCGGCGGGCGTGCCGAGCTGGTCGAACGGCTCGGCGACCAGACCCATGTGCACGTCGCGCTCGCGTCGGGCAGCTCGGTCGTCGCGCACGCGCACCGCGACAGCGAGATCGCGGCCGGCGAGGCGGTGTCGCTCCGGCTCGATGCCGAGGCCGTCCACTTGTTCGACGCGCAGGGCGCCGCGTACCACGCGCAACCGAGGAGCGCGGTGTGAGCGCCGTCGCACCGGCGCCGGGCGGCGCGGTGAAGGCGCGCGTGCTGAAGGGCGGGGCGCGGGCCGGCTCGCGCTGGTCGAACGCGATCTTCATCCTGCCGTTTCTCGTCGTCTACGTGCTGCTGCTCGTCGTCCCGCTGTTTCGCGGCATGTGGATCAGCACGCAGGACCTGGACATGCTGTCCCAATCCTCCGAGTTCGTCGGCTGGAAGAATTTCTCTGACCTGTTCACGGACGAGATCTTTCTGGGCGCGGTGCGCAACACCTTCGCGTTCGTGCTGATGTCGACGCCGGTCTTCGTCGCGCTCGGCCTGGCGCTCGCGCTCGCGCTGAACCGGCCGGGCCGCACCGCGGCCGCGTTGCGCGCGATTTTCTTCGGCTCCTCGGTGCTGTCGGTCACGATCGTCACGCTGGTCTGGAAGCTGGTGCTGATGCCGCACCACGGCCTGCTCTCCAACCTCACGCAGGCGAGCGGCCTGCCCGACATGGCGCCGCTCACCACGACGACCTGGGCGCTGCCGACGGTCGCTGCGATCACCGTGTGGTGGATCATCGGGCTGCCGATGATGCTGTTCCTCGCCGCGCTGCAGCAGGTGCCGGCCGAGGTCTACGAGGCCGCGGCGCTCGACAACTCGAGCCGTTGGCGCACCTTGATCCACATCACGCTGCCGGCGATCCGCCGCACCGTGGCGCTGGTCGCGGTGATCGAGGTCATCCTGCAGTTCCAGCTCTTCGGCCAGGCCCAGCTGCTGACGCAGGGCGGCCCCGACAACAGCTCGCGCCCGATCGTGCAGTTCATCTACGAGGCCGGCTTCCAGCACTGGACGCTCGGCTACGCCGCGGCCGCCTCGCAGGTGCTGTTCGGCATCATGCTGATCGCGATGGCCGCGCAGGTCTGGGTCTCGAGCCGCAAGGAGGCGTACTGAGATGGAAGCCTTGTCGAATCTGTCCGCTGGTGGCGCGAAACTCCCTCTCCCCTCTGGGGAGAGGGTTGGGGTG
>DASYCA010000077.1:0-6461 GCA_036500445.1 Burkholderiaceae bacterium | reverse complement strand
CTGAACATGTAGCTCAAGCTGGGGTGGTTGTGCCAGTACAGCAGCAGGCTGGCCAGCAGCTCGGGGCGGCGCAGGAACGGGCTGTCGTTGGGCGTGGCGCCACCCATCACGAAGTGGTTGCCGCCGCCGGTGCCGGTGTGGCGGCCGTCGGTCATGAACTTTTCGGCTGACAGGCGCGACTCGAACGCCGCCTGGTACAGAAACTCGGTGTGCGCCACCAGCTCCTTCCAGTTGTTGGCCGGGTGGATGTTGACCTCGATCACGCCCGGGTCCGGCGTGACGCGCAGCAGCGCCAGGCGCGGGTCCTTCGGCGGCTCGTAGCCTTCGAGGATGACCGGCAATTTCATTTCCAGCGCGGTGTCTTCGACGGCGCAGACGAGCTCGAGGTAGTCCTCCAGCGAGGTCGCCGGCGGCATGAAGACGTAGAGCTTGCCGTTGCGCGGCTCCGCGCTCATCGCGGTGCGCGTGACCTGCGCGGCCGATTCGAAGCGGCCCGGCGCGCGCGCCGAGAGCGGCAGCACGCTGGTGCTCGCGGGCTTGCCGTCGCCGTGCCCGTTGCCGGCGTGCAGCGCGGCGCGCGAGCGGTCGGCGAAGCTGCCGGGAGGGCCGCTGGCCGACGTCGCCGACGGCTCCGCGGCACCGGCATCCGCCGCCGCGTTGTTCTCGAAACGCAGCCGACGATACGCCGGCAGCGGCACGAACGGCTGGGTCTGGTCCGGCGGATAGACCCAAGGTAAATCGGTGTCCTTGGCCCAGGGCTGCGAATCCAGCGGCAGCCGGTAGCCCATCGCCGAATCGCCCGGGATCAGGTAGCAGCGCTCGGCGCGCAGGAACCACGGCCCGCTCTGCCAGCGCGGCTTGCCGTGCGGATTGCGGCCGACCGGCAGCACGTGGCCGACGACCTTGTCCAGCCCCTGCGTGAAGATCTTGCGGATGCGGTCGCGCTCGAGCGGGTCGGCCAGGCGCGCGTCGAACGGGTCGACGTTGGTCGGCAGCTTGCGCTCGCGCCACAGGTAGTACCAGGTGTCCTCATAGGCCGGAAAGACGTACTTCGGATCGAGCCCGAGGCGCTTCGCGACGCCAGCCAGGAAGCGGTGTGCCTGGCTCTCGGTGACGCCGTAGTCCTTCTTCTCGTCCGCGAACAGCTCCGGGTGGGTCCAGATCGGCTCCTTGTCCTTGCGCCAGAACAGGTTCAGCGACCAGCGCGGCAGCTGCTCGCCCGGGTACCACTTGCCCTGGCCGTAGTGCAGCAGGCCGCCCTCGCCGTATTTCAAGCGCAGCTTGTCCATCAGGCTGGCGCTGAGGGCGCGCTTGTTCGGCCCCATCGCCTCGGTGTTCCACTCGCCGCCTTCGCGGTCGTCGACGGAAACGAAGGTCGGCTCGCCGCCTTGCGTCAGGCGCACGTCGTTGCGGCGCAGGTCGTGGTCGACCTGGTGGCCGAGCCGGTCGATCGCGGCCCATTGCTCCTCGGTGTACGGCAAGGTGACGCGCGGCGCCTCCCACACGCGGGTCACCGACATGCTGTGCTCGAAGGTCGTCTCGCACTCGTCGATCGCGCCGCTGACCGGCGCGGCCGAGCCGGGCTCGGGCGAGCACGCGAGCGGGATGTGGCCTTCCCCGGCGAGCAGCCCGGAGGTGGGATCGAGGCCGATCCAGCCGGCACCGGGCAGGTAGATCTCGCACCAGGCGTGCAGGTCGGTGAAGTCGACCTCGGTGCCGCTCGGGCCGTCGAGCGATTTCACGTCGCTCTTGAGCTGGATCAGGTAACCGGAGACGAAGCGCGCGGCCACGCCCATGTGGCGCATCAGCTGAACCAGCAGCCAGCCGGTGTCGCGGCACGAGCCGCTCGCGTTGACGAGCGTCTGCTCGGGCGTCTGCACGCCCGGTTCCATGCGGACGAGGTAGCCGATGTCGCGCTGCAGCTTCTGGTTGATGCTGACGATCCAGTCGTTGGTCGGCGTCTTGGTGCGCGGCAGTTCCGCGAGGTAGGCCTCGAACTTCGGCGTCAGCGGCTGCTTGGCCAGGTAGGGCGCGAGCTCGACCGCGATCTCGGGCTCGTAGCTGAACGGGTAGTGCTCGGCCGAGGGCTCGAGGAAGAAGTCGAACGGGTTCAGCACCGCCATCTCGGCGACGAGGTCGATCTCGATCCGGAACGAGGTCGTCTTGTCCGGGAACACCAGCCGCGCGAGGTAGTTGGACTGCGGATCCTGCTGCCAGTTGATGAAGTGCGTCGCGGGTTCGACGCGCATCGAGTAGCTCAGGATGCGGGTGCGCGAATGCGGCGCCGGGCGCAGCCGGACGACTTGCGGGCCGAGGTTGATCGGCCGGTCGTAGCGGTAGTGCGTGACGTGGTTCAGCGCAACGTGAATGGACATTGAGTCTCCAGGACGACCAGCGGTTTTCGATCAGATTCTTGCGAGGCTAGGCCGCGACGGGGACGAGGAAGTCGCGGCTGATGCCGACGCCCAGCGTGCCGACGCGCTCCAGGAATTGCGTCAGGTAGGCGTGCAGCCCGGTCGCGAGGATCTCGTCGATGCGGCCGTATTGCAGGTCGGACTGCAGCCGCCCGGCGCGGCGCAAGGTGTCCGCGCTCTGCTCGTTCGCGACCATCTTCAGGTTCGTCAGGACTTCCTGCATGCAGGCCGCGAGCGAGCGCGGCATGTCGGCGCGCAGGATCAGCAGCTCGGCGACCTTCTCCGGCCGGATCACGTTGCGGTAGGCCTTGCGGTAGACCTCGAAGCCGGAGACCGAGCGCAGGATGCCGGACCAGTGGTAGAAATCGACCTCGATGTCCTTGCCGCCGCCGTTCTGGCCGGCCGAGGCGCCGTGGTACTCGCTCTCGACCGCGTGGAACTTCACGTCGAGCAGCCGCGCGGTGTTGTCGGCGCGCTCCAGGAAGCTGCCGATGCGCAGGAAGTGAAACGCCTCGTCCTGCAGCATCGTGCCGACCGTGACGCCGCGCGACAGGTGCGAGCGGAACTTGACCCACTCGAACAGGCTGCTCGGGTCGCGCAGGAAGGATTCGCTCGAGATCATGCGCTGGAACTCGAGCCAGGTCTGGTTCTGCGTCTCCCAGACCTCGGTCGTCAGCGTGCCGCGCACCGCGCGCGCGTTCTCGCGCGCCGCGTGCAGGCAGTTGCGGATGCTCGAGCCGTTCTCGTCGTCGCTGACCATGAAGCGCATCACGTTGTCGGGCGTGACGCTGCCGTACTTCTTCGCGAAGTCGACGCTCAGCTCGCTGATGCCGAGCAGGCCCTTCCAGCCCTTCTCGGCCGCGTCGGCCGTCTGCGGCAGCAGAGAAGCCTCGTAGTTGACGTCGAGCATGCGCGCGGTGTTCTCGGCGCGCTCCATGTAGCGCGCCATCCAGAACAAGTGATCGGCAGTTCTTGAAAGCATGTTGATCGTTCTCCGGCCTTGATCTTCGGGGTCAGTCTTCCAGCACCCAGGTGTCCTTCGTACCACCGCCCTGTGACGAGTTGACGACCAGCGAGCCCTCCTTCAGCGCGACGCGCGTGAGGCCGCCGGGCACCATCTGCACCTCCTTGCCCGAGAGCACGAAGGGCCGCAGATCGATGTGGCGCGGCGCGATGCCGCTTTCCACGTAGGTCGGGCAGGTCGACAGGCTCAGCGTCGGCTGCGCGATGTAGCCGGACGGGTTGGCCTGCACCGCCTTGCGGAAGTCCTCGATCTCGGCCTTGGTCGAGGCCGGCCCGATCAGCATGCCGTAGCCGCCGGCGCCGTGGACCTCCTTGACGACGAGGTCCTTCAGGTTGTCCATCACGTACTTCATGTCGTCCGCTTCGCGGCACAGGTAGGTCGGCACGTTGTGCAGGATCGGCTTCTCGCCAAGGTAGAACTCGATCATCTTCGGCACGTACGGGTAGATCGACTTGTCGTCGGCGACGCCGGTGCCGATCGCGTTGGACAAGGTGACGTTGCCGGCGCGGTAGGCCTTCAACAGGCCGGCGCAGCCGAGCGTGGAGTTCTTGCGGAAGACCTCCGGGTCGAGGAAGTCGTCGTCGACGCGGCGGTAGATCACGTCGACGCGCTTCGGGCCCTGCGTCGTGCGCATGTAGACGAAGTTGTCCTTCACGAACAGGTCCTGGCCCTCGACCAGCTCGATGCCCATCTGCTGCGCGAGGAAGGCGTGCTCGAAGTACGCGCTGTTGTACATGCCCGGCGTCAGCACGACCACGGTCGGGTCGTTGACGGCGGCCGGCGCGACCGAGCGCAGCGTCTCGAGCAGCAGGTCGGGGTAGTGCGCGACCGGCGCGACGCGGTGCTGGCTGAACAGCTCGGGGAACAGCCGCATCATCATCTTGCGGTCTTCCAGCATGTAGCTGACGCCGCTGGGCACGCGCAGGTTGTCCTCCAGCACGTAGTAGCGGCCGCTGCCGTCCGGCTCGGCGGCGCGGATGATGTCGATGCCGGAGATGTGCGAGTAGACGCCGCCGGGCACGTCCAGCCCCATCATCTCGGGGCGGAACTGCGCGTTCTTCAGGATCTGCTCGGCCGGCACGTGGCCGGCCTTGATGATCTCCTGGTCGTGGTAGACGTCGTGGATGAAGCGGTTCAGCGCGGTGACGCGCTGCGCCAGGCCTTTTTCCATCTCGAGCCACTCGTGCGACGGGATCACGCGCGGGATCAGGTCGAACGGGATCAGGCGTTCGGTGCCGGCGCCGTCCTCGTCCTTCGCGCCGTAGACGGCGAAGGTGATGCCGACGCGGCGGAAGATCACTTCGGCCTCCTCGCGGCGCGACAGCATCACGTCGTTCGGTTGCTGTGCCAGCCAACGGTCGTAGCCGCGATAGTGCTCGCGCACCGTCTGGCCGTCGGCCTTCATCTCGTCAAAACCTGGTCGCATCGGCAAGCCTCCTGGGGTGCAGGGTAGCAAATATCAGGCCACGATCGGCCTCACCGCTTGATCATAGAGGGACCCGCGGACGCGCCGGCAAGGGAAGACGATAGGCCGGCGTCGTGCCCGTCGTCGTGCCAATACCGCCGGGCCAGGGCGCGGTAGCAGACCCCGGCGGGGGCCTCGCGCGCCTCCCACAGCCACGCGCCGCAGGCCGGGCTGACGTGGGTCTCGATCCCGCGCGCGAGGTAGCGCGCCATCACGTCGGGGGCCGGGTGGCCGAAGCGGTTGCGGTAGCCGGCCTGGAACACCGCGACCTGCGGTTTCACGACGTCCAGGAAGGCGGCCGTCGAGGAGGTCCGGCTGCCGTGGTGCGGGACGATCAAGACGGTGCTGGGCAGCGCGTCGCGCATCGAGGCGATCAGCGCGGCCTCCTGTTCCTTCTCGATGTCGCCGGTCAGCAGCACGCTGCGCGGGCTCGCGGGCGCGCCCTGCGCCTCGCCGCTGACGCGCAGCACGCAGGACATCGCATTGGATTTCAACGTGCGCGCGTAGTCGTCGGCGAGCGGGCGCAGGATGTCGAAATGCACGCCGTCCCAGACCCAGGACTGGCCGGCGTGGCAGCGCGTCGCGTGGGCGGCGAGCGCGAGGATCGGGTGCTCGAGCTCGAGCGAGCTGAGCACGTCGTCGACCGGCAACCCCTTGATCACGGCCGCGGCGCCGCCGACGTGGTCGAGGTCGCGGTGGCTCAGCACGAGCCGGTCGAGTTTGGTTTCACCACGGGCGCGCAGCAGCGGCAGCAGCACGCGCTCGCCGGCATCGCTGTCGCGCGAGTATTGCGGGCCGGCGTCGAACACCAGGGTGTGGCCGTGGGTGCGGACCAGCACCGAGGTGCCCTGGCCGATGTCCAGCGCGATCAAATCGAACGTGCCCGGCGCCGGCAGCACGCGCGGCGGCAGGATCAAGGGCAGCACCAGCGGCAACGCGAACAGCCGCGCGCGCCAGGGCAGCGGCAAGACCATCAGCAGCGCGCCCAGCAGCCCGGCGAGCTGGGCCCAGAGCGGCGCGACCGGCGCGATCCAGACGGCACTCGGCCAGTGCGCGAGCCAGCCGAGCGCGGCGTTCAGCACCTGCACCGCGGCCGCGCCCAGCGTCCACAGCGGCACCAGCCCGATGCCGAGCAGCGCGAGCGGCGTGATCACCAGCGTGATCAGCGGGATCGCGATCAGGTTCGCGGCAAAGCCGACCAGCGAAAGCTGCTGGAAGAACACCAGCGTCAGCGGCGCCAGGCCGATCGTCGCGATGACTTGCGTGCGCAGGTCCTCGCGCGCCGCGTGCCAGACCGCGCGGCCGGCGCGGCGCCACCAGCGGCCTTCCGGCGCGACGATCGCCGCCGCGTCGCGCGTCGACGAGGCCATCAGCAGCCCAACCGCGACGAACGAGAGCCAGAAACCGGCCTGCATCAGCGCCCAGGGATCGATGGCCGTGACGATCACCGCGCCGACCAGCAGCACCAGCAGCCAGGGCCAGCGCGCCCCGAACGTCTGCAGCAGCGTGACGGTCGCGAGCATCCAGATCGTGCGCTGCGAGGGCACGCCCCAGCCCG
>DASYCA010000076.1:0-10421 GCA_036500445.1 Burkholderiaceae bacterium | reverse complement strand
CTGGGCGCGGCTGACGCTGCCGACGCCGATCAATTGCGCGCGCTTGAAGAAGATCCGGGCCAGGTTGATCGACGTCTCCTCGCCGAACAGCTGGCCGACGAGCGCATAGCGGCCGTGCAGCGCGAGGCTCTTGAACGATTCGTCGAAGACCCGGCTGCCGACGTTGTCCAGCACCACGTCGACGCCGGCATCCGCGGTCAGCGCTTTGACCTGGTCGGCGAACCGACCCCCGGCGTCCATCACGACGACCTCGTCGGCGCCGGCTTCCCGCAAGGCCGCGGATTTGAGCGCTTCCCGCGTCACCGCGATGACGCGCGCACCGGCGAGCCGGGCCAGCTGCACCGACGGCAGGCCGACCCCGCCGGTGGCGCCGGTGACGAGCACCGTCTCGCCCAGGCTCACGCGCGCACAGTCGCGCACCGCGTTCAAGGCCACGCCGCAGGCCGGGCCGAGCGAGCAGCTGAGCTCGAACGGCAGCGCCGGCACGACGCGAACCCACGCGTCCTCGGGCAGCGCGACGTACTCGGCGTAGCCGCCCCGCACCGGCCGGCGCTGCAGGCAGGTGCTTTCGCGCCCGCTGCGGCAATGGCCGCACAGGCCGCAGCTCGAGAACGCCTTCGAGCAGACATGGTCGCCAGCTTGGACCGACGTGACGAGCGCACCGGCCGCCTGCACCACGCCGCTGATCTCCAGGCCGATGATCAGCGGGTAGCTGACATCGCGACGGTAGGTCCCGTTGCGCTCGACCACGTCGCGGAACGAGACGCCGCAGGCCCTCACCCGGACCAGCACGTCGCCGGGGCCGCAGACCGGCATCGGCAGGTCGACGATGCGAAACGCGTCGGGGCCGCCGGGGCCGTCGAGCAGCGCGGCCTTCATCGCGTCGCCTCGGCGAGTTCGAACGCGAGGCCGCAAAAGCCGTCGGCCCAACGTTCGACGACCGCTCGTGCGGGCTGGCCGATGCGCGGCGGCGGCGCGTCCGGCGGCGTCGATGCGCCCGCCGGCCCGGCGACGAGCCGCCCGAAGGCGACCGGCCCTTCGTCCAGCTGCACCGCCAGCACGGCATACGGCACCAGCGCCGCGAATTCCGGCAGGTAGGCGCGGTGATAGCGCACCCAGCTGTGCACGCGCCCCTGCCCCGTGGCGCGGCTCCAGGTGGACGCGGTGCCGCCGCACCAGGTGCAGGCCGGAGTCGCCGGCAGGCGCATGCGGGCGCAGGCGTCGCAGCGCGGCAGCAGCAACGCGCCGCGCGTCAGCGCCTCGTGGTGCGGCTCGGTGTCCGGCGTGATCAGCGGGCGCACGACGCCGCTGGCGTGGCCGCCGGGAAAGCCCACGATCTTCAGCGGGGCGAGGTAGGCGAGATCGACGTGGGGAGGGTTCATGGCTCAGCCGCGTTCGTAGAGGACGGCGTCGCCGAAGGTCGTCGCCCACAGCGCGAGCCGGCAGCCGGCGATCTGGCGTTCGCCGGCGTCGCCGCGCAATTGCCTGACGATCTCGAGCGTCTGGCCCCAGCCGTTGGAATGGCCTTCGGAGAGGTGGCCGCCGCTGGTGTTCAGCGGCAGCTCGCCGCCGAGTTCGATGCGCCCGCCCTGGACCCAGTCGGCCGATTCGCCGGGCGGCGCGAAGCCGAAGCGCTCGAGCGTCCACAGCACCTGCGGCGAGAAGCCGTCGTAGCAGTGCAGCGTGTCCACGTCGGCGGGCACGACGCCGGCTTGGGCATAGACCGGCTGCGACGCGCCGAGCGGCCGGTGCGCGCCGATGTCGCGCTGCTGGATGCCCAGGCCCGGCACGCCGAACACGAATTCGTTCGGTCCGACGGCCAGGCCCTGGAAACTCTTCAGCAGCACCGGCCGTTGGGCCAGGTCCCGCGCGCGATCGACGCGCGCGAGGATCACCGCGACCGCGGTGTCGACCGGAATCGAACAGTCGAGCCGGCGCAGCGGCTCGACCACGAACGGCGAGGCCTCGTACTCGGCCGCCGACAGCGGCGTCCGCCGGATCGCCAGCGGGTTTTTGGACGCGCTGTTGCGCTGCGCGATCGACACCGCGGCGAGCTTCGCGCGCTCGATGCCGTGATCGTGCAGATAACGCTGGGTCGACATCGCGGCGCCGCCGATCGGCGCGAGCAGCCCGGTGTGCGGGGTCTCGGCGTGCGGCCCGCCGCCCTCTCGAAAATTCTCCGAGAAGCCCGGGAAGCCCGGCGTGCCGTGGCGCGAGAAGGCGCTGTTGCGAAAGGTCGCGACACAGGCGACGTGGTCCGCCAGGCCCGCCATCAGCGCCATCGCGCCATGCTGGATCACGGTCGCGCAAAAGCGCCCGTGCGACCAGGATTGCGAGGCGAAGCGGGCGTTCACGCCCATCAGCCTCGCATACTCGTCGCAGTCCAGGCCGCGCGGCGAGCCGATGTGAACCGCCAGGCCGTCGATCTCGGCACGCGCGAGGCCGCTGTCCAGGCACGCGGCGGCGAGCGCTCGGTCCGACAAGGTCGCGGCGCTGGACGCGGAGAAGTCTCCGAAGCCGACGGTGCCGATGCCGACGACGGCAACCCGGGAGGAGGCCTCAGCCATGGCCGCCGCCGGCCACGTACAGGACCTGGCCGGTGATGTAGGAGGCCTCGTCGGAGGCGAGGTAGCACACCGCCGAGCTCACCTCCTCGGGCCGGCCATAGCGGCCCAGCGGCGTCGTCGCATGCGTCTCGGCGGTCATTTCGGTCTTGTAGGCGAGCTCCGCGCGGGACAGCGGATCCGGGTTCCTCGGGATCTTGCGCACGCCGGCGTCGATGCCGCCGGGCGCCACGCAGTTGATGCGCACGCCGCAGTCGCGCAGCTCGTGCGCGATGCACACGGTCATCGCGTGCACGCCGCCCTTGGCCGCGGCATAGGGCACCCGAAAGCGCGACTTCACCGCGACCGAGCCGATGTTCACGATCGCGCCCGACCCGCGTTCGATCATGTGCGGGATGACCGCGTGGCAGCCCCACAGCGTGGGCCAGAGCGAACGATTGATCTCCTTCTCGATCTGGCGCTCCTCGTACTCCCAGAACGGCTTGGACCAGATCGTGCCGCCGACGTTGTGCACCGCGATGTCGACCCGCCCGAACGCGCCGATCGCCTGCGCGACCAGGCGCCGCGCGCCCTCCGCCGCTTCGAGGTCGGCGACGAAGGCCTGCGCGGTGCCGGCCTGCGCGACGATCTCCCGCACGACCGCGTGGCAGTGCCGTTCATCGTGGTCGGCGACGATGACCGCGGCGCCTTCGCGCGCGAGCCGCAGCGCGACGTCGCGCCCGAGGCCTTGCGCGGCGCCGGTCACGATCGCGACCTTGCCCGCGAAGTGCGTGCTCGGGCGCTCGCTCGGGCGCTCGCTGGGACGATCACTCGGGCTGGATGCCGGCATCTTTCACCTTCCTGGACCAGACGCCGACCTGATCGGCGACGAGCTGGCCGAATTCCGCGGGCGAATTGGGCTCGTACTCCATCCCCATCGCCGACAACCTGGCGCGGAACGCGGGCTCGCCGAGCACCTTGGCCGAGGCCTGCGAGAGCGCCTTGACGACGTCGGCCGGCATGCCGGCCGGGCCCGACAGCCCGATCCATCCGGCGAGGTCGTAGCCGACCAGGCCCTGCTCCTTCAAGGTCGGAATCGCGGGCAGCAGCGGCGACCGCGCGTTGTTGAGCACCGCCAGCGCGCGCATTCTTCCGCCCTGGATCTGCGGCAGCAGGAACGGCACGTCCGCCACCATGAAGTCGACCTGGCCGCCGAGCAGGTCCGACATCGCCGGCGGCTGGCCCTTGTACGGCACCGCGACCGCGGGGAAGCCGGCCATCCGGGTGATCGTGGCCGACGAGATCTGCGCGAGCTGCGAGCCGAAGGCATACGAGACGCCCTTGGGCCGCGACTTCGCGTAACGCGCCAGCTCGGCCATGTTGTTGACCGGCAGGCTCGCGTTGACGACCAGCGCGTAGGTCACCGTCGCGATCTCGACGATCGGCGTGAAATCCTTGACCGGGTCGTAGCGCAGCTGCTTGTACAGCGACGGGTTGGCGGAGTGGGTCGAGCTGCCGCTGATGAACAGCGTGTAGCCGTCGGGCGCCGACTTGGTGACGAACTCCGCGCCGATCTGCCCGGCCGCGCCGGGCTTGTTGTCGACGATGAACACCGCGTTGATCGCGGTCTGCATCTCGGCGGCGATCATGCGCGCCAGCGTGTCCATCGTGCTGCCGGCCGGATAGGCGACGACGATGTGCACCGGGCGCTCGGGAAAGCTGTTCGCGGCCGCAGCAGCGAGGGGAACGCTGCACAGGAGTGCGAGCAGGAAGTCTCGTTTCTTCATGGAGTTTTTTGGGGTCGGAGCGGGTCGGGCGGGATCAGATCGGGTACACGACATAGCGGGGCAGCACGATGGTGTCCATCACCGCGCGCTTGTGCAGGAAGCACAGGCCGGCGCCCTCGCGCACGACGACGTCCTGGTAGGCGCCGCACACGAGCAGGCGCGAGTCGCCGCTTTCCTCCGGGGTGAAGGTCACGATGAAATTGGAGTTCACTTCGAAGACGCCGTCGGCCGACTCCTCGCACTCCAGGCGCTGGATCAGGTGGCGCGTGCGGTAGTCCTGGAAGGTGCCGGCCCAGACCTTCTGGACGAAGGTGACGCGGTCGGCGAGGCGATCGCGGTTGTCGTCCAGCATCAGGGCCACCGGCAGCTTCGCGGCGACGTTCTCCGCGGTCGTGCAGACATAGCTGCTGTCGGGCCGCGCGGCGAAGCTGTCGTACCAGCCCTGCATGCGCTTGCCGTCCAGCGCCGCGGCGTAGCGGGCCTGGAGGCGGTCGATCGCCTGTTCGATGTCGATCGAGACCATGTCAGCGCTCCGCTCTCGGAAAGCCCATCGCCCGGCGGTAGTAGTCCCACTTCGGAATGTTGGACGACTCCTCGTTCTGCTTGAACGCGTCGGGCAGCACGTACTCGTCGGTGACGCCGCGCTGAAAGGTCGCATAACCCGGGGCGGCGCTGCCGATGTGGATGCGCTGGAACACCGCGGCATCCTCGAGCGAGACGAAGCCGCTCGGGCCGAGGAAGTTGGACGCCTGGCGGATCCGGTGCTGGCGCATCTCGGCGCTGTCGTCGGCGTGCGCGAAATACGCGTAGTGCACCTCGGTCTGGTCCACGCCGCACGGCGTCGCGAAGCGCAGGTTGATGACGTCCAGGTGCTTGACCCCGACGAACAGCGGAAACATCTTCACGACGTGCGAGCCGTTGCGGGTGTCGCAGCCCTTGAATTCGATCAGGCTCGGGTCGCGCAGCAGGCTGCGCCCGCCGTCGGCCGGCAGCGAGATCTCGGAGGTCGCGCCGATGTGGCCGCGCAGCGACGAGACGGTCTGCGTGCCCTTGCCGCCCTGCCAGTTCAGCACCCGAAAGGCGCCGTGCAGCAGCGGCGCGTGGTAGCCGTCGCTGTCGTTGTAGGCCTTCCAGTTCGACTGGAAGCGCACCTTCTGGTAGCCGATCAGCTCGAGCCGGCCGTCTCCGCCCATCACCTGGGCCAGGGTCGGCGCGAGCGAGCCGAGGTAGTCCTCCAGCGGCGGCGTCTCGGCGCTGAAGGTCACGAACACGAGGCCGTTGAAGATCGCCTTGCGCACCGCCTGCAACGGGTAGTCGGCCATCGCGAAGCCGGGCACGTAGCCCTCGCCGCGCTTCGGGCAGCTCTTGAGTTGGCCGTCGGAGCCGAAGACCCAGCGGTGATACGGGCACTCGAAGTTCGCCCGGTTGCCGCGGAAGGCGGTCTCGACCTGCGTGCCGCGGTGCGAGCACGAGTTGTACAGCACGTGCACCGCGCCCTCGCGGTCGCGCGTGATCAGCAGCGGGATGCCGGCGAACACCAGCGTCTTGTAGTCGTTCGGCCGCGGGATCTCGCCCTCGTGGGCGACCGGGTGCCACTCGGGGCCGCGGAAGATGCGGCGCCCCTCCTCTTCATACAGGTCCTGGCGGACCAGCACTTCCTTGGGAATTTGATTGATGCGCGGCGACCAGAGCACCGGCGCGACGCGGGGAGCAGTTTCCATTCGGCAATGAGCGACTCGTCAACAGGCCCTCAGGTTAGTTCGCCGCCGCGCGCGCCGTGGCCCGTGTTTCACTATGCTGAACGAAGTTTCAATATCCGTTCCGATCCGGATGCGGGTCGCGGGCCCTCTTCACCCGTTCTCCAGCCGCCGCGCCAGCGCCAGCAGGCGCGGCCCGACGTAGCTCTCCAGGCGCTCGCGGGAGACGCGGTCCGCGTATACGGCGCAATTCAGCACGATGATCTCGCCGTCGATGGGGCGCCTGAGCGCGGTGCCGACGCCGTAGATGCCGGGCCGGAAGAAGTCGACCGACAGGCAGAAGCCGAGCCGGACGAAGTCTTTCTGCGAGGCGTGGATCTTGGCCCGGTAGCGGGCCCAGTCGGCCGGCGTCTTGACGCGGATCTCGTTCAGCAGCGCCTCGCGCGCCTTCGGTTCGCACGCGGCCATGTAGGCGCGCCCGATCGACGTGGCGGCGATCGGATGGGCGAAGCCGATCTCGGTGAACGGCGGCGCCGACAGCGTCTGGCTGCGGCTGGTCTCGACATAGACGATGTTCAGGCGGTCGCGGATGCCCATCGCGACCGAGCCGCCCAGCTCGTTGGCGAGCTCGTTCATCGGCCCGCGCGCGAACTGCCGGATGTACATCGTGGCCAGCAGCGGGTAGCTCAGCGACAGCACCGCCGAGCCGAGCTGGTGCTTGTTCTGGTTCGGCGCCGGGCGCAGGTAGCCCAGGCGCGTCAGCGTGTAGGTGAAGCGGGAGACCGTCGCCTTGGGCAGGCCGGTGCCCTGCGCCAGCTCCTTGTTTCCGAGCACCGGCGCCTGCGGCGTGAAGCAGCGAAGAATCTCCAGGCCGCGCGCGAGCGTCGTCGCGAACTGCTTGTCGTCGAGCGTCTCCGCATAGATCGGGGATCGCGCCGAGGGCGTCGACGCTTCGGGAGGGGATGGCTTGGGCATGTCGTCTCCGTTCCACTTTTCGGTTCATTGTATGGAATGGTGAAACTCCAGACCATCCAGCTCGCTGCGATCGGTATGGTGCGGGGCGACATGACCCGTGAATTCATTGAAGTCCTCGTCGCGCGCAAGCAAGCGGAGGCCCGAGACATCGTCAGCTACGAGCTGGTCGATCCGAGCGGCAACCCGCTGGCGCCGTTCGAAGCCGGCGCGCACATCGACGTCAGGCTGCGCGACGGCCTCACGCGCTCGTACTCGCTGCTGAACGCGCCGGGCGATTCGCACCGCTACCGGATTGCCGTGCTGCGCGATCCGAACACGCGCGGCGGATCGGCGGCGATGCACGACGAGGTCCACGAAGGCGCGTCGCTCGCGATCGCGCCGCCGCTGAACCATTTCGCGCTGGCGCCCGGCGCGCCCTATTCGCTGCTGCTCGCCGGCGGGATCGGCGTGACGCCCTTGCTCAGCATGGCCGAGCACTTGCAGGCCGCGGGCGCCGCGTTCGAGATGCACTATTGCGGGCGCTCCCCGGAGCGCACCGCCTTCGTCGAGGAGATCGCGGCGGCCGCGTACGGGGCGTGGGTCCGGCTCCACTACGACGACGGCCCGGTGCCGCAGCGGCTGGACATCGACGCGGTGCTGGCCCACTGCCCCGCGGGCACCCACCTCTACGTCTGCGGGCCGCGCGGGTTCATCGACGCGATGACCGGCCGCGCCGTCGCGGCGGGGTGGCCACCGCAACGCATCCACTGCGAGTTCTTCGGCGGCCCGGCCGCGGCGCAGGCGGGCGACGGCGGCTTCGAGGTCACGCTCGCCCGATCGGGGCGGACGGTCCGTGTCGCGCCGGATCAGAGCGTCGTCCAGGCGCTCGCTGCACGGGGCATCGCGCTGGACACGTCCTGCGAGCAGGGCGTCTGCGGCGTGTGCCTGACCCGCGTGCTGCAGGGCACGCCGGACCATCGCGACATGGTGCTGTCCGACGAGGAACGCGCGCGCAACGACCTGTTCACGCCCTGCTGCTCGCGCGCGTTGTCCGCCGTGCTCGTGCTCGACCTTTGAACGTCGGATTCGTCCTTCAACGACGCCAAGCGGCCTCCGACAGCGCCCGGCCCGCAAAATGCGGGATGATCGCCGCACCGATCCCACGATCGCCGCACCCGAAGGACCGCCATGACCCTCAAGAAACTCACCGCCGCCGCGTTGCTCGCCTTCTCCGGCCTCGCGCTGCTGGCCCCGACCGTCGCATCGGCCGCACCGCACCGGCACAAGGTCTGCCACATGGACCGCCACCACCACCGAGTCTGCCACTGGGTCCGCTGAGCCGACCCCTCGCGGCGCCGACGGCGCCGCACCCTGACCCCTTACCCTGAGAGAGTCACCGCCGGGCACGCTGACTGACCTGCGGGTTAGTCTGGATCGATCGGACTGCGATTGATCTGTTTACTCGCACCCCGTGACCTCATCGAACTCATCGGGCGCCGCGCCCGACGCCGGCGCACCGCTCGTGCGCATCCGCGACCTGAGCAAGGCCTTCTCGGGCGTTCAGGCGCTGTCGGGCGTGCAGTTCGAGTTGCGCGCTGGCGAGGTCCACGCACTGATGGGCGAGAACGGCGCGGGTAAATCCACGCTGATGAAGGTGCTGGCGGGCGTCTACGAGCGCGACAGCGGCGAGATCCTGCTGGCCGGCCTCCCCGTCGAGATCGCGTCGCCGCGCGCGGCGCAGGCCCTGGGCATCCAGATCATTCATCAGGAACTCAACCTGATGAACCACCTGAGCGCGGCCCAGAACATCTACATCGGGCGCGAGCCGCGTGGCCGCTTCGGGCTCGCGCTGGACGAGAAGAAGCTGAACGCGCAGGCCGCCGCGATCTTCGAGCGCATGCACCTCGCGCTCGACCCGCGCACGCCGATCGGCGCGCTGACGGTGGCCGGCCAGCAGATGGTCGAGATCGCGAAGGCGCTTTCGTTCGACTCGCGCATATTGATCATGGACGAGCCGACCGCGGCGCTGAACCACGCCGAGATCGCCGAGCTGTTTCGCATCATCCGCCAGCTCAAAGACCAAGGCGTCGGCATCGTCTACATCTCGCACAAGATGGACGAGCTCAAGCAGATCTCGGATCGCGTCACCGTGATGCGCGACGGCCAGACCATCGGCACCGTGCCGACCGCCGAGACGCCGATGGAGACGATCATCTCGATGATGGTCGGCCGCGCGCTTTCCACCACCCACGAGCCCCCGCCCGACACCTCGGCGAACCCGGTCGTGATGGAGGTGCGCGGCCTGAGCCGCGGCCACGCGATCAAGAACGTCAGTTTCAGCCTGCGCCGCGGCGAGATCCTCGGGCTGGCCGGGCTGATGGGCGCGGGCCGCACCGAGGTCGCGCGCGCGATCTTTGGCGCCGACCGGATCGACGCCGGCGAGATCACGATCGCCGGCAAGCCGGCGCGCATCCGCTCGCCGCGCGACGCGGTCGCGCTCGGCATCGGCTACCTGTCGGAGGACCGCAAGCACTTCGGCCTCGCAACCGGCCTGGACGTCGAGACCAACGTGGTGCTGGCAAGCCTTTCCCGATTCGTGAAGGCGAGGTTCTGGCTCGACCAGGCCCGCATCGCCGCAGCGGCGCGCGACTTCGTGAAGCGGCTCGCGATCCGCACCCCCTCGACCACGCAGCCCGTGAAATTGCTGTCGGGCGGCAACCAGCAAAAGATCGTGATCGCGAAATGGCTGCTGCGCGACTGCGACATCCTGTTCTTCGACGAGCCGACGCGCGGCATCGACATCGGCGCGAAGAGCGAGATCTATAAATTGCTGAACGCGCTCGCCGCGCAGGGCAAGGCGATCGTGATGATCTCGAGCGAGCTGCCCGAGATCCTGCGCATGAGCCACCGAATCCTCGTGATGTGCGAGGGCCGATTGACCGGCGAAATCGCGGCCATTGATGCCACCCAGGAGAAGATCATGCAACTGGCCACCCAACGCGCGAGCATCGCGGTCGCATGAGCAGCGTTCCGATCGCCACCAACGCCGCACCGAGCGGCCTGAAGGCCTGGCTCGTCAATCCGCAGACGCGCCAGAAGCTGCTCGCGTTCGCGAGCCTGCTGGTGCTGATGCTGTTCTTCACGCTGTCGTCGAGCAACTTCATGCAGACCGACAACCTGGTCGCGATCCTGCAGGCGACCGCGGTGAACGGCGTGCTCGCGATCGCCTGCACCTTCGTGATCATCACCGGCGGGATCGACCTCTCGGTCGGCACGCTGATGACCTTCTGCGCGGTGATGGCCGGCGTCGTGCTGACGTATTGGGGGTTGCCGATCGGGTGGGGCGTGCTCGCGGCGATCGCATTCGGCGCGCTCGTCGGCTGCACCTCGGGCCTGCTGATCGCCAAGCTCAAAATCCCGCCGTTCATCGCCACGCTCGG
>DASYCA010000075.1:0-5619 GCA_036500445.1 Burkholderiaceae bacterium | reverse complement strand
GGCCGCCGCCGAGACCGACGCGGCAGCCGATGCGGAAGCCGACGATGCCACCGACAACGCCGGCCCGCTGACGCTCGCGATCGACGTCAACGGCGACGGCAGCCCCGACAGCAGCGCCGATGCCGGCACCGCCCGCCCTTCCGAAACGACCACCACGACCTGACCTCCGACCACCGTGCGCCTTCGCAAGCTCTCGACCCTGCAACTCGCCCTCGTCGCCTCGCTCGCGGTGCACGCGGGCCTGCTGCTGGTGCGCTTCGTCGACCCGGCAAGCTTCAACCGCATCTTCCAGGACACGCCGCTCGAAGTGATTCTGGTGAACTCGCGTTCCGGCGAGCCGCCCGAGAAGGCACAGGCGATCGCGCAGGCGGCGCTCGCCGGCGGCGGCGAGGCCGAGGCCGGGCGCGCGACCTCGCCGCTGGCGCCGTCGGCGCAGATCGAGGTCGGCGAGTCGAACGACGAATCGCACAAGCGCATCGAGCAGTTGCAGGAGACGCAGCAGCAGCTGCTCGCGCAGATCCGGCGCGAGCTGGCGCTCCTGCCGATGCCCGACCCGCAGCGCGACCAGGGCACGCCGGAGGAGCAATCCCAGGAGGAGCGGCGGCGCCAGCTGATCCAGCTGCTGGCCGAGATCGAGAAGCGCATCAACGAAGAGAACCAGCGCCCGAAGCGCCGCTACATCAGCCCCGCGACGCGCGAGGAGCTCTACGCGATCTACTACGACCAGCTGCGCCGCAAGATCGAGCAGCGCGGCACGCTGAACTTCCCCGAGAACGCCGGCCACAAGCTCTATGGCGAGCTGACGATGAACGTGACGGTCGACGCCGAGGGCCGCGTGCTCGAGACCGAGGTCGTGCAGCCGTCGAACTCCAAGCTGCTCGACCGCCGCGCGATCGCGATCGTGCGGGCCGCCGCGCCCTACGGGGCGTTCAGCCCCGAGATGCGGCGCCGGGCGGACCAGCTCGTGATCACCTCCAAATTCAGGTTCACGCGCGACGACAGCCTGCAGACGACGCTGACCGCGAACCCGTCGAACTGAATCCGCCCGAAAAGACCGCCCTCATGGATCGCTACGTCGTCGCCGGGAATCCGATCGAGCACAGCCAGTCCCCGTTCATCCACGCCGAGTTCGCGCGCCGGACCGGCCAGGCGATGGAGTATGGGCGGCAGCTCGTTCCGCTCGGCGGGTTCGCCGAGGCCGCCCGTGCGCTCGCCGCAAGCGGCGTGAAGGGCTGCAACGTCACGGTCCCGTTCAAGTTCGACGCCTACCGCGCCAGCCCGCGGCCGAGCGAGCGCGCCCGCCTCGCGCAGGCCGCGAACGTGCTGCGCTTCGACGCCGACGGCTGGCTCGCCGACAACACCGACGGCGTCGGCCTCGTCAACGACGTCGAGCGCAACGCCGGCGTGCCGCTGGCGGGCCGGCGCGTGCTGCTGATCGGCGCCGGCGGCGCCGCGGCCGGCGCGCTCGGGCCGCTGCTGGCCGCGGGCCCCGGCGTGCTGGTGGTCGCGAACCGCACGCTCGATAAGGCGCACGACCTCGTCGAACGCCACGCCGCGCACGCCGGAGCGACCGCGCTGCGCGCGGCCCCGCTCGCCGACTGCGGGCGCGGCTTCGACGTCGTCGTGAACGCCTCGGCGAGCAGCCTGCAAGGCGGCGCGATCCCGGTCGCGCCCGAGGTGCTCGCGCCCGGCGCGCTCGCGCTCGACATGATGTACGGCGCCGCCGCGCTGCCCTTTCTCGACTGGGCCGCGGCACACGGCGCACAGGGCCGCGACGGTTTGGGCATGCTGGTCGAGCAGGCGGCGGCGGCGTTCGAAGTCTTTCGCGGCGTGCGGCCCGAAACCGCGCCGGTGCTGGCGGCTCTGCGCGCCCGCATGGACGCGTTGACGCGGCCGGCCATCTGAAATGAAGGCTTTGTCGTGGAGAGTGTCCGTTGGCGGCGCGTAGCGGTCGCTCGCGATGTCTGCCTGCGCCCGGGTCGGAATGCGGGGTCGCCGACGTCGTTCAGGGTAGAGCGTTCACTGCGTCGGCGACCCCGCATCCCGCCCCGCGAGTCGCGCCCTGTCACCGCGTACTGCTGAGGTCGTGCCGGGCCGGCGTGCGTTCGGGTGCCCGGCACAGTGAACGCTCTACCCTGAACGGTGCCGGGCACCCGGACGTACGCCGGCCTCGCTCCACCGTTGCGCTGCCGAGATGAAGCAGCTCGGCCGGATCGTGCTGCTCCTGCTGCTGTCGGCGTTCGCGCTGCAGCTGTACTTTCTCGGCCGGGTCGCGCTGATGGCGGTCGTCGATCCGCAGTCGACGACGTTTCAACGTTCAGAGGCCTGGCGCATCGTCGCCGAGAAGCACGAGCTGCTGTGGAGCCAGCAATGGATGCCGTACGAGCGCATCGCGCCGAGTTTGAAGCGCGCGGTGATCGCCTCCGAGGACGCCGGCTTCACCGACCACAGCGGCGTCGAGTGGGACGCGCTCGAGAAGGCCTGGGAGCGCAACCAGCGGGCCGAGGCGCGCGTCGAGTCGATCAACGCCCAGCTCGACAAGCGCCTGCGCAAGCTGCCCCCCGGCAGGGCGCCGGCCAGGCCGGCCGCGCACGCGGTGCCCAAGGTCGTCGGCGGCTCGACGATCACGCAACAGCTCGCGAAGAACCTGTTCCTGGACGGCGAGCGCAGCCTGGTGCGCAAGGCCCAGGAATTCGTCATCACCTTCATGCTCGAGGCCTGCCTGTCCAAGCAGCGCATCCTCGAGATCTACCTGAACAACGTCGAGTGGGGCGAAGGCATTTTCGGTGCCGAGGCGGCGGCGCACCACTATTTCCATGTCGCCGCGAGCGGCCTCGGGACGATGCAGGCGGCGCAGCTCGCGGTGATGCTGCCGGCGCCCAAGCGCTTCGAGAAGCGGCCCGGCTCGGCCTACGTGGTCGGACGCGCCGGCACCGTGAGCGCGCGGATGGCCGCGGTCGAGCTGCCCTGATGGCGGCGCGGGGACGACGGCAGGGATGACGCACGGAGGACGCACGGGCGCCGCGCGAATGACGCAAAATCGGGCCGCCCCGGAAATCGACCATGACACTGACCGATGAGATCGCCGCCACCGCCGCCCGGCTGGTGGTCGAGGAAGGCATGGAATACGGCCCGGCCAAGCGGCGCGCGGCGCGCGACCTCGGCCGCCACAGCGCTCGCCAGGGCGAGCTGCCGAACAACGACCGGGTCGAGGAAGAGGTGCGCGACTACCTCGCGCTGTTCTGCGCCGACACCCAGCCCGGCGAACTCGCGGCGCTGCGCGCGGTCGCCGTGATCTGGATGGAGCGGCTCGCGCCGTTCCGGCCGCACCTGACCGGCGCGGTCTGGCGCGGCACCGCGACCCGACTGAACGACGTGCACCTGGAGCTCTACTGCGACGACTCGAAGGCGGCCGAGCTCGCGCTGATCGACCGCAACGTCGACTACGAGGTCGGCAGCCGGCCCGGGCCGCGCGGCGAGCCGGTCGATGTGCTGAGCCTGGCGCAGACCAGCACCGAGCTCGGCGAGCGCGTCACGGTGCACCTGACGATCCTGGATTTCGACGACCTGCGCGGCGGCCTGAAGCCGGACGCGGGCGGTCGCACGCAGCGCGGCGACCTGGCCGCGCTGCGGCGCTTGATGGAGACCCCCGCATGAACCGACGCTTCGCACTCACGGTGGGCGCCGCGGTCGCGGCCGGCGCGGCGGGCGCCGGCGTGGGCTGGTGGCGCTCGCGCGCCGGAGCGCTCGACGCGGCCCGCGACGCCGCGGCGGCCACCGCCGCGTCGGGCGCGGACGCCTCCGCCGCGATCTGGTCGCTGCACTTCGACACGCCGGCCGGCGCCCAGCTGCCGCTCGGCCCGCTGCGCGGCCAACCGCTGCTGGTCAATTTCTGGGCCACCTGGTGCCCGCCCTGCGTCGGCGAGATGCCGCTGCTCGACCGCTTCTACGCCGACCAGCGCGCGCACGGCTGGCAGGTCGTCGGCCTCGCGGTCGACAACCTGGAGCCGGTGCGCGGCTTTCTCGCCAAGCGCCCGGTCGGCTACCCAATCGGCCTGGCCGGGGTCGAGGGCGTCGGCCTGTCGCGCAGCCTGGGCAACAGCGCCGGGGCCCTGCCGTTCACGATCGTGTTCGACCGCCGCGGCCAGGTCGCGCAGCGCAAGCTCGGAACGATCCAGCCCGAGGACCTGACGCGCTGGGTGAGCGCCTTGGCCTGATTTGACCGGGGCAGATTCGGATTTTGTCAACATCGTTCAACGACGCTCAAGTCGCGTAAAGTATCCGGCTTCGTTGCTGCAATGCGCGACGGCATCGAATCATCGTGAATCAGCACGCGGATCGGCTCCGGGCACTCAGGACGCGCACTGTCGCGGGCTCGACCGATTCGATATCAAAAAATGCGGCCCGATCGCCGCCAGATGACAGGACTTGACACACCATGGACCTTCGCAAGCTGAAGACCCTCATCGATCTGGTTTCGGAGTCGAACATCTCCGAGCTGGAGATCACCGAAGCCGACGGCAAGGTGCGCATCGTCAAGTCCGAGCCGGCCGCGCCGGTCCAGATGAACTACATGCCGGCGCCGATGGTGGCCGCCGCGGTGCCGATGGCCGCAGCGCCGGTCGCGGCGGCGCCCGAGGCGCCCGCGGTGCCGGTCGAGACCGGCCACGCGGTGAAATCGCCGATGGTCGGCACCTTCTACCGCTCGGCCAACCCGGGCGCGAAGCCGTTCGCCGAGGTCGGCGACGCGATCAAGGAGGGTCAACCGATCTGCATCATCGAGGCGATGAAGATCATGAACGAGATCGAGGCCGACAAGTCCGGCACGGTCAAGCGCATCTTGTGCGAGAACGGCCAGGCCGTGGAATTCGGGCAGCCCTTGTTCATCATCGAATAAGGCGCCCCCGCATGTTCAAGAAGATCCTCATTGCCAACCGCGGCGAGATCGCGCTGCGCATCCAGCGCGCGTGCCGCGAGCTGGGCGTCAAGTCGGTCGTCGTCTATTCGGAGGCCGACCGCGACGCGAAGTACGTGAAGCTCGCCGACGAGGCGGTCTGCATCGGTCCGGCGGTCTCTGCGCAAAGCTATCTGAACATGCCGGCGATCATCTCGACCGCCGAGGTGACCGACGCCGAGGCCATTCACCCCGGCTATGGGTTTCTTTCCGAGAATGCCGATTTCGCCGAGCGGGTGGAACGCAGCGGCTTCACCTTCATCGGACCGACGCCGGCATCCATACGCGTCATGGGCGACAAGGTGTCGGCCAAGCAGGCGATGATCAAGTCGGGTGTGCCATGCGTGCCGGGTTCGGAAGGCGCGCTGCCGGAAGACCCCAAAGAGATCATCAAGGCCGCGCGCGCGGTCGGCTATCCGGTGATCATCAAAGCCTCGGGCGGCGGCGGCGGGCGCGGCATGCGCGTCGTGCACACCGAGGCGGCGCTGATCCATGCGGTGCAGACCACGCGTGCCGAAGCCGGCGCGGCTTTCGGGAATCCGGCCGTCTACATGGAGAAGTTCCTCGAGAACCCGAGGCACATCGAAATCCAGGTGCTGGCCGACGAACACAAGAATGCCGTGTGGCTCGGAGAGCGCGACTGCTCGATGCAGCGCCGCCACCAG
>DASYCA010000074.1:0-2184 GCA_036500445.1 Burkholderiaceae bacterium | reverse complement strand
CGGCCTCCTCCTTTACTTCGCTCCGCCAGTCACCCAACGTCCTTGGCCAGCAAACGTGGTTGGCATGCAAAGGCGTTGAAGTGCACTGTCGGTGGCGATCAGGCAGTCGGGGTGCTCTGCGGAGCGAAGTAAAGGAGGAGGCCGCAGGCCGGGGGACATGAGCGCAGCAGAGTGCCCCGATTGCCTGATCTCGCGCCGACCTCGGAAACTTACAGGTTCAGCGACTCCAATACGTGGTTCTGGCCGCCGCGGCAGGCGATCTTCAGGGCGCCGATGCGGTTGCCGAGTTCGATGCTGCGCTCGAGCGTCCAGCCCTGCTCGATGCCGTGCAGCAGCGCGGCGCGGAAGGCGTCGCCGCAGCCGGTCGGGTCGACGATTTCGGTGGCCGCCACACCCGGGATGTGGGTGCGCACGCCTTGCTGCCAGAGCTCGCAACCGTTCGCCGCGAGCGTGACGATGACGCCGCGCAGGTGCGAGCGCGACAGCGACTCGAGCGTCTGCCCGGTGCGCTCGCACAGCATCTGGCCTTCGTAGTCGTTCACGGTGATCCAGCTCGCCTGGCCGACGAAGCGCATCAGCTCGGCGCCGTCGAACATCGGCAGGCCCTGGCCCGGGTCGAAGATGAACGGGATCTTGGCCTCGGCGAGCTGCTCGGCGTGGCGCAGCATCGCGTCGCGTCCGTCGGGCGCGATGATGCCGACCGCGATGTCGCTGCGCGCCGGCACGGCCTGCAGGTGGGCCGACTGCATCGCGCCCGGGTGGAACGCGGTGATCTGGTTGTTGTCGGCGTCGGTGATGATGATCGCCTGCGCGGTGTGGCTGTCCGCGACGCTGCGCACGTACTCGGTGCTCGCGCCCCAGCCCTTGATGCGCTCGACGTACTCGTGGCCGTCGGGGCCGACCGCGGCCATCACGAGCGGCTGGCCGCCGAGCAGCTTCAGCGTGTAGGCGATGTTGCCGGCGCAGCCGCCGAACTCGCGCCGCAGGCTCGGCACCAGGAACGAGACGTTCAGGATGTGCAGCTGTTCGGGCAGGATCTGCTGGGCAAAGCGGCCCGGGAAGACGGTGATGGTGTCGAAGGCGAGCGAGCCGCAGATCAGTGCCGACATGGATGCTCCGTGATGAAGAGGGTGAAAGAGGAGGTCAGGGGTAGAACACTTCGACCGTGTAGCCGCTGACGCGCCCGCCGTCGGCCGCGAGCAGCAACTGCATCGGCAGCTCCGCACCGGCGGCCAGCGTCGAGCCGGCCACGCGCCATTCCTTCGGGGCCAGCATCTTGCGCGCGACGAGCTGGCCGCCGGCGTCGGTCAGCGTGAGGTCGATCGACGGCAGCGCGAGCGCGAGCGCGCCGTGGTTGCGCAGCGTGACCGCGAGCCTGAAGGCGTCCGCGCCCTCGGCGCGCGTCAGCGAGGTGCTCTCGACCGCGATGTCGTCGATGTGCTTGGGCGCGGAGACGGTGCACCCGACCGCGCCGCACCACGCGCTCAGCGCGTCCTGGGTCTCGGGCCAGCGTGCCGCGACCGTGTCGCGGAAATGATGAGCGGCCTGCAGCGCGAACGCACCGACCAGCAGCAGGCTCGCGAGCGACAGGCCGATGCGCATGCCGCGCCCGTTCCAGAGCTCGCGGCGCCGCGCGTGCCGCACGAACTCGGGCGCCGCCGATGCCGCGTCGGGCTCGGCCAGCGGCTCGAGCGTCGTGTCGTGCACCGGCACCAGCGAATGGCCAGCGGGCGATTCGGACTCCGGATCGAAGCGCGCGTCCGGGAATTCGAGCCGGTCGCGTTCGTCGATGCGCTCGGCCGGGCTCGTCGCGGCCTCGTGATGGTGGGCCATCATCGGCACGTCGAAATGATCGGATTCCTCGAACACCGGCTCGTCGGACGCGCGCGCGTGCCCGGCATCGTGTTCCAGGTCGTGCGGCTGCGCGTGCGGCTCGTCGTGATCCTGCTCGTGCGCCTGCGCCGCGCGCGCGTCGACCGGCAGCTCCAGGTCGACCGGGCTGCCGAGGCGGCTGGGCATGTCGTCGGCCATCCGGCTGGGCGGCGACCACTCGGGCGGCGTGTCGCGCTCCAGGTCGAACAGCGATTCGAGCGCGTTGAAGACCTCGTTGCACTGGCCGCAGCGGACCCAGCCTTCGGAGACCTTGAGTTGATCCTGCACGACCCGGAAGACGGTCCCGCAGCT
>DASYCA010000073.1:0-16065 GCA_036500445.1 Burkholderiaceae bacterium | reverse complement strand
ATCGGCCGCTCCAATAGCGCGAGGTCTTGCGATCCCCCGCTTTCACCCGTAGGTCGTATGCGGTATTAATCCGGCTTTCGCCGGGCTATCCCCCACTACTGGGCACGTTCCGATATATTACTCACCCGTTCGCCACTCGTCGCCAGGTTGCCCCGCGTTACCGTTCGACTTGCATGTGTAAGGCATGCCGCCAGCGTTCAATCTGAGCCAGGATCAAACTCTTCAGTTCGATCTTGATAAATTACTCAAAGAATTGATAGAAACTTCACTTGCATGAACTTCTATTTTCAGTGAGCGTTTAAGGTCCATGAGACCTCGACTTTCCAGGCTTCCCCGGATCGTCTTGGCACTCGCCTTCAAACGCCCACACTTATCGGCTGTTAGTTTTTAAAGAGCTGGCCTTTCGGCACCGCCATCACCTTTCGGTTTCTGCGGCTTGCTGTTATCTGCGTTGTTTTGCAGTTATCAGCTGAGACATCGATTCTGACATGCTTTATATAACCTTGTCAAATACTCTGTCTTTCTTCTTTTCTGCCGACTTCTGATTTGCCGCTGCTTTCGCGTTGGTGTTTTCAGTTATCAGCCGAGAGAGCGATTCTGACATGTTTTTCACAACCCTGTCAACACACTGTCTCGCTTTATTCTTTTCTTCGCTGCTGCGTTTACCGCTCTCTTTGGCACCGCTGCTTTCGCGTTGGCGCCGCTGTGATCAGCGAAGCCCACGACTGTAGCACGGCTCCGGCAGGCGTCAAGGCCTGCGGCGCAATCTTTTCAAAGATCGGCCGGCGCGCCGTCGCGCTGGGACGACGACAGCAGCTGCGCCGCCCCGACACACGCGAGCTGCGGGTCGTCCGCGCGCAGCACGCGCTCCAGCTGCGTTGCCCAACGCTTGGCGTCGGTGCGCAGCACCCGCTGCTTGATCGCCGCGATCTGCGACGGGTGCATCGACAGGCTGCGCAGCCCCATCGCGAGCAACAGCTGCGTGAATTCGGGGTCGCCGGCCATCTCGCCGCACACGCTGACCGCCTTGCCGGCCGCACGCGCCTGGCGGATCACCTGCTCGAGCAGCCCCAGCACCGCCGGGTGCCAGGGGTCGTACAGGTGTGCGACGGCCTCGTCGGCACGGTCGATCGCGAGCGTGTACTGGATTAAATCGTTGGTGCCGACCGAGACGAAATCGAAGTGGCGCAAAAACGAAGGCAGCATCAGCGC
This sequence comes from Burkholderiaceae bacterium, assembly GCA_036500445.1. GTDB lineage: Bacteria > Pseudomonadota > Gammaproteobacteria > Burkholderiales > Burkholderiaceae_C > LMDS01. The sequence goes on along the minus strand of DASYCA010000073.1, from coordinate 14,853 downwards.
CGATGCCGGCACCTCGATCATCGCGCCGACCTCGATCGGCAGGAACGGCCGCCCGGCCTCGGTGAGCTGCTGGCGCGCCCGGGCCAGCGCCTCGAACGTCGCCTTCACCTCGCTCAGGTGCGCGACCATCGGGATCAGCAGCCGGACCTTGCCGTAGGCGCTCGCACGCAGGATCGCGCGCAGCTGCAGCCGGAACATGCCCGGCTCCGACAGGCTCCAGCGGATCGCCCTCAGCCCGAGCGCCGGGTTCAGCGCGTGCTCGTGGCGCAACTCGTTCGCGGACATGCGGTCCAGCGGCTTGTCCGCGCCGATGTCGACCGTGCGGATCGTGACCGGCAGGCCCTTCATCGATTCGACCGCGGTGCGGTAGGCCTCGAACTGCTCGTCCTCGCTCGGCAGCTCGCCGCCTCGGTTCATGAACAGGAATTCGCTGCGGAACAGCCCGACGCCGACCGCGCCGGCGTCCAGCGCCGCGGCCGCGTCGCTCGGCATCTCGATGTTGGCGAGCAGCTCGACGCGCTCGCCGTCCAGCGTGATCGCCGGCGTGTGGCGCAGCCGCGCCAGCCGCTGGCGCCCGAGCGTGCTCTGGCGCTGGCGGTAGCGGTACTCCTCGAGCACGATCGGCGACGGGTCCACGATCACGATCCCGGCGTCGCCGTCGATCACGACCCAGTCGTCCTGGCGGATGATGCGGCTCGCCTCGCGCGCGCCGACGACGGCCGGGATGTCCATGCTGCGCGCGACGATCGCGGTGTGGGAGGTCTTGCCGCCCACGTCGGTGATGAAGCCGGTGAACACGCTGCCCTTGAACTGCAGCATGTCGGCCGGCGCGATGTCGTTGGCCACCAGCACCAGCGGATCTTCGCCGGCGAGGTCGCGCGGCACCAGCCCGGCCGCCGGCGAATGGATCGCGACCGGCCCGCGCGCCATCGCGCGCAGCAGCCGTTCGACGACCTGCTCCAGGTCGGCCTTGCGCTCGCGCAGGTATTCGTCCTCCATCTCGTCGAACTGGCGCGCCAGCACCTCGAGCTGGGCCGACAGCGCCCACTCCGCGTTGTAGTGGCGCTCGACGATCCACTGCTTGGTCGCACCGGTCAGCGTGTCGTCGTGCAGCAGCATCAGGTGCACGTCGAGCAGCGCCGAGAGCTCGGCCGGCGCTTCCGGCGGCATGTCGCGCTGCAGCACGCTCAGCTCGGTGGCGACCGCGTCGCGCGCGTTGCGCAGGCGGTCGATCTCGGACTCGACGCGGTCCGCGTCGATGAAATAGTGGGCGACGTCGATCCGGCTCGACGCCACGAGCACCGCACGACCGATCGCGACACCGCGCGAGACCGGCAAGCCGAAGACCTGGAAGCTCATGCGAGCGATGCTAGCAGCGCACGCCGCCGCTCCGCCACCGTGTTTGCAGAGTTACCGATCTTCTCAGTGTTATCGCGCGAGCGTCCTATTGACCTTCGCCGAACTTGTCGTTGATCAACGCGATGAGCGCGTCCATCGCGGCCTGCTCGTCGGCCCCGCTCGCCTCGAGCTCGACGGTGCTGCCGTTGCCGGCCGCCAGCATCATCACGCCCATGATGCTCTTGGCATTCACGCGGCGCTCGTTGCGGCTCATGAACACGTCGCTCTTGAAGCTGCCGGCCAGCTTCGTCAGCTTGGCCGAGGCGCGCGCGTGAAGACCCAGCTTATTGCTGATGCTGATGCTTGTTTTGATCATTGCCGCCGGGTTTGAGGGTTTGATTCTGGGGCCGGGAGGTCGCGACCTGCATCACGCCCTGCGTCGCGCCGGCCATCGCGCGCATCACGACGGCCTCGAGCGGCTCGGCGGTGTAGTTCAGCGAACGCCACAGCATCGGCACGTTGACGCCGGCGATCACGCGCACCTGCGAGCCGTCGCCCAGCCGCTGCGCGACGTTGCACGGCGTCGCACCGAACACGTCGGTGAAGATCAGCGCCTCGGGCGTGCGCACCCGCTCGAGCAGCTCGCGCGCCCTCGCCTCGACCTCTTCGATCGGCATGTCGCGTTCGACGTCCAGCACCGCCAGCGTCTGTGCGCAGTCGGGAAACGCATGCTCGGCCACCGCCTTCAGCGCGGACGCCAGCGGGGCGTGGGCAATGATCATCAATCCGGGCATGGGCGGTAATTTAGGGTCAGTTCGGGCCGCTTGCGGCCAATCCTCCATCCTGCCACTGTGCGCGCAACACAAAAACCACACATCTGCGTGTTTCGCGTGCAGCCGGCTCAGTTCGGAAACGCCAGGCCGCCAAAAAGACCTCGGCGGCCGCGGGGTCGAGTTTGGCGCCGATCGCGCTCGCCGAGTACACCCGCAGACCGTGCACGAAGAAGGCCGCGCGCTCCTGCACCCCGGCGCCGTCGGGCAGCTTGCCCTCGATCGAGACGCGCACGGCCTGGTCGTTCGGCGTCATCCCCGCGACCTGCATCGGCGCCAACGGCCCGGCGGCGCCTTGCACGTTCGCGACCGCCGCGCTGCGCCATTCGGACAGCAGCGTCGCGATGCGCGCCGGGTCGGCGACATCGGCAAAGCTCACCGCGTAGGTCGCACCGGCGGCGCTGCACGCCAGCATCTCCATGTGGACCGAGGCGCCGGCCAGCATCACCGCGCGGGCCTGGCGGTCGGGACGGCACGGGAAGGTCATGCTCAGCCCGCTGTCCTCGGGCACGAACGTGCGCCAGTTCAGCGCCGGCGAACAGGCCGCGGCGCTCAGCGCGAGCGCGCAGGTCGCGACGCGCGCTGCGCGTGCGGTCCAATCGGGGGGTTCACTGATGCGACGGCTCATCTCGGCATTATCCCGGCGCTGCTCCACAATCGCCGACCATGACGACGACCTCACCGACCCAGCCGCTCGCCGGCGTGCGGGTGCTCGATCTCTCGCGCGTGCTGGCCGGCCCCTGGTGCACCCAGACGCTGGCCGACCTCGGCGCCGACGTGATCAAGGTCGAGCGCCCGGCCGGCGACACGAGCCCGGGCGGCGACGACACGCGCGGCTGGGGCCCGCCGTTTCTGAAGGACCGCGACGGCATCGACACGCCGGACGCGGCCTATTACCTCGGCACCAACCGCAACAAGCGCTCGATCACGGTCGACATCGCGCGGCCCGAAGGCCAGGCGCTGATCCGCCGGATCGCGCTCGCGAGCGACGTCTTCGTCGAGAACTACAAGGTCGGCGACATGGCGCGCTACGGCCTGGATTTCGCCAGCCTGCACGCGCTGAACCCGCGCCTGGTCTACTGCTCCGTCACCGGCTTCGGCCAGACGGGGCCGTACCGCGAACGCGCCGGCTACGACTACGCGATCCAGGGCATGGGCGGGTTGATGAGCGTGACCGGCCCGTCGCGCGCGGAGATCGCCGACGACGCGAGCGGGGGCGGCCCGCAGAAGGTCGGCGTCGCGGTCGCCGACCTGTTCACCGGCATGTACGCCTGCACCGCGATCCTCGCCGCGCTGCGCCACCGCGACGCGACCGGCCTCGGCCAGGCGATCGACATGGCGCTGCTGGACACGCAGGTCGCGATGCTCGCCAACCTCGGCGCCAACTACCTGACGACCGGCATCGCGCCGCAGCGCATGGGCAACGCGCACCAGAACATCGTGCCCTACCAGGTGTTCGAGGTCGCCGACGGCCATTTGATCCTGGCGGTCGGCAACGACAGCCAGTTCGCCAAGTTCTGCGAGGTCGCCGGCGCGCCCGAGCTGGCCCGCGACGCGCGCTACGGCCGCAACGCCGAGCGCGTGCGTCACCGCGCGACGCTGGTGCCGCGGCTGGCCGCGCTGCTGAAGGCCCGCACGCGCGCCGACTGGCTCGCGGCGCTCGAGGCCGCGAAGGTGCCGAGCGGCCCGATCAACGACCTCGCCGAGGTCTTCGCCGACCCGCACGTGGCGGCGCGCGAGATGACCGTGCGGCTGCCCCACCCGCGCGCCGGCGACGTGACGCTGGTCGCCAGTCCGATGAAATTCTCGGCCACGCCGGTGCAATACCGCCGGGCGCCGCCGTTGCTGGGCGAACACACCGACGAGGTCCTGCGCGAGCTCGGCCTCCAGGCGGACGAGATCGCCGCGCTGCGCCACGCCCGCGCCGTTTGATCCCCCGGGTTCGAGGGCCCGGCCGCGGGCTGCGCGCCGGCGCGTGAATTCCGCACACCCTCGTTCTGGGGCAAAACGTGCCATGCACCCTGGCGTGGCGCCGCGCAGGCGGCCACACTCCGCCTCACTGAAGCCGACCCTTCCGATCGTCGCCGCCGAATCCGCCGGCCGCGCGGTCCGATCCCGGCACCGACAAGGAAAGTGAGCATGAACATGTCTGAACTCGGCCTGAAGCCGGAAGCCCTTCACATCAAGGCCGTGCCCTCCGCCGAAGCGCGCGCCGGCGAGCACGATCGCTGGCAGACGCTGGTCTCCGAAATGGGCGCCGAAATCGCCACCCCGTTGACCGCGGCGCTCGAGCGCGTCAATTCGCTGACCAGCACCGGGCGGATCGACAAATCCAGCCTGCGCGCGCTGCGCGACGAGATCGAGGCGGCGCGCCAGATCGGCATGATCGGCCAGCAGCTGGCGCGCTTCGCGTCCGGCCGGCTGCGCCAGATCCCCGAGCGGCTGCCGCTCGCGGACGTGCTCAACGGCACGCTCGCGCACCGGGCCCGCGAGACGCAGGCACGCGGCATCAGCGTGAAGCCCTCGCTGAAGCCGGCCGCGGTGATCGTCGATGCCTCGCTGCTGTTCAGCCTGATCAACACGACGATCGACTGGGCGCTGGCGAGCGCGCGCTCGCAGATCGAGTTCGCGGTCGACACGCGCGGCTGGCCGGCCAACGCCCAGCTCAGCTGCCGCTTCGCGCACCGCATGCTCGACGACCTGGCCGACGGCAGCGACGCGGTGGCGCCGCGCGGGCTGGACTCGCTGCTCTGGCGCATGGTCGAGCAGACCGCCTGGACGATGGGGCTGCTGGTCGACCGCAAGGACGAATCGCACGTCACCACGCTGACCCTGGAGTTCCCGCGCACCGCGCCGCCCGAGGTCGAGCTCGCCGGCGGCGTCGAGGTCGACGACGGCTTCGCGCCATCGGCGAATTCGCAGCCGCTGGCCGGCAGCCACGTGCTGATCATCGCGTCGCGGCGCGAGATGCGGGCGCAGATCCGCGACGCGCTGCGCAACATGAGCCTGATCGTCGACTACGTGAACTCGGTCGAGGAAGCGGCCGCCTTCTGCCGCGACGGCCTGCCGCACGCGGTGATCGTCGAGTCGATCCAGACCGGCGTGCGCTTCGATCACTTCCGCGAGGAGATCCTGCACGAGGTGCCCAACTTCGTCTTCATCGAGATCATCGAAGAGGGCACGGAGTTCGAGATGTCCGGCTTCGGCGGCACCGAGATGGCACGCGTCGGCCGCGAGGTGCTCGCCAGCTCGCTGCCGTCGGCGCTGATGTTCGAGCTGTCGAAGACGCTTTAATCCCCCGGAATCTCAGCCAGCGCCGGGCCGCTCCAAGCGGCCCCGGCGCCGTCATTTGAGGGAGCCGAAGACCTTCTTCAGAATCGCGCTGCCGGTGCCCACCGGATCCTGGCGGATCTTGTGCTCCTCCTCGCCGATCATCAGGAACAGGCCGTCCAGCGCCTTGCCGGTGACGTAGCTCTGGATGTTCGCCTGGTCCTTGCTGAGCAGCCCGACCGCGGCGCCCTTCCCGGCGACCTGGTTGTACTTGTCCGCGAGCGAGACCTTTTCGGTCGCCTTCGTGACGATCGGCAGGAACTTGACGTTCAGCGGCGCGCGCGTCTTCGCCTCGAAGAACTGGGTCGCGGAGTTGTCGCCGCCGGAGAGGATCTTGCGGCCGTCGTCGACGCTCATCGATCTGACCGCGTTGACCAGCAGCGCCTGGGCCGCCGGCACCGCCTGCTCGGCGGCGCGGTTCATCGCCGTCACCAGTTCGTCGACGCGGGCCTGCTGGCCGGTGAACTTCAGGACCTTGGCGGCCTCGTTCAGGTAGCCGGGCAGCTGGATGCGCACCTTCGGGTTGTCGAGAAAGCCGCCGCTGCGCCCGAGCAGCGCGACGGCCGACGCGGCGCCGCGCTCCAGCGCCGCGCGGATGCCGGCCGCGGCGTCGCCTTCGGTGATGCCGGCGGCACGGGCCTCGAGTGCCCACAGGCCGGCGAGCGTGACGAGCCCTGACGTAAACTTTCGACGCTGCATCATGATGAAAGACTCCTGTTGAAGACCCGCTTGTTCGCCGCCCGGATCGGGTTGGCCGGAATTGTCGCTCTGGCCCTTGGCCTGGGTGGCGTTGCGGCTTATTCGGGCTGGATCGCGCGCAAAACGGCACCGAATGTCGGCTACACGTTGCTCGACGGCAGCAGCTCCAGCCTGCAAAGCCTGCGCGGCAAGGTCGTGCTGGTGAATTTCTGGACCACCGACTGCGAGCCCTGCGTGCGCGAGATGCCGCAGTTCGTCGCGACGCACGAGAAGTTCAAGGCGCGCGGCTTCGAGACGCTCGCGGTCTCGATGAGCTACAACGCGCCGGCGCTGGTGGTCAATTTTGCAGAGCGCCGCCACCTGCCGTTCGGGGTCGTGATCGACAACACCGGCGCGGTCGCGCAGGGGTTCGGCGATGTGGCGTTCACGCCGACCAGCGTGCTGATCGACAAGCACGGGCGGATCGTCCAGCGCGTCGTCGGCGCGACCGACTTCGCGGCGCTGGACAAGCTGGTCGAGAAGCTGCTCGCGGAGACCTGAGAAGCGCCTTCGGCGCCCCTCACCCCGGCCCTCTCCCAGAGGGCGAGGGAGCAAGTTCAGGTGGGGGCGAGGCCGGCGGCTTCGGCCTGCTTGTCGGCGTGATAACTGGAGCGCACCATCGCACCGACCGCGGCGTGGGTGAACCCCATCGCGGCGGCCTCGCGCTCGAACATCTTGAAGGTGTCGGGGTGGACGTAGCGCTTGACCGGCAGGTGGTGGCCGCTCGGGGCGAGGTACTGGCCGATCGTCAGCATGTCGATCGAGTGCTCGCGCATGTCGCGCATCACCTGCAGGATCTCCTCGTCCGTCTCGCCCAAACCGACCATCAGGCCGCTCTTGGTCGGCACGTGCGGCGCGAATTCCTTGAAGCGCTTCAGCAGATTGAGCGAATAGGCGTAGTCGGAGCCCGGGCGCGCCTCCTTGTACAGGCGCGGGGCGGTCTCCAGGTTGTGGTTCATCACGTCCGGCGGCGCGGCTTTCAAAATCTCGAGCGCGCGGTCCATGCGGCCGCGGAAGTCGGGCGTCAGGATCTCGATCTGCGTCATCGGCGAGAGCTCGCGCGTCTTGCGGATGCACTCGACGAAGTGGCCGGCGCCGCCGTCGCGCAGGTCGTCGCGGTCGACGCTGGTGATCACGACGTAGCGCAGCTTCAGCGCCGCGATCGTCTTGGCCAGGTTCATCGGCTCGTCGGCATCGAGCGGATCGGGCCGGCCGTGGCCGACGTCGCAGAACGGGCAGCGCCGCGTGCACTTGTCGCCCATGATCATGAAGGTCGCGGTGCCCTTGCCGAAGCACTCGCCGATGTTCGGGCACGAGGCCTCCTCGCAGACCGTGTGCAGCTTGTGCTCGCGCAGGATCTGCTTGATCTCGTAGAAGCGGGTGCTGGGCGAGCCGGCCTTCACGCGAATCCAGTCCGGCTTCTTCAAGGCCTCGGCCGGCACGATCTTGATCGGGATGCGCGAGGTCTTGGCTTGCGACTTCTGCTTCGCGGTGGCGTCGTAGGTGGTGGTCATGAAGGGCTCGGTCGCGCTGGAGAGGCTCAGGGGCTCAGGGGCTCAGGCTGTTCGCGAGGCGCCGGGCCAACACGGCGGCCACCTCCTCCCAACTCACCTGAACCCCGATTGTAGAAAGGTCCACGGTTTGCAGCCCAGCGTAGCCGCAGGGGTTGATGCCGGCGAAGGGGTTCAGGTCCATCGCGACGTTCAGCGCGACGCCGTGGTAGCTGCAGTGGCGGCTCACCTTGATGCCGAGCGCGGCGATCTTGCCCAGCCCCTCGAACGGGTCCAGGCGCGGGCCGGTCAGCGCGGCGTGGCCGAACGGGTCGGCGAGAACGACGTAGGTGCCCGGCGCGCCGGAAACGCGGTGGCCGGTCACGCCGACGTGCTCCAGCGTCTTCAGCAGCGCCGTCTCCAGCCGGTAGACGTATTCCTTCACGTAGATGCCGAGCCGCCTCAGGTCGATCAGCGGGTAGACGACGACCTGCCCCGGCCCGTGGTAGGTGACCTGGCCGCCGCGGTTCGTCTGCACGACCGGGATGCCGTCGGCGGCCAGCACGTGCTCCGCCTTGCCGGCCAGGCCCTGGGTGTAGACGGGCGGGTGCTCGCAGACCCAGAGTTCGTCGGGCGTCTCGGGCGTGCGGGCGGCGGTGAAGGCCTGCATCGCAGCGACCGTGGGCTCGTACTCGACGCGCCCGAGGCGCTGGATCGCCGGCGTCACAGCACCATCTTGACCATCGGGTGCGTGCTCAGCGTGCGATAGAGCTCGTCGAGCTGCTCGCGGCTGGTGGCGGTGACGGTGATCGTCACCCCGAGGTATTTGTCGCCCTTGCTCGGGCGCAGTTCGACCGTCGCGGCGTCGAAGGCCGGGTCGAATTGCTCGGCGATGCGGGTGATCGCATGCACGAAGCCGTCTGCGTTGAGCCCCATCACCTTGATCGGGAAACTTGACGGGTAGTCGATCAGCGACTGGGCGGGCGGGATCTCTTGCATCGTCATCGGCAGCATCTGCGACCGCTCAGATGGATTGCAAGGCCTTCGCGCGCTGGTAGGCCTCGTACAGCCGCGCATAGACCGGCCCGGGCTTGCCGCGCAGCGCGCCGTGGCCGACCGTCTCGCCATCGAGCGAGGTCACCGGCAGCACTTCCTTGGTGGCCGAACTCAGCAGCAGCTCGTCGGCCGAGTTCACGTCGGCCTCGGCGATCGGGCGCAGGTTGTAGGCCATGCCAAGATCTTCGCAGAGCTCGCGGATCAGCTCGTAGCGGATGCCTTCGAGCACGTGCTCGCTCTTCGGCGGCGCCAGCAGCGCGCCCTCGTGCACGACCCAGACGTTGCTGGACGAGGCCTCGGTCAGATGGCCGTCGCGAAACAGGATGGTCTCGGTCGCCTGGTGGTCGGCCGAAATCTGGCGCGCCAGCACGTTGCCGAGCATCGAGACGCTCTTGATGTCGCCGCGCTCCCAGCGGAAGTCGCGCGCGGTCACGCAGGCGACGCCGGCATGGCGCTGCTCGGGCGTGGCCGGCTTCAGCACGTTGCACATCATGAAAATGGTCGGCTCGACGTCGAGCGGCATCACGTGGTCGCGCAGCGCGACGCCGCGCGTGACCTGGATGTAGACGCTCTGGTCGGGCCCGCCGCCGCGCGCGATCAGCGCGGCGAGCAACTTGCGGCAGCGTTCCAGCCATTCGTCGCGCGAATACGGGTTGCGCAGCCGCACCTTGGCCAGGCTGCGGCCGAGCCGGGCCATGTGCTCGTCGAAGCGGAACAGCTTGCCGCCGTAGGCCGGCACGACCTCATAGACCCCATCGCCGAAGATGAAGCCGCGGTCCAGCACCGAGACCTTGGCGTCGCACAGCGCGACGTAGTCACCGTTCAGGTAGCACAGCGTGTCGGGCAGAGGTTGCATGAGGCCGAGCTTACTACTTGATCGAAGCCTATTTGATCCACAGGCGGATGGTGTCCCAGGCGCGGCCGAGGATGCCGGCCTGCTCGACCGGCTCGAGCACGACCAGCGGCACGTCGATGACCGGCGCGCCCGAGGCCGTCGTGACCTTGATCGTGCCGACGCGCTGGCCCTTCGAGAGCGGCGCGAACAGCGGGTCGCTGCGTTCGACCTTGGTCGCGAGCTTGCCGCCCTCGCCCTTCGGGATCGTCACGAACAGGCCGCCGCCGGCGCCCAGCTTGGCCTCGGCGGTCTTGCCCTTCCAGACCGGCGCGGTGACGATCGCCTTGCCATCATCGAACAGGCGCACGGTGTCGAAGGCCTGGAAGCCCCAGTTCAGCAGCTTCTGGCTTTCGCTGGAGCGCGCCTCCGACGACGTGGTGTTCAGCACCACCGTCAGGATGCGGCGCTTGCCGGGGCCCTTGCCGTCGGCGCCGAGGTTCGGGAATTCGCGCTGCGCGGTCGCGATCAGGCAGTAGCCGGCGGCGTCGGTGTGGCCCGTCTTGAGGCCGTCGACCGACGGGTCGCGCCACAGCAGCAGGTTGCGGTTCGGCTGCTTGATGTTGTTGTACGTGTACTCCTTGATCGCGTAGTACGCGAAGAACTCGGGGTAGTCACGGATGATGTGCGTCGCGATCGTGGCCAGGTCGCGGGCAGTGCTCTTGTGGCCGGGCTCGGTCAGGCCGGTCGTGTTCTTGAACACGGTGTTCTTCAGGCCGAACGCGACCGCCTGGCGGTTCATCATCGCGACGAACTGGTCGGTCGTGCCGCCGACCAGCTCGCCGAGTGCCACGGCCGCGTCGTTGCCCGATTGCACGATCTCGCCGTGCAGCAGCTCGTCGACCGTCGGCGTCATCGTCGTGTCGATGAACATCAGCGAGCTGCCGGCCTTGCGCTGGTCCCACGCGAGCTTGGAGACCGGCACCTTCTGCGTCAGCGCGATCTTCTTCTCGTGAATCGCGTTGAAGACGACGTACAGGCTCATCAGCTTGGTCAGCGAGGCCGGGTCGGCCGCGGTGTCGGCCTCGCGCGACGCGAGCACCTGGTTGCTGCTCATGTCGAGCACGAGGTAGCTCTTCGCGGCGACTTCGGGCGGCACCGGCGCCTGCGCGGAGGCGCTCGCGAGGAAGACCAGGGAGAGAACGAAGACGAACAATCGATTCATGAAGGATCCGGTGAAGAAGAAAAGGACGGCCTGCAGGGCGTGAAACCCGAAAGGCAGCGAGGCGTCAGAGCGGCACGCGAGGCGTCAGTTCCTGCACGACGACATTTTTAAGCAAGGCGAGCTGGCCGTGGAAGAAATGGCCGACGCCGGGAAAGACGACGACCGGCAGCGACTGCGGCCGGGCCCAATCGAGGGTGGAGGCGAGCGGCACGACATCGTCGGTCTCGCCGTGGATCACGAGCGTGTTCGCAGGCACCGCGGCCATCGCCTGACGCTGCGTCGACGGCCCGACCAGCACCATGCGTTGCGGTTTCGCATTGTCGTCCAGACGCGCCGCCGCGTGCGAGGCGACATACGCGCCGAACGAGAAGCCCGCCAGCATGAAGTTCGGCTCGGCAAAAGCCTGGATCACCGCGAGCGCGTCGTCGATCTCGCCGACGCCGTCGGCCCATTCGCCCTGCGAGGCGCCGACGCCGCGGAAATTGAAACGCACGCTGCGCCAGCCGACCGCGACGAAGGCGCGCGCGAGCGTCTGCACGACCTTGTTGTCCAGCGTGCCGCCCTGTTGCGGGTGCGGGTGGCAGACGACCGCGGTGCCGCGCGGCTCGGCGCCGGCGGGCACGTCGATCGCGCACTCGATCGCGCCGGCCGGGCCGGCGATGCTCTGGCGGACGGTGTTGGCATTCATCGGCCGACCGTCGGCGGCAGCACCAGGCGCTCGACGACCTGACCGTTCTTCAGGTGCGAGTCGACGATCTCGTCGATGTCGGCCTGGTCGACGAAGGTGTACCAGACCGCCTCGGGGTAGACGACCGCGACCGGGCCGCCTGCGCAGCGATCCAGGCAGCCCGACTTGTTGACGCGCACCCCGCCCGGGCCGGCGAGTTTTTCACCCTTCACGCGCGACTTGCAGTGCTCGAAGCCGGCCTGTGCGCCGTGCAGCGAGCAGGCGTCCTCGCCGTTGTCGCGCACGTTCAGGCAGAAGAAGATGTGCCGCTTGTAATAGCTCATGCCGGCATTTTAGTTGGCCTGCCGGGGGCACCGCCGTCAGCAGGCGCATCGCGGGCACCCAGCCGCGCCAGCAGGTAGACGATCGCCGCGTACGGCCAGAGCCAGCCGACCCAGCGCGCCGCACCATGGAAGCGGATGAAGCGGCCCTGCTCCCAGAGCTGCAGACTCTGCGAGAAATACGGGTCGGCCGGCGCCTGTGCCACCAGCGTCACGAGCGCGGTCATCACGATCAAGCCGACGCCGGTCGTCCCGCGGACCGGCACCCGGCTCAGGGCCGTTGCGATCAGCGCGCCGGCGGCGAGCGCGGCGAGCGCGCGCGGCGTGCTCCAGGCGAGCAGGTGCTCCGGGTTGAAATTCAGCGCGGTCGACAGCGTCGTCGTCGCCGCGCCCAGCGCGAGCGCCCCCAGCACCAGCACGAGCCGGTGCCAGCCCGGCCGCGCGATCGAAAACGCGATCATGCAGGGCGCAAGCAGCCCGAGCGCGACCAGCGCGAACTCCCCGGCCGGCGACAGCGACGGCTTCGGCTCCGCGTCCGCCCAGCCCTGCAGCCACGGTGCGATCGAGGTGCCCTCGGCGGCGCGCACGAACAGGTCCTGCAGGTGGTCGAGCACCTGGCCCTGGCCGAGCGGCACCGGCAGCGGAAACAGCAGCCCGATCGGCCACAGCAGCAGCAGCGCGATGCCGCCGGCGCTGCGCGCGATCAGCCAGCGGTCGCGCGCGACCTGCCAGCGCTCGACGCCGCCGCAGACGTGCACCGCCCAGCCCAGCGCCGCCCCGGCCAGCGCGCCGAGCGCGTTGGTCGCGAGGTCGACGTTGGACGACACCCGCTGCGGCAGGAAGTTCTGCAGCAACTCCATCGCCAGCGAGACGCCCGTGCCGACGCCGACCGCCATCGCCAGCGACGGCCGCACCGCGCGGCCGCCGCGCACCTGCGCGCCGAACACCAGCGCGCCGAACGGGAGGTAGCCCAGCACGTTGATGACCAGGTCGAACCAGGTCCACCAATGCGGCCACGGCAGGATCAGGAACGCGAACGGCGAGAGGCCAGGCAGGCGCCAGCCGTTGAACGGGTACAGGCTCGCGTAGACGATCAGCGCGACGTACCACCAGGCCAGCGGTGCGGCGGAGCTGCGGTGGCGGGGCATGGCATCAGAAGGGCTTGACGACCACCAGGATCACGATCGCGGTGAACAACAGCACCGCCGACTCGTTGAAGATGCGAAACCAGCGCTCGGTGCGCTGGTTCGCGAAGCGCTCGAACTTGCGCAGCAGCACGCCGCAGCCGTGGTGGTAGCCGATCGCGGCGACGACGAGCGCGAGCTTCGCGTGCAGCCAGCCGCCGTGGATGCCGTAGCCCAGCCACAGCCACAGGCCGAGCGCCAGCGCCGGCACCATCAGCAGCGTGCCGAAGCGATGCAGCTTGCGCGCCATCAGCAGCAGCCGCTCGCGCTCGGCGTGGCTGTCGGGCGGTACCTGCACCAGGTTCACGAACAGGCGCGGCAGGTAGAACAGGCACGCGAACCAGCTCGCGACGAATACGATGTGAAAGGCCTTGATCCAGAGCATCGCGGGATTATCGGCAGTTGCGCGCCGGCGCCCAAAAAGAAAAGCCCCGGCACCAGGGCCGGGGCTTGAAATGCCGTCACGCTGTCATCACGGTCGGGCACCTGCTCAGGGAGGAAAAGCAGGGAACGACGACCTTGCGGCTATCATTCAATTCCTACTTTATCAGAAGCTTTTCGCTTTGCGACAAGCGTGCGGCCCGGGATCCTCCTTGGCCGGCAAAGTCTTGCAAAGTTGCTGCCGCACGCGCGCCCCAGCTGGTAACGATTCGCCTCTTTTGCCCCATGCACACTCCGCCGCCGTTCCCCGCCAGCCGCCCGCGCCGCCTGCGCCGCGACGCCTTTACCCGCGCGCTGGTGCGCGAGCACACGCTGCACGCGGCCGACCTGATCCTGCCGGTGTTCGTGCTCGCCGGCCAGGGCATCACGCAGGACGTCGCGTCGATGCCCGGCGTCCGGCGCCTGACGCTGGACCGCCTGATGCCGGTCGCCGAGGAGTGCGTGAAGCTCGGCATCCCGGTGATGGCCTTGTTCCCGGTCATCGACCCGGCCTTGAAGACCGAGGACGGCCGCGAGGCGCTGAACCCGGACGGGCTCGTGCCGACCGTCGTGCGCGCGCTGAAGGACCGCTTCCCCGGGCTCGGGCTGATGACCGACGTCGCGCTCGACCCGTTCACCAGCCACGGCCAGGACGGCCTGCTCGATGCGACCGGCTACATCCTGAACGACGCGACCGTCGCGGTGCTGACGCAGCAGGCGCTGACGCAAGCCCAGGCCGGCGTCGACATCGTGGCCCCCAGCGACATGATGGACGGCAGGATCGGCGCGATCCGGTCGGCGCTCGAAGCGAAGGGCCTGATCCACACCCGCATCATGGCCTACAGCGCAAAGTACGCGAGCGCCTTCTACGGCCCGTTCCGCGACGCGGTCGGCTCGGCCGGCAACCTCGGCAAGGCCGACAAGACCGTCTACCAGATGGACCCGGGCAACAGCGACGAGGCGCTGCGCGAGGTCGCGCTCGACCTCGCCGAGGGCGCCGACATGGTGATGGTCAAGCCCGGCATGCCCTACCTGGACATCGTGCGGCGCGTGAAGGACGAGTTCAAGGTGCCGACCTTCGCCTATCAGGTCAGCGGCGAGTACGCGATGCTGAAGGCCGCGGCGCTGAACGGCTGGCTCGATCACGACGCCGTGATGCTGGAAAGCCTGCTGGCGTTCAAACGCGCGGGCGCCGATGGCGTGCTTACCTATTTCGCGCTCGATGTCGCGCGGCATCTGAAGGGGCTCTGACGCCAAGGTCGCGCGAACACGACAGCCCCCCAGATGCGCATCTTCAAAATCAACGGCACGCAAATCAGCGAACACGACGCGCTTGCGCCGATGGCCGCGCCGGGCGCATCCGAGCAAGGCTATGTGTGGATGTCGTTGACTCGGGACGAGT
>DASYCA010000072.1:0-2774 GCA_036500445.1 Burkholderiaceae bacterium | reverse complement strand
CAAGGCGGCGTTCGAACCCGTGTGGTACCTGCCCGCGGTCGCCCGGCGCTTCGGCTGCTCCGAGACCGACCTGCGCCGCGTCCTGTTCGAGGAAACCGGCGGCATGTACCCCGAACTCGTCACGCGCTCCGACCTCGAGGTGTTCCTGCCACCGATCGGCGGCCAGACGCTCTACATCTTCGGCAACGCGCGCGACCTCGCCAACCCCGAGGTCGAGCTGACGGCGCGCATCCACGACGAATGCAACGGCTCGGACGTGTTCGGCACCGACATCTGCACCTGCCGCCCTTACCTCACGCACGCCATCGAGGAATGCATCCAGGGCGCGCAGCGCGGCGGCGTCGGGCTGATCGCCTACTCGCGCAAGGAGGGCCGTGCGCTCGGCGAAGTCACCAAGTTCCTGGTCTACAACGCGCGCAAGCGCCAGGTCGGCGGCGACACGGCCGACCAGTACTTCGCGCGCACCGAATGCGTGGCCGGCGTGCAGGACATGCGTTTCCAGGAGCTGATGCCCGACGTCTTCCACTGGCTCGGCATCCGCAAGATCCACCGCCTGGTGTCGATGAGCAACATGAAGTTCGACGCCATCACCGGCTCGGGCATCGAGATCGGCACCCGAGTCAACATTCCCGATGAACTGATCCCGGCCGACGCCCGCGTCGAGATGGACGCCAAGATGGCAGCCGGCTATTTCACGCCCGGCGCGGTGCCGGACGCCGAGGAACTCAAAAAGGCCAAGGGCCGAGGACTGAACGAATGAGCAAGGACAACTACGGACTGGACCCCGAGCGCCCGACCGGCAATGCCGCGGTGCGCAGCGCCGACGCGAAGGGCCGCGTCGATCCGCTGGTCGAACTCGCCGACGACGCCCGCCAGCCGCACGGCGCCGCCGCGGTACTGCGCAGCACGAGCGCGATCCGCGAACGCGCCGCGGCGCTGCTGGCGCGCGCGCGCCGCGGCGAATCGCCATGGTTCACCATCGGCGACGACAACGCGATGGAGGACACGGCCCGCACCGTGTCCGAGGTGACGCGCGAGCGCTATCCCTGGAACCCGATTCCCTACCACAGCCGCTGGCGCCACTTCGAGGCCGGCGAGATCAACCGCCTCGCGGCGCTCGACAAGCTGCTCGGCAATGCCAATGCGAGCCAGCGCGCGCGCGCCCACATCGACCTCGTGCTGGTCAGCGTGCTGCTCGATGCCGGCGCCGGTCCCGACTGGCATTACGTCGAGCCGTCGACCGGCCACCGCTACACGCGCTCGGAAGGCCTGGCCGTTGCCAGTTTCCATGCCTTCACGAGCGGCCTGTTCTCGTCGAATCCCGACCAGCCCCTGCAAGCCGACGCGGCCGGCCTGCGCGCGCTCGTCACCGACCGCCTGGGCGACGCCTTGCAGACCAGCAGCGCCAACCCGCTGCTCGGCCTCGCGGGCCGCGCCACGCTGCTGCGGCGCCTGGGCGAGGCGATGCACGAGCAGCCCGAGACCTTCGGCGACGACGGCCGCCCCGGCGGCCTGTTCGACGCGCTGGTCAGCCCCTACGGCCCGGCCGCGCCGCCGACGGCCGAGGTCGCCGCGCACGAGATCCTGTCGCTGCTGCTCGAATCGCTGTCGCGCATCTGGCCGGCGGCCAACGCGGTCGACAGCATCGCCGCCGACGGCAGCGACACGGCCGGCGCGATCGGCTCCGGCGATCCGGCCCTGGCGCTCGGCGATTGCTGGCGCCACAGCGCGGTGGTCGGCCCGGGCCTCACCAACGGCTGGATGCCCTTCCACAAGCTGTCGCAGTGGCTGGCCTATTCGCTGATCGAGCCCTTCGAATGGGCCGGCGTCAGGGTGCGCCACGTCGACGCGCTGACGGCGCTGCCCGAATACCGCAACGGCGGCCTCCTGATCGACAGCAAGATGATCGTGCCTCGCGATGCGGCCTTCCTGGAGCGGACCTGGAAAGTGGGCGACGAGTTCATCGTCGAATGGCGCGCGCTCACGATCGCATTGCTCGACGAACTCGCGCCGCGGGTGCGCAAGGTGCTCGGCCGCAGCGACGAGGAACTGCCGATGGCCCGCGTGCTGGAAGGCGGCACCTGGGCCGCGGGCCGCACGCTGGCGCAGCGCCTGCGCGACGGCGCGCCGCCGCTGCGCAGCGAGAGCGATGGCACGGTCTTTTAGACTCACCCCATGAACAACGTCCATCTCATCGACCACCCGCTCGTCCAGCACAAGCTCACGCTGATGCGCCGCAAGGAAGCCAGCACCAACAGCTTCCGGCGCCTGCTGAACGAGATCAGCATGCTGATGGCCTACGAGGTCACGCGCGACATGCCGATGCAGGACCTCGAGGTCGAGACGCCGCTGGAAACGATGAAGGCCAAGGTCATCGACGGCAAGAAGCTGGTGCTGGTGTCGATCCTGCGCGCCGGCACCGGCATTCTCGATGGCATGCTGAGCGTGGTGCCGGGCGCGCGCGTCGGCCACATCGGCCTGTACCGCGACCCGAAGACGCTGACCGCGGTCGAGTACTACTTCAAGATGCCGGGCGGCATGGAAGAACGCGACGCGGTCGTGGTCGACCCGATGCTGGCCACCGGCAACTCGGCGGTGGCGGCGGTCGAGCGGCTCAAGGAGCTGAACCCGAAGTCGATCAAGTTCGTCTGCCTGCTGACCTGCCCCGAGGGCATCAGGACGCTGACGGACGCGCATCCCGACGTGCCGATCTACACCGCGGCGATCGACCGCGAGCTCGACAGCCACGGCTACATCCTGCCGGGCCTGGGCGA
>DASYCA010000071.1:0-4793 GCA_036500445.1 Burkholderiaceae bacterium | reverse complement strand
TTGAGCTTGTCGGGCCGGTTCAGCGTCAGCGTGAGGATCCGGTCGGCGACGTCGTAGCGGATGGTCTGGTAGAGGCTCATGTGCGCAAGTCAGGCAGCGAGCATCAGCTGGCCGAGCCGCGCGGCCTGCGCGTCGGCGTCGCCGAACAATTGATCGAGCACCGTCAGGCGCCGCAGGTAGTGGCCGACCGCATACTCCTCGGTCATCCCGATCCCGCCGTGCAGTTGGATCGCCGCATGCGCGACGATGCGGCCATGGCGGCCGATCAGCATCTTGGCGCGGATCAGATCGGCGGCGGCTTCGTCGGCACCCGGATCGTCGATCGCGAATGCGGCCGCGATCGCGGCGCTGCGCGCGGTCTCCAGGCTCACCAGCATCTCGGCCGCGCGGTGGCGCAGCGCCTGGTTCGCGCCGATCACACGGCCGAACTGCTTGCGCGTGTTGAGGTAGGCGGTTGCCAGGTCGTACGCGGCCTGCATCGCGCCGACCGATTCGGCGCACGCGGCGGCGATGCCGGCGTCCAGCGTGCCGCGGATCGCCCGGTGCGCGGCGGCACCGTCCTGCGGGTCGCCAAGCGGTTGCGCCTGCGCACCGGCCAGCGTCAGCTCGGCCGCGAGGGTGCCGTCGACCAGGCGGTGCGCGCGCAGCGTCACGCCGGGGGCGTTCGGGTCGAGCAAGAACAACGCGAGGCCATCGCGGTCGGCCGGCAGCCCGCTGACGCGTGCGGTCACGACGAGGCGCTCGGCGAGCGAGCCGTGCAGCACGTTGTACTTCGTGCCGGTCAGCGACCAGCTCGGGCCCGTCTCGGCAGCTCGCGTCTCGACCCACAGCGGCGCATGCCGCGCGCCGACCTCGTCGTGCGCGAACGCGAGCAGCGCTTCGCCGCTGGCCAGCCTTGCGAGCCAGCGGTCTTGTGCGGCGGCGTCGCCGGCCAGCCGCACGGCCGTCGCGCCGAGCACCGACGAGGCGATGAACGGCTCCATCAGCAACGCGCGTCCGAATTGTTCGAGCACCGGCAGCAGCTCGGCCGCGCCGCGACCGAAGCCGCCGTTCGCCTCGGGAATCGCGAGCGCCGTCAGGCCCAGCTCGACCAGTTGCTTCCAGACCGGCTCGCTCCAGCCGGCCTCGCCCGCAGCGATCGCGCGGCGCTGCTCGAAGGTGTAGTGATCGACGAGCACGCGCTGCACGCTGTCGCGCAGCTGGGTCTGTTCTTCGCTCAATTGGTAGTTCATCGTGATGGCCTCAACCCAGGGTCGTCTTCGCGAGGATGTCCTTCTGGACCTCGCTGGTGCCGCCGTAGATGCTGGCGGCGCGCGAGTAGAAGTAGCGCGGTGCCGGCAGCGCCTGCCAGTCGCTCGGGGCGGCGCCGTCCAGCGGGCGCCGCTCCAGACCCTGCGGGCCGGCGATGCGCATCAGCAGCGTCGCGAGCTCCTGCTGGATCTCGACACCCTTCAACTTCAGCACCGACGCGAAGGCCGGGTTCGCCGCCTGCTCCTCGGGGGTCAGCAGCATCCGGTAGTTCGTCAGTTCGAGCGCGCGCACCTCGGCGTCCAGCCACGCGAACTCGGCGCGCAGCTTCGGGTCCTCGAGCAGCGGCTGGCCTGCCTGCGTGACGCGGCCCGCGAGCTCGATCGCGTAGTCCAGCCGCTCGCGGCACAGGCCGACGTTGGCGATCATCGTTCGCTCGTTGCCGAGCAGGAACTTCGCGCAATCCCAACCGCGGCCTTCCTCGCCGACCAGGTTCTCGAGCGGCACCTCGACGTCGTCGAAGAAGACCTCGTTCAGATGGTGTGCGCCGTCCAGCGACACGATCGGCCGGATCGTGACGCCCTTTTGGCGCAGGTCGACCATCAGGAAGGTGATGCCGTCCTGCTTGCGCGCCGCGGCTTCGGTGCGCACGAGGCAAAACGCGTAGTCGGACAGGTGCGCCGTGCTGGTCCAGATCTTCTGGCCGTTGACGATGTAGCGACCGCCCTCGCGGCGTGCCGACGTGCGCAGCGAGGCGAGGTCGGAGCCCGCGCCGGGCTCGGAGAAACCCTGGCAGAACCACACGTCGAGGTTCGCGAGCTTCGGCAGCCACTCGCGCTTTTGCGCCTCGGTGCCGAACTTCAGCAGCACCGGGCCGAGCATCGTCGTGTTGAAGACCTGCGGCACCGGCGCCGGCCCGCGGAAGATCTCATCGAGCAGGATCAGCCGCTCCATCTGGCCGAGCTGCGCGCCGCCGTATTCCTTCGGCCAGTGCGGCACGGCCCAGCCGCGCTCGTTCAGGATGCGCTGCCATTGCACGGTGTCCTGTTTGCGCGGGGGATGCCCGAGGCGCAGCCGCTCACGAATCTCGGCCGGCAGGCGCTCCTTGACGAAGCGACGAACCTCGTCGCGGAAGGCGGTCTGTTCTGAAGTCAACTGAAGGTTCATGTCTCTGTGGCGAGGTGCAACAGGCACGCCGCGCAGACCATGATACTTGTACACTTGCTATGGATCAACCATTGGATCAAGCTGATGACGCACTCCGACTCGCTCCGCGCGGCCCGCCACGACGCGTTCGACAGGCTCCTGGCCGAGCGCTTCAGCTGCCGCGGCTACCGCCCCGATCCGGTCCCGCGCGCGACGATCGACGAGATCCTGCGCCTGGCGCAGCGCACCGCGTCCTGGTGCAACTCGCAGCCCTGGCAGGTGGTCGTCAACGGCGCCGCCGCGACCGAGCGTTTGCGCGCCGCTCTGATGGCGCTGCCGCCGGGCGAGGCCGCGACCTTCGACATCGAGCCGCCGGCCGACTACCGCGGCGTCTACAAGGAGCGGCGCCGCGCCTGTGGCCTGCAGCTTTACGACAGCGTCGGCATCGCGCGCGGCGATCGCGTCGCGTCGGGCAGGCAGGCGCGCGAGAACTTCGCGTTCTTCGGCGCGCCGCACGTCGCGATCGTGACGACGGAGGCGCTGCTCGGCACCTACGGCGTGCTCGATTGCGGCGCCTACGTTCACAACTTCATGATCGCCGCGCGCAGTCTCGGCGTCGCGAGCATCGCGCAGGCGGCGGTCGCGGCACGCTCGGCCTTCCTGCATGACTGGTTCGAGATCGGGTCGGACCGGCGCGTCGTCTGCGGCATTGCGTTCGGCTTTGAAGACGCGGCGCAGCCGGTCAACGGTTTTCGCACGCCGCGTGCCGAGGCCGTCGATGCGGCCCGTTGGGTCGACTGACGGCACGGGTCGGGGCACTGCATGGTCGCCGACAGCGAGCTGGAGGCGCGCGTGCGCGAATTCCAGGTCACCGGCATCGCGATCGCGATGCATCACCACGTGGCCGAGCGCTGATGCGTGCGGACAATCTTCAACGCCTGACGCGGGCTTCATGATGAAAAATCAATCGACCTGGATCACCCCCGAGCTCGAAGCCTTCCAAGACTCGGTCCGCAAGTTCTACGAGCGCGAGTTGGTGCCGAACGAGGCGCGCTGGGGCGTGCAGCAGCATGTCGACCGCGAGGTCTGGCGCAAGGCCGGCGCGGCCGGGCTGCTGTGCGTCGGCATCCCGGAGGAGTACGGCGGCGGCGGCGGATCGTTCAAGCACGAGGCGATCCTGTTCTACGAGCAGACGCGCGCGATCGTCCCCGGCCTGGGCAACGGCGTGCACACCGGCATCGTCTCGCACTACATCGACAACTTCGGCAGCGAGGCGCAGAAGCGCGAGTGGCTGCCGAAGATGGCGCGCGGCGAGCTCGTCACGGCGCTGGCGATCAGCGAGCCGGGCGCGGGCTCGGATGTGCAGGGCATCCGCACCCGTGCGCTGCGCGACGGCGACCACTACGTCGTCAACGGCGCGAAGACCTTCATCAGCAACGGCCAGCTTGCCGAGCTGATCGTGGTGGTCGTGAAGACCGACCCCAGCGCCGGCGCCAAGGGCATCTCGCTGCTGGTGTTCGAGACCGCGAAGGTCCAGGGCTTTCGGCGCGGGCGCGTGCTCGACAAGATCGGCATGCACGCGCAAGACACCTCCGAGCTGTTCTTCGACGACATGCGCGTGCCGTGCGAGAACCTGCTGGGCCCGAACGAGGGCGAGGGGTTTCGACAGCTGATGAAGGAGCTGCCGCGCGAGCGCGTGATCACCGCGATGGCCGCGCAAGGCTCGATGGACCGCGCGATCGCCGAGACGCTGGCCTACGTGCACCAGCGCAAGCTGTTCGGCGACACGCTGTTCGGCTTCCAGAACACCCGCATCAAGCTGGCGGAGTGCGAGACCAAGGCGACCGTCTCGCGTGCCTTCATCGATCAGTGCGTGAGCCAGCTCGCGGCCGGCGAACTGACCGCCACGACCGCGGCGATGGCGAAGTGGTGGTGCACCGATGCGCTGGGTCAGATCGTCGACGACTGCCTGCAGCTGCACGGCGGCTACGGCTACATGACCGAGTACCCGATCGCGCGCATCTACCAGAACGCCCGCATCGGGCGCGTCCTGGCCGGCAGCAACGAAATCATGAAGGAGCTGGTGGCGCGGGACCTGAAGCAGCGGGTCGCGTGAGGTGCGAGAAAGGGGCGAGTGAATGAGTTCTGAGCATGTCTTCGGCTATCAACACCTGCTCGTTCGCGTGGCGGGGTCGGTCGCGCATGCGACGCTGAACCGCCCCGACGCGCTGAACGCGTTGAACGCGGCGCTCGTCGCGGAGCTGCACCATTTCTTCGGGGTGCTGCAGGCGCGGCCCGAGATTCGCGTGGTCGTGATGGACGCCGCGGGGCGCGCATTCTGCGCCGGTGCCGACCTGAAGGAACGGCCGCTGACCGATGCGCCGCGCAGCGTCGCCGAT
>DASYCA010000070.1:0-2936 GCA_036500445.1 Burkholderiaceae bacterium | reverse complement strand
GACGAGGCTTCCCACTTGAGCGTGGCCGAGCAGCCCGCGCAGTTCGCGCAGACGCTGCAGGCCTTCCTCGCGAAGCTCCGCTGACCGCCTCCCTCTCCCTCTGGGAGAGGGGATGAGCCTTTATCGCTGCTTCAGCGCACTCGCGTGCGCCACCGTCAGCGCCGTCATGTTGACGATGCGCCGCACCGTCGACGCCGGCGTCAGGATGTGCGCCGGCGCATCGACGCCGAGCAGGATCGGCCCGACCGTGATCCCCTGGCCGCCGGTCATCTTCAGCACGTTGTAGAGGATGTTCGCGGCGTCCAGGTTCGGCATCACCAGCACGTTCGCGCTGCCGCTCAGCGTCGAGCCGGGCATCGCGTTCTCGCGCAGCGATTCGTCGAGCGCCAGGTCCCCGTGCATCTC
Source organism: Burkholderiaceae bacterium (assembly GCA_036500445.1). Classification (GTDB taxonomy): domain Bacteria; phylum Pseudomonadota; class Gammaproteobacteria; order Burkholderiales; family Burkholderiaceae_C; genus LMDS01. The sequence goes on along the minus strand of DASYCA010000070.1, from coordinate 2,531 downwards.
GCCATCCGCCGGCACATCGGGCATGCGGGCGACGAAGAGGTCGCGCGCCGCGCGCATCTTGCGCGCCGACGGCCGCTTGCTGCTGCCGTAGGCCGAGTGCGAGAGGAACGCGACCCGCGGCGGCAGACCGAAGTGGCGCACCGCTTCGACGGCCATCACCGCGATGTCGCACAGCTCCTCGGCGCTCGGGTCCTCGTTGACGTAGGCGTCGGTGACGAACAGCGTGTGCTTGGGCAGCATCAGCGCGTTCAGCGCGGCATAGACCTTCGCGTCCTTGCGCTTGCCGATGATCTCGTCGACGTGCGCGAGGTGGCCCTCGAAGCGCCCGACCAGCCCGCACAGCATGCCCTCGGCATCGCCGAGGTGGACCATCAGCGCGGCGATCGTCGTGTTCGAGCGCCGCACCGTCGACTTGGCCATGTCCGGCGTCACGCCGTCGCGGGCGTTCAGCTTGTAGTACGTCTCCCAGTACTGGCGGAAGCGCGCGTCGTCTTCCGGGTTCACGATTTCATAATCGCGGCCGGCCTGCAGCCGCAGCCCGGCGCGCTCGACGCGCGCGGCGATCACCGCCGGGCGGCCGATCAGGATCGGGCGCACCAGTTTCTCGTCCAGCGCGATCTGGACCGCGCGCAGCACCCGCTCGTCCTCGCCCTCCGCATAGGCGACGCGCTGCGGCGTCGCGCGCGCGGTGCTGAAGACCGGGCGCATGAACATCCCCGTGTGCGTGACGAAGCGCATCAGCGACTGCCGGTAGGCCTCCATGTCCTTGATCGGCCGCACCGCGACGCCCGAGGCCTCGGCCGCCTTCGCGACGGCCGGCGCGATGCGCAGGATCAGGCGCGAATCGAACGGCGTCGGGATCAGGTAATCGGGCCCGAAGCGCAGCTCGCGGCCCGAATAGGCGGCGGCCACCTCGGCGCTGATCTCGGCCTTCGCGAGGTCGGCGATCTCGCGCACGCAGGCGACCTTCATCGCCTCGGTGATGCTGGTCGCGCCGCTGTCGAGCGCGCCGCGGAAGATGTACGGGAAGCACAGGACGTTGTTGACCTGGTTCGGATAGTCCGAGCGCCCGGTCGCGATGATGCAGTCCGGGCGCACCGCCTTGGCCAGCTCGGGGCGGATCTCCGGCTCGGGGTTCGCGAGCGCGAGGATGATCGGTTGATTTGCCATCGACTTGACCATCTCGGCGGTGACCGCGCCGGCGGCCGAGCAGCCGAGCATCACGTCGGCGCCGTTCATGACGTCGGCCAATGTGCGCGCCGCGGTCTTCTGCACGTAGCGCTTCTTCGATTCGTCGAGCTTGTCCTCGCGGCGGTCGTGGATCACGCCTTTGGAATCGCAGACGAACACGTTCTCGCGCTTCACGCCGAGCTCGATCATCAAATCGAGGCAGGCGATCGACGCAGCGCCGGCGCCCGAGACCGCGACCTTGACCTCGCCGATCTTCTTGCCGACCAACTCCAGCCCGTTCAGCAGCGCAGCCGACGAGATGATGGCCGTGCCGTGCTGGTCGTCGTGGAAGACCGGGATCTTCATGCGCTCGCGCAGCTTTTTCTCAATGTAGAAGCACTCGGGGGCCTTGATGTCTTCCAGGTTCACGCCGCCCAAGGTCGGCTCGAGCGCGGCGATGATGTCGACGAGTTTGTCGGGGTCGGTCTCGGCGAGCTCGATGTCGAACACGTCGATGCCGGCGAACTTCTGGAACAGGCAACCCTTGCCCTCCATCACCGGCTTGCCGGCGAGCGGGCCGATGTCGCCCAGGCCCAGCACCGCGGTGCCGTTGGTGACGACGCCGACGAGGTTGCCGCGCGAGGTGTATTCGTAGGCGAGCGTCGGATCGGCCTCGATCGCCAGGCACGCGTAGGCGACGCCGGGCGAGTACGCGAGCGAGAGGTCGCGCTGGTTGCTCAGCGGCTTGGTCGGCGCGACCGCGATCTTGCCGCGCACGGGGCTGCGGTGGTACTCGAGCGCGGCGTCGCGCAACGCGGCTTCGGCCGCGGAGAGGTCGGTGGAGGCTTTCTTCATGGCACGGTCCTGCGGATGAGAAGAGTGAACCCGAATCATCCTGCGCCTTCGTGACACGGCCCGCAAGCGGGGCAATGCCAGGGAAGGGGGCTTGTCGGCGCCCCGGGCTGGCGCGCCCGCTTACGAGCCGAGGTAAGCGGCCAGCACCTTCGGGTCGTGCAGCAGCGCGTCGCCGCTGCCGTCCAGCACGATCCGGCCGTTCTCGATCACGTAGCCGTGCTGCGCGATCTTCAGCGCCTGGCGCACGTTCTGCTCGACCAGGAAGATCGTCAGGCCTTCGGCATTGATCTCGCGCAGGATGCGGAAGATGTCCTGCACGATGATCGGCGCCAGGCCCATCGAGGGCTCGTCCAGCAGCAGCACGCGCGGCTTGGCCATCAGCGCGCGGCCGATGGCAAGCATCTGCTGCTCGCCGCCGCTCAGCGAACGCGCCACCTGTTTAGATCGCTCGGCCAGCACCGGCAGGAGTTGATAGACCTCATTGATCGTCGCGCGCGCGCTTGCCC
>DASYCA010000069.1:0-3937 GCA_036500445.1 Burkholderiaceae bacterium | reverse complement strand
TGTTCGTCGCGCTGCGTCTGGCCGCCTCGCTGAGCCTGGTGGGCGCCATCGTGGGCGAATGGTTCGGCGACACCGTCGGCCTGGGCGTGCTGTTGCTGCAGGCCATGTACAACGAGAACAGCATCGCGTTGTGGGCCGCGCTGCTCGCCTGCGCGCTGCTCGGCACGGTCTTCTATGCCGCCATCGCCGCGCTCGAACGGTTGTTCGTGTTCTGGGGCGCGGAGCAATGACCGGCGCCGTGATCGCCGGCCCGCCCCGCGCCGCGCCGATGGCCCGGCCGCGGCTCTCGTTGGCGACCCGGCGCGGCGTGCTCGGCGCCGTCTTGCTCGCGGCCGTCTGGGAGGCCCTCACGCGAGGGTTCGACGTCCCGGCCTACATCCTGCCGTCGATCAGCCAGATCCTGCAGAGCATCTGGGCGCAGCGCGCGCCGCTCGCCGCGGCCTCTGCGACCACCCTGGCCGAGGCGCTGCTCGGCTATCTGCTGGGCGCCGCGATCGGCGTCGGGGGCGCGCTGATCGTCACGATGGTGCCGCATCTGCGCCGCGTCGTGCTGCCCGCGGCCACCACGATCAACTCGGTCCCGGTGGTGGCGTGGTCGCCGCTGATCCTGCTGTGGTTCGGCATGGGCATCGGCTCCAAGGTCGCGATGGTGGCGCTGGCGATCAGTTTCACCATATTCCTGAGCGCGCTGGCCGGGCTCGACCGCGTGGACCGGCGCAGCGTCGACCTGATGCGCAGCTTCGGCGCCGGGCGCCTGGCGATCCTGTGGCGGCTGCGCCTGCCGACCGCGCTGCCGCTCGTCTTCGCGGGCCTGCGGGTCTCGACCGCGCGCAGCGTGCTGATCGCGGTGATCACCGAGATGCTCGGCGCCTATTCGGGCCTCGGCCAGTTGATCTACCAGGCGGTCTTCAGGATCGACTTCGTGCAGGTCTGGGGCGCCGTGGCGGTGGCCTCGGTCTGCAGCCTCGCCTTCTTCGGTGTCGTCAGCTTCGCCGAGCGTCGCCTCGTGTTCTGGAAGTAGCGGCGCGCCTCCATTCGTTCATTCATCCCTCCACGCAAGGCACCCATCATGGCAAGAAGACGCAGTTTCCTGAGCACCCTGGCCGTCCTCGCGATGTGCACGGCGATCAATGCCGGTGCCGCCGAGCTCACGAAGGCCTCGTTGCGGCTGAAATGGCTGCCGCAGACGCAGTTCGCGGGCTACTACATGGCGATGGCCAAGGGCTACTACAAGGACGAGGGCATCGACCTCACGCTCAACCCCGGCGGCCCGAACCTCCAGTGCGAAACCCTGGTGGCCAGCGGTGCCGACACCTTCGGCGTCTCCGGCGGTGCGGACAGCGTGATCGCGGCCCGCATCAAGGGCTTGCCGGTCGTCTCGGTCGGCATGGTCGGCCAGGTGACGCCGCTGGTGTTCGTCGTGCGCAAGGACGGACCGATCAAGACCCTCGAGGACTTCCGCGGCAAGAAGGTGGCCGTCTGGTTCAACGGCGCCAACCTGGTGCTGTTCCGGATGCTGGCGAGCAAGGGCATCCAGCCCAGCGAGATGACGATCCAGCCGCAGCAGATCGGCGTGACCCCGTTCGTCGACGGCAGCGTCGACGTCATCGGCGCCTTCACCTACAACGAGTTGCTGTCGATCCAGAACCGCGTCGGCGCCGACAAGCTGCGACTCTTCACGCCGGGCGACTTCGGTGTCGCGCTGCCGGTCGATTCGCTCATCGTCTCCGAGCAGACCGCCAAGGACAAGCCCGAGCTCGTCAAGGCCTTCCTGCGCGCGACGCTGCGTGGGTGGCAAGACGTCTACAAGGACCCGAAGGCCGGCGTCGACGTGGTGATGAAGGTCGCGCCGACCCTCGACCGCGATCTGCAGGAGCGCCAGTTGACCGAAGTGCTGCGGCTGATGAACTCGGGCCAGGCCAAGTCCCAGGGGCTGTTCTATCTGGACCCGGGCGAGCTTCAAAAGGCGCATGACCTGCTGCGCCCGACGATGACCAAGGACGTCGACTTGAAGCAGGCGTTCGACGGCAGCTTCCTGAATTCGATCCCGGTGCCCTCGCGGCTCGCTCTGAAGTAGCGAGCCGGCCGGCCGCGCGTCAGCGGCCCCGCGTGCCCACACGGCGCGTTCGACGGGTGCTTCGCGGCATCCCGTCCGACAGACCGGCCGCGCCGGGCCCGAAAAAATCGGGCCCATGACGACTCGATCCCGCGCCCATCACATCGTTGCCGCTCACTGGGCGGCTCGCTTCGCCTTGCGCCTGATGGAGCTCAGGCCGGACATGTCGCTGCGCAACGCGGTGGCGCGCGGAGCCGTCGCCGAAGCGCTGGCCACCGGCCTGTCGCCGGAGGACGCGGCGCACGTGGACGCCTCGGAAGCCGCGCTGCCGGTCTGGGCGACGCCGCCGGACACGCCGGTCCCGGCCGAGATCGAGTCGACGGTCTGAGGCCGGGCCTCGGAGCGCGCCATGTCCAAGCTGCCTGCATTCAAGCCGTTCCTGCATCCTGCGGGGGGCTGGGGTTCGCTGAAAGCCGTCACGACCTACCTGGTCCGCGAAGGGTCGACGATCTCCGGCACGCGCGCGTTGCGGCACCAGAACAAGCCGGGCGGCTTCGCCTGCGTCAGCTGCGCCTGGGCCAAACCGGCCAAGCCGCATCTCGCCGAGTTCTGCGAGAACGGCGCGAAGGCGACCGCCTGGGAGCTCACCTCGCGGCGTGCAAAGCCGGATTTTTTTGCACAACATACCCTCACCGAGCTGCGCGGCTGGGGCGACCTCGAGCTCGAGCAGGCGGGCCGGCTGACCCGCCCGATGCGCTTCGATGCGGCGACCGACCGTTACGTCGAGACCGATTGGGACGAGGCCCTGGCGACGATTGCGTCGGAGTTGCGCGCGCTGCGGGCGCTCGACCCGAAGTCGGTCGTCTTCTATGCCTCCGGCCGCGCCTCGCTGGAAGCGAGCTACCTGTATCAACTGATGGCGCGCATGTACGGCAACAACAACCTGCCGGACAGCTCCAACATGTGCCACGAGAGCACCTCGGTCGCGTTGCCGAAGACGATCGGCGTGCCGGTCGGCACCGTCACGCTCGACGACTTCGAGCACACCGACGCGATCTTCATCATCGGCCAGAACACCGGCGTCTGCAGCCCGCGCATGCTGCACCAGCTGCAGGACGCGCGCCGGCGCGGCGTGCCGATCGTGACCTTCAACCCGCTGCGCGAGCCCGGCCTGGTCGCGTTCGCGAACCCGCAATCGCCGCTGGAGATGCTGACGCCGGCGCAGACGGCGATCAGCACCCAGTACCTGCAGGTCAAGATCGGCGGCGACATCGCGGCGCTCACCGGCCTCTGCAAGGCGCTGGTCGCGGCCGACGACGAGGCCCGACAGCGCGGCGAGCCGCGCGTGCTCGACGCCGCGTTCATCGAGGCGCACACCCACGGCCTCGACGACTTCGTCCGCTACCTGCGTGAGACGGACTGGGACGCGATCGAACGCGAATCGGCGTTGACGCGCGCGCAGCTCGAGCAGGCCGCGGCCACTTTCGCGACCGCGAAGGCGGTGATCGCGGTCTACGGCATGGGGCTGACGCAGCACCGCAAGGGCGTGCAGAACGTGCAGATGGTCTCCAACCTGCTGCTGCTGGGCGGCCACATCGGGCGCGAAGGGGCCGGCATCTGCCCGGTGCGCGGCCACTCCAATGTGCAGGGGCAGCGCACCGTCGGCATCACCGAGAAGCCCGAGCTCGCGCCGCTGGACCAACTGAAAGCGCTGTACGGCTTCGAGCCGCCGCGCGAGAAGGGCCTGACCACCGTCGACGCGTGCGCCGGCCTGGTGGACGGCTCGGTGCGCGCGTTCTTCGGCCTGGGCGGCAATTTCGCCCGCGCGGTGCCCGACAGCGCGCGCCTCGAGCCGAGCTGGCAGCGCCTGCGCCTGACCGT
>DASYCA010000068.1:0-24657 GCA_036500445.1 Burkholderiaceae bacterium | reverse complement strand
CAAGGAGATGCTGACGCGGCTCGATGCGATGCTCGCGATTCCCGTGCGTGGCATGTGGGTCGGCACCTTCCATGGCCTGTGCAACCGCTTCCTGCGCGCGCACTGGAAGCTGGCTGCGCTGCCGCAGGGCTTCCAGATCCTCGATTCGAGCGACCAGCTCTCGGCCGTCAAGCGCGTCATCAAGGCGATGAACCTCGACGAGGAGCGCCATGTGCCCAAGCAGATCACCTGGGCCATCGCCGGCGCCAAGGACGACGGCTTGCGCCCGAAGGACATCGAGGTGCGCGACGAGCAAAGCCGCGTCATGGTCCAGGTCTACGAAGCGTACGACGCGCAATGCCAACGCGAGGGCGTCGTCGATTTCGCCGAGCTCATGCTGCGCACCTATGAGCTGCTGCGCGACAACACGGCGCTGCGCGAGCACTACCAGCGGCGTTTTCGCCACATCCTGGTCGACGAGTTCCAGGACACCAACAAGCTGCAGTACGCGTGGCTGAAGATGTTTGCCGGCCCGCCCGAGCTCGGTTGCGCGCTCTTCGCGGTGGGCGACGACGACCAGAGCATCTACGCCTTTCGCGGCGCGCAGGTCGGCAACATGGCGGCCTTCGAGCGCGAGTACCGGGTGCAGACGGTGATCAAGCTCGAGCGCAACTACCGCTCCTACGGCAACATCCTCGACGCCGCCAACGAGCTGATCTCGAAGAACTCGCGCCGGCTCGGCAAGAACCTGCGCACCGAGGCCGGGCCGGGCGAGCCGGTGCGGGTGCACGAGGCGCCTTCCGATTTCGCCGAGGCGCAATGGTTCGTCGAGGAGGCGCAGCAGCTGCACCGCGAAGGCACGCCGCGGCGCGATATCGCGCTGCTGTACCGCAGCAACGCGCAGAGCCGGGTGATGGAAAGCGCGCTGTTCAACGCCGGGATCCCGTACAAGGTCTACGGCGGCCTGCGCTTTTTCGAGCGCGCCGAGGTCAAGCACGCGCTTTCATATCTCCGCCTGATCGAGAACCCGAGCGACGACACGAGCTTCCTGCGCGTCGTCAATTTTCCGACCCGCGGCATCGGCGCGCGCACGATCGAGCAGTTGCAGGACGCCGCCCGCACCAGCGGCCGCAGCCTCTATCAAAGCGTCGGCGCGCTCGCCGGCAAGGGAGGCGGCAACGTGCAGGGCTTCGTCGCGATGGTCGACGCGATGCGCGAGAAGACGCGCGGCATGACCTTGCGCGACATCATCGAGCACATGCTGCAGGCCTCGGGCCTGGTCGAGTTCTACAAGACCGACAAGGAAGGCCGCGACCGCCTGGAGAACCTGGACGAACTGGTCAACGCGGCCGAGGCCTTCGTGACGCAGGAGGGCTTCGGCAAGGACGCGGTCGCGCTGCCGGTCGACGAGCACGCCGGCACGCCGGGCATCGACCTCGTGGCCAGCGTGGCGCCCGACGCCGAAACCGGCGAGATCATGTCGCCGCTCGCCGCTTTTTTGACCCACGCGTCGCTGGAGGCCGGCGACAACCAGGCGCAGGCCGGTCAGGACGCCATTCAATTGATGACGGTCCACTCGGCCAAGGGCCTGGAGTTCGACTGCGTCTTCATCACCGGGCTGGAAGAGGGCCTGTTCCCGCACGAGAACTCGGCCTCCGACCCCGATGGGTTGGAGGAAGAACGCCGCCTGATGTACGTCGCGATCACGCGCGCACGAAAACGCCTGTACCTGAGCTTCTCGCAGACGCGCATGCTGCACGGCCAGACGCGCTACAACGTCAAGAGCCGCTTCCTGGACGAGCTGCCCGAGAGCGCGCTGAAATGGATCACGCCGCGCAACCAGGGCTTCGGCTCCGGCTTCGCGCGCGACTACCAGGCGGCGTGGGCGCGCGGCTCGGGCCTGAATTCGATCGTCGGCGCCGGCGATATGCGCGCGAACGGCCCGAGCGCGCCGGCGATCGTGCCGAAGGCGCCCAGCCACGGCCTGCGTTCGGGCCAGAGCGTGTTCCACACCAAGTTCGGCGAGGGCGTGATCGTCACGCTCGAAGGCAGCGGCGCGGATGCGCGGGCGCAGGTCAACTTCGGCCGCCACGGCATGAAATGGCTCGCGCTGTCGGTCGCGAAGCTGACGCCGATCGGCTGAATCGCGGCCGGAGTTCTCGGGTCGGCGTGATGGGGATTGCACGCGATCGCGCGCGCTGCCTATGCTGGGAGCGTCAGCATCCCTTCCGGAGCCCTGCCATGCACGCCGCCACCCGCCACGCCGCGCTCTTTCCCGCACTCTTTCCCGCGCTCGTTCTCGCGTTGCCGCTGGCGCTGGCCGGCTGCGCCTCGACCGCGGTCGACGCGCAGTGGAAGAACGTCGAGGTCCCGCCGGCCTACCTGCGCGGCGCGACCGTGATGGTCAGTTGCGAGGCCGGAGACGAGGTCCTGCGCCGCATCTGCCAGGACCAGGTCTCGGCCGATCTGAGCGCCCATGGTGCGACGCCGGTCGTCGCCGCGCCCGGCACCGTCGCCGCCTATCAACCCGGCATCGCCGACGCGCAGTACCTGCCCGCGGCGCGCAGCCAGGGGGCGAAGGCGGTGTTCAGCGTGACGGTCGGCGCCGCGTCGGTCGCCGTGAGCCCGGGCATGAGCCTGAGCATCGGCGGCTTCGGCTTCGGCGGCCATTCGGGCCTCGGCGCCGGCGTGACGGCACCGATCGGCGGTGGCGCGGTCAGCAACGGCTACGCCGCGAACGGCCGCGTCACCGACGTCTCGTCGGGCAAGCTGATGTGGTCGGCGCGCGCGAGCGCGGCGCCGTCCGGCGACGTCAATGCGCAAATGGCCGAGCTGTCCCGTTCGGTGCTCGATGCGGCCGGCAAGGCGGGGCTGTTCTGAGGCAGGTGCCTGTCGGCGCTCCGATCCGTTCACGCGAGCACGGCCACGCGCTTGGCCATCTCGGCGGCCACGTGCCGCATCCCAGTGCCGACGTCGCGGCTGGCCGCCAGGCGCCGCCAGAAGTCGGCGGCCGGATGCGCGGCCCCTCCGCTGGCGGCGAATCCCTCGACATGGAACGGCGCGTAGTCGGGCGCGCCGCCGAGCGTGGGATTCGGTCGCCAGCGCATGGGCAGCATGTCGTAGACCGGCGCCAACGCGAATCGCCCCTTGGCCAGGTCCTCGAGTTCGACGAAGAAGCCCAGGTTGCCCGAGTGCATGTCGCTGTTGCCGATGAGCCGGCCGAAGGCGAGCAGGGCGGCCGCGCGCTCGGCGTCCAGCGTCGAGAGGCGCCGTTGGGCGGCGAGCGCCGCGCAGCTTGCGGCCCAGTTGCCGTAGGGGGCCGCAACGAACGCCTTGTGGACATCCCCGACCGACACGACGTGCCGGCGGCCGCGCGCGCCGATTCGGTCGAAGCGCTCGCTGACGAGGTAGGTCCGCGTCGCGGACTCGACGATGCGGCATTCGGCCCGCGCCACGCCATGCGCGGCCAGCGTCTCGCTCGCGAGCGCCTCCGCATGCAGCAAGTCGTGCCATCTCGCGCCGAACGGGGTGTCGCGCGGCGGACTGAACTTCACGAGCACATGCCGCGGCGGCGCGTCGGGGCTCGCACGGATGAGGGCCAGGAGCTTCGGCTGCTCGCCGCCGGCGGAGGAGCCCGCGGGCAGCGTCCGGGTCACGTCGGTGGCCAGGCGGTCGAACGCAACGCCCAGGGGTTCGCTCTGCGACGACACGTGCGAGACCGATTCTTCGGGTGCGTCGAAGGCATGCACGTCCGGCGCGCCCACGGCGATCGCACCCGACGCGTCGTGCAAGTGCAGCGCCGAGAACAGAATGCTCTCCAGGGTCCACTGCTCCGGGTTGCTGCCGAGGCCGGAGGGCTCCAGGCGCAAGGCATGCAGGCGCCCGAGAAACCCTTGCACGTGCAGCGGCGCGAGAAACCACGGCAGTGCGGCGGTCGTGACGCTTTGCACGTGGTCCGACTCGACGCAAAGCGTGTCGCCCGCCAGCAGGCTGAGGGTGCCGATCTGCCGCTTCCGGCCGGCCGCATCCGTCCACCAGATGGCCTGTTGGGCACCGTGTCCGTGAATCGATTTTGGAAGCCCATACCGGGTCGCTCTGGCCTTGCCGAGAACGAGCACGCGGTCGGACAAGTCATTCAGAATGCGCGATACGGTGGCCTGACTCTTCCCCGTGGCGGCTTGAAGATCCTGCGACGATGCGAGACCTCTTCCCGCCAGTACGCCGAGAATGACGGCATGATCCTTGTCGAAATTCAGCATGAATCTTGAATAGATACTGAATAGATATTACAAGAAAATTCAGAAAAATAAAATTCAGGAAAAAAGAAGACCCCTCCGAGGCCCCGCCGCACGGGGCCGATCCTAGGCCTCAACAGCGCCCGGTTTGGCCGCGTCGACGACGAAGCGCGCCGCCGTCGTGACGCCGCTCGACGGGTCGAGCGCGTTGACGACGCGGACCTGCGCCTGCAGCTGCGTGGCGTCGAGCGCGAAGCGCATGTAGCCGCGCTGGTCGCTGCGCCCGTAGTGGAGGTGCGGGTTGAAGGCGCGCGCCGCGTCCAGGCGCGACTGCGGCATCGACAGGCTCGTGATGGAGGTGCCGCAGAACTCGGTCGCGATGACCTTGGAGGCCGGGTCGTCGTAGTCGGCCTTCAGGTCGGCGACGTAGTTGCTGTGGACGTCGCCGCCGAGCACGACCACGCCGGGCGCCTTGCGCTGCGCGACCGCGCCGAGCAGGCGATTGCGGGCGGCGGGGTAGCCGTCCCAGCCGTCGGTCCAGTAGGTCCCGCCGCCGGAGCCGGGCGCACCGGGGTCGGTCCACGAGATGCGCGCCATCAGCGTCTGCTGGACCAGCAGGTTCCAGGGCCGCGTCGTGTCCCAGCCCTCGGCGAGCCAGCGCTCCTGCTCGGCGCCGAGCAGCGTGCGCTTCGGGTCGAGGAACTCGGGGCAGGCCTTGAGCGCGACGGTGTTGGAGCCGCCGCGCCCGGGCTTCGGGCAGACCTGCGGGTCGCGGTACTGGCGGTCGTCGATCAGGTGCAGCCGCGCGAGGCGCCCCCAGTCGAGGCGGTTGACGATGCGCATGTCGGCGTCGACCGGGCGCGAGGCCTTCGGGAACGGCATGTGCTCCCAGTACGCGCGGTAGGCGGCCGCGCGTTGCGTCCTGAAATCGGTCTCGAGGTGCTCGCCCTGCAGACCCGCGTAGTCGTTGCCGACCTCGTGGTCGTCCCACACCAGCAGCCACGGCACCGCCGCGAGCGCGGCCTGCAGCGCCGCGTCGCTCTTGTGCGTCGCGTAGCGCGCGCGGTACTGTGCGAGCGTGCGCACCGGGCCGCTGCCTTCGATCGGGCGGATCGACTTCGGGCCGTTCGGGTACTCGTAGATGTAGTCGCCGACGAACATCACCGCATCCAGTTGCGGCTCGGCGGCGATGTGGCGCCACGCGACATAGTGGCCGACGTCATAGCGCTGGCAGCTCGTGATCACGAAGTTGAACGCCGCCGCGTCGGCGTCGGGCGCCGGCGCGGTGCGGGTGCGGCCGGGCGGGCTTTGCTGGCCGACCGCGCGAAAGCGGTACCAGTACCAGCGCGCCGGCGCGAGGCCGGTGGGCTCGGCGTGCACGCTGTGGGCCCAGGCGAGTTCAGCCGACTCCTCGCCGCGCGCGACGATGCGCGTGAAGCCCTCGTCCTCTGCGAGCTCCCATTCGACGCTCGCGCGTTCGGGCAGGCCCGCGCCGGTCAGCATGGTCCAGAGCACGACACCGTCGGCGCGCGGCTGGCCGGACGCGATCCCCAGGCCGAAGCGCGGCACGTCGGCGGCGCGGGCGTGGCGCAGCAGCGCCGGCAGCGCGACCAGCGCGGCCGCGCCGTGCAGCAGATGGCGGCGCTGCAGCGTCATCGATCGACCCGGCGCGAGAGCGGCTCAGACTCCGATGTCGTCGATCTCGCGATAGACGTCGCGCAGCCACATCTTGACGCGCTGGCGGTCCATCATGCCCAGGCCCGGGCTGGTCGGGTCGCCCGGCGTCTTGGCGGCCCAGAAGCTGCTGCTGCCGTTGTCGATCTTCTGGATCACGCCGTCGTGCAGCTTGCGGATCGAGACGATCTTCGCGCCGAGGTCGATCGCGCGCTGCTGCTGGCCCGACTGCTCGAGCGCCGAGAAGTCGTTGCCGCGGACCTGGTTGCGCACCAGCACGTAGCTCAGGCCGGTGCCGAAGCGGTCGAGCAGCCGTTGCAGCAGGTCGACCGAGTCCTTGCCCGAATCCATCACGTGCCAGTAGTGGATCGTCATGCCCATTTCGGCGGCCATGTCGATCGCGCCGGTGTCGTCCAGCCACTTGACGAGCGGGTCGTGGGTCTGCGCGGCGAGGTCGACGAGCACGCGGCGCCCGGGCTGCTCGGCGGCGGCCTCGACGATGACGTCCAGCGCCTCGTAGTGGTCCATCACGACCGGCGACGCATAGCCGGCGTAAAAGCGCATCAGCGCGCCGTGCGAGCGGTCGGTGTCGAAGCCGAGGAACGGGATGTTCTTGTCGATCATGTACTGCGCCAGCACGCGGGCGGTGAGCGATTTGCCCACGCCACCTTTTTCGCCGCCAATGAAATGGATCTGCGCCATCGTGAATGCTTCCGTCAGAAGAGAGGGGTGGGGGAGCCGGTGCGCCGGCTCACCGCGCACTGTAACCGCGCCGCGGGCCGTGCGGCCCTCACGCAATCGCCATGCCCGAGCGGCCGGGCCGCCGGTGCGTCAGCCGCGCTGGCGGTCCCGGTCGGTCACGCCGCTCGCGATCGCGGCCAGGGTCAGCGCGGCCAGCCATCCGCACAGCGCCTCGATCCAGGTCAGCGCCTGGATCGTTGCGGCCAGCGTCGCGGTGCTGTCGTCGGTCGCGAGCGGCGCCCAGCGGCGCTGCTGGTGCAGGTCGACCAGCGGCAACAGCAGGTCGAGCGAATAGACCAGCGGCTGGAACGCCGTCGCGTGGCCCGCGCTCGCCGGCTGGGTCGACGCCATCACGCCGTCGTCGGCCGCGGCCCAGTAGGCACCGGCGCAGGCGAGCCAGAGCACGGCGCTCGCGGCGACCAGCCGCAGCGGCCGGTGGCCGTAGCCGGCGAACAGCCCGAACAGCGCATGGCCCGCGCGCGGCAGCCAGCGCAGCGCCGGCGGGGCGCGCAGGCCGATCAACCCGTGCCGGCGCAGGTGGTCCTCGCGGCCGATCGCGACCTCGGCGGCGCTGTCGTCACGGCCCATTCGGCGCAGCACCTTGATCGCGCGCCGCCACGGCTCCGGACGAAAGCCCGCCTCCTCGCCGCGCTGGGTCGCGAGCCAGCCCAGGCGCATCGGAGCGTCGGTCGGCGCGGCCGGGGCGAAGCGGGCGTAGGCGAAGCCCTCGAGCGAATGGTGGCTGCCCCAGGTCTGCGCGTCGTCGAGCAGCGCGCCGGCGCGCGCATCGACGAGCGACGTGCCCTCCAGCGGCCGCTGCAGGTTCTGCAGGTTGAGCGTCCCGCCGATGCGCGCGCGGTCCATCAACACGGCCGCCGCGTCGCCCCAGCTGGCGTCGCCGACGACGTCGAAATCGGCACCGTTGCAGTCAAGATCGCCGCCGACACGCACGCGTTGAAAGCGAATCTGGCCGGCCACCGAGAAGCCGCCGTCGAGCAGCACGTGGCCGCCGATGCGGGCGCGGTCCAGGATCAGTGCCGCCCCGCGCACGCCGGCGGCGTCGAGCGGGGCGCTCAGGCGGGCGCCGCTGGCGCACAGGTCGCCGCGGATGCGCGCGCGCGTGAAGTTCAGCTCGCCGGCGGCCTGCACGCCGCCGCTCAGGATCACGTCGCCGCCGGCCTGCAGGCCATCGGCGTCGAGCCGGCAGGGCAGCAACTCGGCGCCGCTGGTGTCGGCGTGCAGTTGCAGCCGCTCCAGGTTCAGGTCGCGGCCGATGCGGGCGCGCGCCAGCACCAGCTCGCCGCGCACGCTGCAGCCGGCATTCAGCTCGAGCTCGCCGCCGACGCGCACCCCCTCGGCCTGCAGCCCCGGCAGCTCGCAGTCGCGAAAGCTCAGGCCGTCGTTGAAGTTGGCGCCCGACAGCTGCGGCGCGGCCGTGAAGACGCAGCGATAGAACCACAGGCTGGCCGGCACGCGCTGGTGGCGCAGGTCGAAGCGGCCGACGATGCAGGCGCCCAGCAACTGGAGCCGGCCGCCGGCGATCCGTGCGTGCGCCCCGCCGCCCTGCGCCAGAAAGGCGAGAAACTCGGCCCGCACCTGGACCTCGTGGGGCGCCTGCAGCGGCCGGCGGTAGCCGATCTTCGCGATGCTGCCGTCGAGCGCCGCGCGCAGCAGCACCTGCTCCGCCGGCCACAGCGGTTCGAAGGCGAGCAGGGTCAGGCGAGGGGCGGGCGGGGGCGGGGGAAGCGTCACGGTCGCATTTTGCAATCAGTAACGATTGGTAAGCGGCCTGTTTGGGCCCGCAGTCGCGGGGGCGTGCGACGCCTTCGGACCCCCCGAATGCGTGCCAACGTGGCACAAATGCACGTAAAGTGCGACTAGCCGCGCCCGACGAACGGCATCTTCGTCGCCATCACCGTGATGAACTGGATGTTCGCCTCCAGCGGCAGGCTCGCCATGTGGACGACCGCGTCGGCCACGTGCTTCAGGTCCATGCGCGGCTCGACCATCGTCGTGCCGTTGGCCTGTGGCACGCCGCTGGTCATCCGCTGCGTCATTTCGCTCGCGGCGTTGCCGATGTCGATCTGGCCGCAGGCGATGTCATGGACGCGGCCGTCCAGCGAGGTCGCCTTGGTCAACCCGGTGATCGCGTGCTTGGTCGCGGTGTAGGGCGCACTGAACGGCCGCGGCGCGTGGGCCGAGATCGAGCCGTTGTTGATGATCCGGCCGCCGCGGGGCGACTGGCTCTTCATCAGCGCGAAGGCCTGCTGGGTGCACAGGAACACGCCGGTCAGGTTGATGTCGACGACCGCCTTCCACTGTTCGAAGCTCAGTTCGTCCAGCGGGATCGCCGGCGCGCCGGTGCCGGCGTTGTTGAACAGCACGTCGAGCCGCCCGAACTTCGCTCGCGTCGCGTCGAACAGCGCCTTCACGGCGGCGGGATTGGTGGCGTCGGTCGGCACTGCCAGCGCGTGTTCGCCGAGCGGACCGGCGAGCGCGACGGTCTCGTTCAGCGCGTCGGCGCGGCGCCCGGCGAGCACGACGCGGTAGCCGGCCTGGAGCAGGGCAAGCGCGCTGGCGCGGCCGATGCCGCTGCCTGCGCCGGTGACCATCGCGACTTTCATGGGGGTTTCCTTCGGGTGTTGTCGGGGTGGATCCGTCCGGAGGCGGACGGGCGCCAGACTATACGGTGCCGGCACTGGGCTCGACTTGTGGGTCGGGTTCGATGTCGCTGAAGCAGTCGGCGAAGGTGAAATACAGCGAGGCGTAGAACACCGTCGTGGCGAGCAGCGAGATCGGCACGCCGGCCAGCGCGAACAGCTGCGGCGAGCCGATCAATGCGAACAGCACGCTCATCAGGATGCCGAAGCCCAGGATCAGCGAGAACCAGGTCAGCGCGTAGACGATGAACGCGCCGCGGTTGCGCCAGCAGGCCAGGGTGCTCGAGAACATCGCTTGCGCCCAGCCCTGGCCGTCCCAGTAGACGAGCGCCGGTGCATGCCAGAACGGGATCGCGAGCAACCCGGCCAGGCCGAAGCGCAGCACCATGCCCCACAACAGCCCGGGCGCGGCGAACTTGTCGCCCAGCGCATCGGGCGCGCCGCCCGGCGTGGCCGGCATCGAGCCCATCAGGGCCTCGAACGCGCCGTCGTCGACGAGCTCGCTCAGCCACATCACCGCGAAGGTCGCGACGGCGTAGATCAGGCCCAGCCACAGCAGCGAGCGCACGCGCGGCGACGCGGCGCGCAGCGGTGCGATGAAGACGAGCGGCGTCGGCAAGCCGCCGCCGACGACGGCGCGGGTCGCGAGCATGAACGCGAGCGAGACCAGCGGCAGCAGCGCGAGCAGCAGCAGCGGCCCGAGGTAGGGCAGCAGCGCGAGCACGAAAACGATGAACATGAAGGCCGCGAACAGCGCGGCGAAGGCCATCGGGCGCTTGAAAAAGGCGCGAAAGCCGAGTCGCACCCACAGCGCGCCCCGTTGGGCCGGAACCGTCTTCAATCTCATCGGGCAGGTCGTTTCATGGGTGCCAGGGCGTGGCGATGCGCTCGCGCAGCACGCGCTCGAAGTGGCCCGGGTCGTGGGCGGTCAACAGGCTGGCGTCGCGCGGGAGGTGCAGGTCCCACAGGCGCGAGAGCCAGAAGCGCAGCGCCGCGCCGCGCATCAGCGCCGGCAGCAGGCGGCGCTCGTTCGGCGTCAGCGCGCGCACCGTCGCGTAGGCGGCGACCAGGACCAGCGCGCGCTCTTCGATCAGGCGGCCGGACTCCAGGTCGGTGCACCAGTCGTTCAGGCAGACGGCGATGTCGAACAGCAGCGCGTCGACGCCGGCGAAGTAGAAATCGAACAGGCCGGTGAGCTGGTCGCCGGACGGCGCCTGGTCGAACATCGCGTTGTCGCGGAACAGGTCGGCGTGGATCGGCCCGCGCGGCAGCATCGCGTACGCGGCGGACGCGGCGAGCTGTTGCTGGAACGCGAGCTCGGTCTCGATCAGCGCGCGCTGGTCGTCGCTCAGGAACGGCCGCACGACCGGCACGGTCTCGATCCACCACGCCAAGCCGCGCAGGTTTGGCTGCTGCAGCTCGAAATTGGCCGCGGCCGCGTGCATCTGCGCGAGCATCGCGCCCAGGCTCGCGCAGTGGCCGGCGTCGGGCGCGAGGCGGTGGCTGCCGCGCAGCCGGTCGACGACGGCGGCCGGTTTGTTCTGCAGCGCGTGCAGCAGACTGCCCTGGGCATCGGCCTTCGGCCCCGGCACCGGGATGCCGCGCGCGGCCAGGTGCGCCATCAGCCGCAGGTAGAACGGCAGCTGTTCGGCCGTCAGCCGCTCGAACAGCGTGATCACGTAGCGGCCGTCCGCGGTGTCGGCGAAATAGTTTGTGTTTTCGATGCCGCTGCGGATGCCGCTCAGCGACGCGAGCGGGCCCAGCCCCAGCCTGGACATGAGTGCGGCCGCCTCGTCGAACGAGACCTCGGTGTAGACCGCCATCCCGCTCAGAACTTCAGGACGTTCCAGACCCGGTTGCCGGCCGCGGTCACGTTGCCGCCGGTGCCGTTGTAGGGATTGCGGCCCTCCGGCGCTTGCAGGATCTCGTAAGGCACCTTCAACCCGACCTTGGGCGTGACGACGACGTGCTGCACCTGGCCGCGCACCGTGAGCTGCTCGATCTTGGAGCCGCTGTCCTCGATCAGCGAGTGGGTGACCTGGGGCTCGGCGCGCTCGTTCGGGCCGGCCGTCTCGATCGTCACGACCGTCAGCGGCTTGGCCCGCGGCGCCGGCATCGTGGCGGGCGACGCCGACTGCGCCCAGCCCGGTACCGCCGCGAAGGCCGAGCAGGCAAGCATCAGGGCAAGGGCGGGACGCGGGTTCATGGGTCGATTCTAGGACGCTTCGTTCATTCACAATCGCATCATGAGTGAGAAGACCTTGCTGCTGGTCGATGGTTCCAGCTATTTGTACCGGGCGTACCACGCGCTGCCCGACCTGCGCGGGCCGGGCAACGTGCCGACCGGCGCGATCCATGGCGTCGTCGCGATGATGAAGAAGCTGCGCGAGCAGTACCCGTCGGCGCTCGGCGCCTGCGTGTTCGACGCGAAGGGCCCGACCTTCCGCGACGACTGGTACGCCGAGTACAAGGCGACGCGCAGCGCGATGCCGCCGGATCTCGCGCTGCAGATCGAGCCGATCCATGAGGCCGTGAAGCTGCTCGGCTGGCCGGTGCTGTCGGTGCCCGGGATCGAGGCCGACGACGCGATCGGCACGCTCGCCGCGGTCGCCGCGAAGGAGGGCTACGACGTCGTCGTCTCGACCGGCGACAAGGACCTGGCGCAGCTCGTCAACGAGCGCGTGACGCTGATCAACACGATGAGCAACGAGCGGCTGGACCCGCCCGCGGTGCTCGCGAAATTCGGCGTGCCGCCCGAGCGCATCATCGACTACCTGACACTGGTCGGCGACACGGTCGACAACGTGCCCGGCGTCGACAAGGTCGGCCCGAAGACGGCCGCGAAGTGGATCGCCGAATACGGCTCGCTGGAAGGCGTGATGGCCGCCGCGGCGACGATGAAGGGCGCCGCCGGCGAGAACCTGCGCAAGGCGCTCGAGTGGCTGCCGATGGGCCGCAAGCTCGTCACCGTCGTGCTCGACTGGGACCTGACCGAGCACGTCGACGGCTGGCCGAACTTCGAATCGCTCGCGCTCGGCAAGGTCGACGCCGCCGAGCTGCTCGCGTTCTTCGAGCGCTACGGCTTCAAGTCGATGAAGCGCGATCTGGAGCGCGAGGTCGAGACCGCGCCGGTGGCCGCGACGACGCTCGTCGACGGCGCCGCCGAGCTCGCCGTGGCCGCGCCGCCCGCGGCCGAGGGGCACTACGAGACCGTGCTGACGCACGACGCGCTGGACGCCTGGATTGCCACGATCCAGGCCGCGCCGCTGGTCGCGATCGACACCGAGACCGATTCGCTGGACGCGCTGCGCGCGCGCATCGTCGGCATCTCGCTCAGCGTCGCGCCGCTGCAGGCCGCCTACATCCCGCTGCGCCACACCTATGCCGGCGCGCCGGACCAGCTCGACTTCGACACCGTGCTGGCCGCGCTGAGGCCCTGGCTCGAAGACCCGAACGCGCTGAAGGTCGGCCAGAACATCAAGTACGACGCCCACGTGTTCGCGAACGCCGGCGTCAACGTGCGCGGCTATGCGCACGACACGCTGCTGCAGAGCTACGTGCTGGAGGCGCACAAGCCGCACAGCCTGGAGAGCCTGGCCGCGCGCCACCTGGGGCGCCACGGGCTGAGCTACGAGGACGTCTGCGGCAAGGGCGCGAACCAGATCCCGTTCGCGCAGGTCGACATCGAGCGCGCGAGCCGCTACTCGGGCGAGGACAGCGAGATGACGCTGCAGGTGCATGGCGTGCTGTGGCCGCAGGTCGAGGCCGACGCGGGGCTGCTGCACATCTACCGCGAGATCGAGATGCCGAGCGCGTTGGCGCTCGGCGTGATCGAGCGCAACGGCGTGCTGATCGATTCGGCGCTGCTCGCGCGCCAGAGCCAGGAGCTGGCCGAACGCATGATGGCGCTCGAGGCCGAGGCCCATGCGCTGGCCGGCCAGCCCTTCAACCTCGGCTCGCCGAAGCAGATCGGCGAGATCCTGTTCGGCAAGCTCGAACTGCCGGTCAAGAAGAAGACCGCGAGCGGCGCACCCAGCACCGACGAAGAGGTGCTGGCCGAACTCGCGGCCGACTACCCGCTGCCGGCCAAGCTGCTGGAGCACCGCTCGCTGTCCAAGCTGAAGGGCACGTACACCGACAAGCTGCCGCTGATGGTGAACCCCGAGACCGGGCGCGTCCACACCAACTACGCGCAGGCGGTGGCGGTGACCGGGCGGCTGTCGAGCAACGATCCGAACCTGCAGAACATCCCGATCCGCACGGCCGAGGGCCGGCGCGTGCGCGAGGCCTTCATCGCGCCGCCCGGGCACTCGATCCTGAGCGCCGACTATTCGCAGATCGAGCTGCGCATCATGGCCCACATGAGCGAGGACTCGGGCCTGCTGCGGGCCTTCGCCGAAGGCATGGACGTGCACCGCGCGACCGCGAGCGAGGTCTTCGGCACGCCGCCCGCGGAGGTCACGAGCGAGCAGCGGCGCTATGCGAAGACGATCAACTTCGGCCTGATCTACGGCATGGGCGCGTTCGGCCTCGCGCAAAGCCTGGGGATCGAGCGCAGTGCCGCGACGTCCTACATCGAGCGCTACTTCCAGCGCTTCGCCGGGGTGCGGCGCTACATGGACGAGACCAAGCAGTCGGCACGCGACAAGGGCTATGTGCAGACGCTGTTCGGCCGGCGCGTCTACCTGCCCGAGATCAACGGCGGCAACGGCCCGCGCAAGAGCGGCGCCGAGCGCCAGGCGATCAACGCGCCGATGCAGGGCACCGCGGCCGACCTGATCAAGCTCGCGATGATCGCGGTGCAGGCCGCGATCGAGCGCGAGCGGCGTGCGACCCGGATGATCATGCAGGTGCACGACGAACTGGTGTTCGAGGTGCCGGCCGACGAACTCGACTGGGCCCGCGCCGAGGTGCCCAGGATCATGGCTTCAGTGGCGGCGCTGAAGGTCCCGTTGCTGGCCGAAGTGGGGGTCGGGGCGAATTGGGACGAGGCCCACTGAACCACCGAACGCCGCTCAGGAACGCCGCGCTGGAACGCCACTCAGGCCATGTGATGCAGCGCGGCGCGTTGCCGCTGCAACTCGTTGCGATGCGCCTCGATCGCATCGGCCTGGCGGTTGATCAGCTCGCGCACCGCGTCCGGCAGGTCGTTCGCATTGCCGGCCTTGCGGTAGCGGGCCAGCGCGTGGTCCTCGCCGTGTTCGCCATCGAGCAGCAGGTCGCCGTCGTTCACGGCGCTGACCGCCTCGCGCAGCCGCAGCCAGCCGCGTTGCGCGGCGCCGATCATGCTGCCGTGCGTGGTCGCGGTGCCGCCGTACTCGGCGATCATGTTGTTGAGCTCGCCGACGTTGAGTTCCCAGGCGCGCGCGCGCTGTTCCAGGCTTTGCCGCAATTCGTCGGCGGTCGCGTGCATCGCGCAGGTGCGAAAACCGTGCACGCCATCGCGCGCGGTTTCGACGAGTTCGTTCATCAGCTCGATGATGTCGGTGCGTTTCATGGTCGGCTCCTTGGGTCGGTCAATGCGCGGGCTCGCGGCTGAAGTGCCCGTGCCGCGCGCCGCGCATCAGCTCGCGGAATTGGGCGTTCGAAAGCCGCAGCAGCGATTCGTGATCGCCGCATTCGAGGTAGACGACCTCGTTGGCTTCGAACTCGCTGTCGACGACCGTCGGCACGCCCCAGGGCATCCCGACCGGCGGCATCGCGCCGCGTTCGCAATCGGCGAACAACGCGTCGATCCGGGCTTCGTCGGACAGGTGCAGCCGATGCCGCCCGAGCAACTGCGACACCAAGGTCAGCCGCACCTTCGTGTCGGCCGGGACGATCGCCATCACCGGGCCGCTGTCGTCTTCGAGCAGCACCGACTTGGCCAGCAGGTGGGGGCGGACGTTCGCCAGGCGCGCCGTCTCGGCGCTGCAGCGGCTGTGGCGGTGCGCATAGACGCCGTAGCGCGCACCGTGCTCGGCCAGGTAGTGGGCGAGGCGCGAAGGAATGGACATGGCAGACTCCGTGCGAACAAATGCCGTGACGACCGTGACGCGCCGGCACATGCAGATGCAGCCCGGTGCGCCGCCTGCTGAAAACTTAGTTCACGCGGGGCGCGATGTCAACGCGAAGCGGCTGCAGGAGGTTCTTCGGCCTGACAATCCCACGGCCCGCGACGTCCGGCGCGCCTCATTCGTCCCCTGCCCATGAACCTGCAACGCCTCGACCTGAGCTCGCTGTCGCTCTTCACGCTGATCGGCCGCACCGGCAGCATCAGCCAGGGCGCCGCGCTCGCGCACCTCGCGATCGGGGCGGCGAGCAAGCGCATCAGCGACCTGGAAGCGGCGCTCGGCGTCGCGCTGCTGGAGCGTCACTCGCGCGGCGTGCGGCTGACCGCCGCCGGATTGGTGCTGATGGAGCGGGCGCGCTCGGTGCTGAAGGAGGTCGAGTATCTGGCCGCCGACCTGTCGGACCACGCCTCGGGCGTCGTCGGTGTCGTGCGGCTGTGGGCCAACACCTCGGCGATCACGCAGTTCCTGCCGGCCGAGCTGGCGAGTTTTCAGAAGGCGAACCCCGGCATCCGGATCGAGCTGGAGGAGCAGAACAGCGCCGACGTCGTGATGGCGGTGCTCGATGGCCGTGCCGATTTCGGCATCTTCGCCGACCGCATCAAGGCGTTCGGCCTGCACCTGATGAACTACCGGACCGATCGGCTGGTGCTGGTCGTGCCGCGCGGCCACCCGCTGGCGCGGCGCCGCTCGCTGCGCTTCGCCGAGGCGCTGGACAACGACTTCGTCTGCCTCTCGAAGGCGACCTCGCTGGCCCAGCGCCTGGAGGCCGAGACCGAGCTGCTCGGCCGGCGCCTGAAGCTGCGCATCCAGGTGCGCAGCTTCGACGCGATGTGCCAGATGGTGGCCGCCGGCATGGGCGTGGCGGTGCTGCCCGAGGCCGCGATCCTGCCGCACCTGCGCTCGATGAAGCTGCGCCGGATCGTGCTCAGCGACCCCTGGGTGCACCGCCAACTGAGGATCGGCGTGCGCGACGCGAGCGCGGTGTCCAAGCCGGTGCGGATGCTGATCGACCACCTCTGCCAGGCCTCGGCGCGGCCGCGCGGCAGTCGATGACAACCCCGATTTTCTGTCGCCGATCAGTCACGAACTTGTCATAAATGCGACGCAATCGGTGGCTAGACTCGCGGCATGACCGATTCCAGCGCCCCCGGCGGGCTTGAGCTGCCGGCGCCGCTGAACCGCGAGCGCGCGATCTTCGAGTTCAACCGGCGCGTGCTCGCGCAGGCGCGCCGCGACGACGTGCCGCTGCTCGAGCGGCTGCGCTACGTCTGCATCGTCTCGAGCAACATGGACGAGTTCTTCGAGGTCCGCTTCGCCGACTACCTGGAGTCGGCGCGGCGCTCGGGCTCGGGGGTCTCGCAGCGCGACCTGGAGACCGTCGCGGCCGACGCGCACGCGCTGATCGACGACCAGTACAGCGCGTTCAGCGACGAGCTGATGCCGCAGCTCGCGCGCGCCGGCGTCGTGGTCGTGAGCCACGGCCAGCGTGACGAAGCGCAGCGGCGCTGGGTCGCGGCCTTCTTCGTCCGCGAGGTGCTGCCGCTGTTGGTGCCGGTCGGGCTGGACCCGTCGCACCCGTTCCCGCAGGTCGCGAACAAGTCGCTGAACTTCATCGCCCGGCTCGGCGGCAAGGACGCCTTCGGCCGCATCAACCCGTTCGCGATCGTCAAGGTGCCGCGCGTGCTGCCGCGCGTGATCCGGCTGCCCGACAAGCTCGCCGGCACCAGCGCCGACGGCAGCCGGCGCCAGGCCTTCGTGCTGCTGACCAGCGTGATCCGCGCCCACCTGGGCGAGCTCTTCCCGGGCCGCCAGGTCGAGATGTTCTCGCAGTTCCGCGTGACCCGCGATTCCGACCTCGAGGTCGACGAGGACGACGTCACCAACCTGCGCCAGGCGCTGCGCTCGGGCCTGACGACGCGCCACTTCGGCCAGGCGCTGCGATTGGAGGTCGTCAGCACCTGCCCGACCGAGCTGTCGGATTTCCTGCTCGAGCAATTCGCGCTGCCGGCGGCGGCGCTCTACAAGGTCAACGGGCCGGTCAACCTGGTGCGCCTGAACGAGCTGATCGAGCTGGCGAGCGACCCGGCCGACCCGACCGACCCCGCGACGCCCCCGCTGCGCTTCCCGACGTACGTGCCGTCTTGGCCGAGCGGCCGCCTGCCGAACCAGGGTTCGATCTTCGATGCGCTGCGCGAGCGCGATGTGATGCTGCACCACCCGTTCGAATCCTTCGACCCGGTCGTGCAGTTCCTGCGCGAGGCGGTCTACGACCCGGACGTGCTCGCGATCAAGCAGACGATCTACCGCACCGGCAGCGAATCGCCGCTGATGGACCTGCTGATCGAAGGCGCGCGCCGCGGCAAGGAGGTGATGGTCGTCGTCGAGTTGAAGGCGCGCTTCGACGAGGAGGCCAACATCAACTGGGCCGAGCGGCTCGATGCGGTCGGGGTGCAGGTCGTCTACGGCGTCGTCGGCCTGAAGACGCACGCGAAGCTGCTGCTCGTGACCCGGCGCGAGCAGGGCCGGCTGCGGCGCTACGCGCACCTGTCGACCGGCAACTACAACCCGAAGACCGCGCGCCTGTACACCGACATCGGCTACTTCAGCGCCGCGCGCGAGCTGACGGCCGACGTCGACGCGGTGTTCCAGCAGCTCGCCAGCCTCGGCCGGATGAAGCCGCTGCACCAGCTGCTGCAGGCGCCGTTCACGCTGCACAAGCAGATGCTGGCGCAAGTCGAGCGCGTCGCCGCCGCGGCGCGCGCCGGCCAGCGCGCGCGCATCGTCGCGAAGATGAACGCGCTGACCGACGTGCCGCTGATCCTCGCGCTCGTGCAGGCCGCGCGCGACGGCGCCGAGATCGACCTGATCGTGCGCGGCGCGTGCATGCTGCGCCCGGGGCTGGAAGGCGTCGGCGAGCGCATCCGCGTGCGCTCGATCGTCGGGCGCTTTCTCGAGCACACGCGCGTCAGCTACTTCAGCTGGGGCGCCGGCGAGGACGACGAAGCGCTGTTCCTGTCGAGCGCCGACTGGATGGGGCGCAACATGTTCGGCCGCATCGAGGTCGCGTGGCCGATCATCGACCCGGCGCTGCGCCAGCGCGTGATCGACGAATGCCTGATTCCCTACCTGTGCGACGCGCAGGACGCCTGGACGATGCGCTCCGACGGCGGCTACACGCCGGTCGAGCGCGTGGGCGCCGGCGCCCAGCGCGCGCTGATGCAACGCTTCTCCGGAGCGCAATGACATGGACTTGATCCTGTGGCGCCACGCCGAAGCGGTCGACGACGCCGAGAACGACCTGGCCCGCCCGCTGACCTCCAAGGGCGAACGCCAGGCCCAGCGCATGGCCGAGTGGCTGAACCAGCGGCTGGCGCACTCGACCCGCATCCTCGTGAGCCCGGCGCTGCGCTGCCAGCAGACGGCGAAGGCGTTGGGGAAGAAATTCAAGACGGCGCCGGAGCTGGCGCCGGACGGCAACGGCGAAGGGCTGCTGAAGGCGGCGCGCTGGCCGGATGCGAGCGAGCCGGTGCTGATCGTCGGGCACCAGCCGTCGCTGGGGCTGGTGGCGTCGTATTTGCTGACCGACATGCCGGCGCCGTGGACGATCAAGAAGGGCGCGGTCTGGTGGATCCGGGGACGACAGCGCGAGACGCAGTCGCAAGTGGTGCTGCAGGCGGTGCAGGGACCGGATCTGCTGTAGCCGGGCGACGGCCGACAACCCCATCCGGGGCAGGCCCGACGCGGAAAAGCGAGAATGTGCGCCACCTCATTCTCGTGACCGACCCCATGACCTCCCTTGCTCAAAAGCCCGCATTGCGCATCGACTTCGTGTCGGACGTGGCCTGCCCGTGGTGTGCCGTCGGCCTGAACTCGCTTGAAAAAGCCGTGCAGGCGGTGGCCGGCGAAATCCCGGTCGAGTTGCATTTCCAGCCCTTCGAGCTGAATCCGACGATGGCGGCCGAAGGCGCCGACGCGGGCGAGTACCTGAAGGCGAAGTACGGCATGGGCGACGAGCAGCTCGCCCGCAACCGGGCCGCGATCCGCGAACGCGGCGCCGCCGTGGGTTTCGACTTCGGCGATCGGGTGCGGGTCTGGAACACCTTCGATGCGCACCGCCTGCTGCATTGGGCCGGGCTGCAAAGCGGCGACGCACAGCGCGCGTTGAAGCACGCGATGCTGCAGGCCTATCACGGAGACGGATTGAACCCCTCCGATCCGCAACTGCTCGCACGGCTGGCCGGCGAGGCCGGGCTGGATGCCGCGCAGGCGGTCGCGGTGCTGAGCGAAGGCCGCTACGCCGACGAGGTGCGCGCGGCCGAGGCCGAGTGGCAGCAGGCCGGCATCCAGTCGGTGCCCAGCATCGTGATCAACCGGCAGCATTTGATCCAGGGCGGCCAGTCGCCCGAGGTCTTCGAGCAGGCGTTGCGGCAGATCGCGGACAGTTCGCTGTCGCAAGCGTGAACGGCGACGACAAACCGGGCAAGTCTCATCACCGCCCGTCCGGCTTTCAGAACAACTACGTCGAGTACGTTCCGAAGAATCTGGCACAGGTCCTGAAGTGGAAGTGGACTGCCGCGCGCGAGGGCCGTCCTCCGGCCCCGCAGGCGCCGACGCCCCGGGTGGCGCCCGACCTGCGGTTCCTGCAGGCCAACGCCGTTGCCGGGCGGTCGATGGTCCCGTCGGCGACATGGATCGGCCACGCGACGGTGATGGCGCAGCTCGGTGGCCTCACCGTGCTGACCGATCCGATCTTCTCGGAGCGTGCGTCCCCGTTTTCGTTCGTGGGGCCGAAGCGCCACCTTGGCCCCGGCGTTGCGTTGCACGAGCTGCCGCGCGTGGACCTCGTGCTCGTCTCCCACAACCACTACGATCACCTGGACGGCGCCTCGGTGGACGCGCTCGCGGCACAGGCCGGGGGGCCGCCCACGTTCGTCGTGCCGTTGGGGCTGAAAGCCTGGTTCGAGTCGCGCGGGATCCGCGGCGCCGTCGAGCTCGACTGGTGGGAGCGCCATGTCCTCGCGGCACCGAAAGGCGACATCGAAATCGTCCTTTGCCCGTCCCAGCATTGGTCGGCACGTGGCCTGGCCGACAGGATGAAAACGTTGTGGGGCGGCTTCGCGGTCATCGCGCCGGACAGCCACCTGTTCTTCGCCGGCGACACCGGTTATTCCCGCGATTTCCAGGACGTCCGCGAGCGATTGGCGCCGCTCCAGACGACGGCACGGGGTGGCGGCTTCGACCTCGCGCTGCTGCCGATCGGCGCCTACGAGCCGCGCTGGTTCATGCAGAGCGAGCACGTCAACGCCGCAGAGGCGGTGAATATCCACCAGGACCTGGGCGCCAAGCGCTCGCTCGGGGTGCACTGGGGCACGTTCCAGCTGACCGACGAAGCGCTCGACGAGCCGCCGCGCGCGCTCGAGCGCGCGGCTGCGGCGGCAGGGCTGACGCCGGACGACTTCTTCGTGCTCGCGGTGGGCGAGACCCGGCGCATTCCGGAGCGCTCGACGGTCTCGCTTGCTCGTTAGGACCGCGGCAACGGCGTCAAGAAGGGCGCGGTCTGGTGGATCCGGGGGCGGCAGCGGGAGACGCCGTCGCAGCTGGTGCTGCAGGCGATGCCGGGGCCGGATCTGCTGTCGCGAGGGGTGCCGGCTTGCCGCGGCGCGCCGCCGACGCGACGAAGCTCGCCATCCCGGGCAACAGGCCCGGCGACGCCAGCGCGAGCGTGGCGAGGTAGAGCGCGCCGCCGGCGAGCCCGCCCAGCGTCACGCGCGAAAGCGCGCCGAAACGCGCCAACCACGGCATCAGCACCAGCACCGACGCCGCGGCCATCACCGAGACGCCCAGCAGCGCCGGCGCCGCCGGCGCCAGCTGCTCGCGCAGCGACAGACCGGCGCGCTGGCGCAGCCCCTGTAGCGAGCCCGCCAACATGCCCGCGGCGCGCGCCGTCCACACCAGCGCGGCCAGCGCACCGGTGCCGACCGCGCCCGAGACGAACGGCACGAGGCTGATCAGCAAGCCCACGGCGTTGATCTTCATGTTGGCGCCGGGAAAGCCCAGCGCGGTCAGCGTCACGCTCGAGAACTCGCGCACGATCATCAGCATCGTCGCGACGCACAGCACCTGGATGACCAGTTCGGTGCCCTGCCACTTGGCCCCGAACAGCAGCGGGACGAGGTCCGGCGCCAGCAGGCCGAAGCCGGCGTACAACGGCAGCAGGATCGTGACGGTGAAGCCGGTCGCCTTGCGGTAGACCGACGCGAACGCCGGCCGGTCGTGAAGCTGGCGCGCGAGCAGCGGCAGCGCCAGCTGCGACGCGGCGGCGCACAGGGTGTTGCGCAACTCCTCCACGAGCCTGAACGCCAGGCTGAAGCGACCGAAGGTCGCGGCGTCGGCGAAGAAGGCGAAGACACCGAGGAAGATCCGGCTGTTGCCCACCAGCATCAGCTGCGCCGCCATGTTGGGCAGTGCGAAGCCGAGCAGCTCGCGCGTGGCCGCCCATGACACCCGCAGCGCGGGCCGGTTCTCGCGGTCGCTCAACAGCACCGCGGTCGAGAACGCGATCGAGGCGACCTGCATCACGACCATGCTCCAGGCGCCGCCGCCGATGAAGGCCGTCGCGACGCCGAGCGACACCCCGAGCAGCCGCCCGACGATGGTTCGGCGCGCGAGCGGCGCGAACGCGAGGCGGCGCCGCAGCGTCGCGCTGACGACCGAGCTCATGCCGGCCAGCGGGACCGCGGCGAGCGCCCCGCGCAACAGCGCGGCCAGCGGCGGCTGGCCATACGCGCTCGCGATCGCCGGCGCGCACAGGAACGCGAGCGCTGCCGCGGTCGTCGACGCCGCAGCGGTCACGGCGAAGGCGCTGCTCACGTGGCGCTCGTCGAGCTGCTTGCGCTGCACCAGCGTGTCGTGGAACAGAACCTCGAAGGGCAGCGACGTCAGGTAGGCGATCAGCACCGCGAGCGAACCCAGCCCCATCTGCTCGACGCTGAGGACCCGCGCGAGCACGACGATCGCCAGCAGCGAGAAGCCGGTCGACCCGAAGGTCTCCAGCAGGCTCCAGAGCAGGGAGCGGGAGGTGTGTTGGCGCGAACTCACGCGGCGCGCACCTCTTGCACGAGCCGGGTCACCGCCCGAGCGAACGCGCCGCTGGACGCGGCGGCCTCGTAGCGGGCGCGGCCTTCCGCGGCGCGGCGTTCGCGCACGCCCCGGTCGCGCATGCCCTGCAGGATCGCGACGGCGCGGGCGAGCTCGCCGACCGCGAACAGGCATTCGTCGGCGACGTGCGCGCGGATGCCCGGCAAATCGGAGGCGACCACCGGCAGGCCCAGCGCCATCGCCTCGAGCATGACCAGCGGCACGCCTTCGAAGCGCGACGTCAACAGCAGGACGTCGCTGCCGGCCATCGCCTGCGGGCCGGGCATCCAGTCGGCGAGCGTGAGGCACCGAGCCAACGCCGGGTCGGCGCGCAGCCGCGCTTCGAGAACGCCGCGGTACGGCCCTTCGCCGGCGAGGCGGACGTGCAAGCCGTCCTGCACCGCGCGCGGCGCCGTCTCCAGGTGAGCGAGCAGCAGGTCCAGGCCCTTCTGCGCGGCGTCGAGCCGGCCGAGCACCAGCACGCGCAGCCGCTCGTCCGGCCCGCGCTCCGCCGGTGCCAGGCGCGGTGCCTGCTCGATCGCGCGGGCGACGGTGTTGGGCAGCACGAACACCGGCCCGCTGGGTCGCGCCCAGGTGCGGAAATGCGCGGCCTGCTCGCCCGAGATCGCGATCCAGCCCTGCGGCACGCGGCTGTAGAACCAGCGCACGAAGCGGTCCTTGGCGCGGCCGGCGCGGTAGCCCATGGCCTCGAAGGTGTCGAGCAGGGGCACGTACACCAGCACGCGTTCTCCCCAGAGCCGCGCCAGCACGACCAGCAGCATCTGGTAGCCCAGCGCGCCGGAGGCGAACACGACCCGTTCGGGCCGCTCCTGCTTCAGCGCGAGGCGCAGCGCCTTCGCTTCGGCCCAGGCGTTGCGCAGGCGCCGCCAGGGACCTCGGGTGCGCTCGGGCGGGAACGGTGCGACGCGGGTGGAGGCCGGCGCCAGCGCGGCCAGCCGGCCGCCTTCGCGGGCCAGCAGTCGCGGCACGACGCTGCCGTCGTGGGCGAGCTCTTCGAGCCAGCGCAACAACATCGCCTCGTGGCCGCCGAAGTGCGCGATCGCGTCGACGAACAACCACGTGGGGCGCCCCGCGGCGGCGGTCATCGGGCCACCCCGCGCGCTTCGAAGGGCGCCTGCGCGCGCGAACCCGCCTGCCGCCGGATCGCGCGCAGCAGCTCGCGGCCCCGATCGGCCCAGCGATAGCGGGCCTGTGCCGCGTCCAGTGCCGCGTCCTGCAACGCGGTCAGCGCGTCGGTGTCGTCGATGCGATCGACGATCGCGCGCACCAGCGCCGGCACGTCGTCGCGGCAGATCATCGCGCGGCGGATCTCGTCGCTCAGGCCGGCCGTCGCGTGGCTCAGGCTCGCGACTGCGACCCGGCCGAAGATGTAGTCGAGGAACTTGAGCTTGAAGCCGCCGCCGATCTCCTCCGGCACGACCGCGATGCGCGCGTTCGCGAACAGCGGCGCGATGTCGTCGACGAAGCCGTGCAGCACGGTCGCCCGGCAATTGCCGAGTTCGCGCGCGAGCGCCGGCGGCATCGAACCGACCACGTCGAGCGCGATGCCATTCGCGTGGAAGAGGGCGTCGGCGGCCGCGACGAAACGGCGCAGGTTCTCCGACTTGGCGACCCATTGGTAGTTGCCCACCATCACCACGCGTCGCGGCACCGAGGCGTCGATGCGTGCGCGCGTCGAGACCGCGCCGTCGTGCCCGGGCGTCAGCACGACGCTCGGGGTGCGCGGGGCGTCGGCGGCGAAGCGCACGGCGTCCTCGGCGGTGATCACGGTGACGAGGTCGGCGCGGCGCGCGATGCGGCGTTCGAGCCGGACCGTCTTCTGCCAGTTCTGCCACAGGCCCAGGCGGCGAAACGCCGAGCCGCTGAAGCCGCGCACCAGCGACGCGTAGACCGACGCCTCGTGGTCGTGCGCCACGTGCACCAGCACCGGCGCACCGGCGCCCGCGCGCCGGCGCAGGAACGGCGCCATGGCCCAGCCGGTGCCGTACTGATCGAAGACGACGAAGTCCCACTCTTGCTGCGCGAGCATGGCGATCTCTCGCCGGTAGGCCGGGGTGGCATGGCTGGCGGCCACCAGCGGCAGCGCGCTGGCCAGTGCGCGCAGGGTGCGGTGCGGCGCGCCGTCGACGATGCGCCAGCGGATCGACCCGTCGCCGG